>JAXERM010000001.1:0-23377 GCA_034116505.1 Bacilli bacterium
TTTCCCACTCTTTTTAAGGCCGATAATTTAAAAGATCCCCCGATCGTGAAAGCGATAAAACCTAAAGCAACTTCACTCATCCATGACACTTCTTTTAAAATATCATTAAATATTTCTTGGTTAATTAAGCCAAGAAGCCAAGGACCAATTAATATACCACTTAACAAATAGCCAGTAACATTAGGAAAATGGATTAATTTCATTAATTTGGAGGAAAAAATTCCCACAATTAAAGCTAATCCAATATATAAAATGGCTAAGACTTTTATATCAGGCATTTTTAGAAACTTCCTTCATAATGGTCTAGAGGAATTACAACCATTCCTCCATCCGATAAAGTAAATGATTTGGTTTGTTCACGAATAATCGACAAAACTTCATCGACATTTTCCTCATCTTCAACGATGTAGATGGTGGTATTACCTTCGTAACGAGGATGATCTAAATCCGCTAAAGAGACAAATAAAGGAATCTCGCCTCCGTTAGCAATTGTTTTTCTTAAACTTGAAGAGGATATGACAGTTCCGTTATATCCTTTTGAAGACAATGCTTCTAATGTTGCTTCAGTCACATCGTGACGATTAATTACTGCATAAATTAATTTTTTCATACTTATTGGCCTCGTAAAAAATTATAGTCTTATCCGCTTTATTGTAAATAAAATCTTTTCTTAATTTCTTTATAATGTTATATTTTATCTTGCAAATACTCATGGGGTCGTATTGGTTTCGACAGAGATGTGTTTTGCTTTAACTGCAGTCGAGTGATGACGATATCATCAAACAAAAATAACTGACAACAGTTATATGAGAGCTCCAAGAGCTCAATCACTCTGCTTAGCTTAATTAGCGTCCGAATTTAGGAACCGGTCTCTTTAGATCGGACAGAGCATCCCTCAAGGTTTTCGGCTTTCACGCTTGAAGTGGGTGTCATAACAAAAGTCTAGACATTGATAGTGGATTTGTTAATTAATGTCGAAATAAAGTAAATCTCGCATAGGTAGATAAGTTGATATATTGAACTATGTTAAATCTTGCTATCAACTAAACTGTAGACGTTATTGATGGACCATCTTTGGACAGGGTTTCGATACCCTCGGCTCCACCATTATGAAAAGTAAGGCAATGCATTAACGTGTGTTGCTTTTTAATTTCTTTTTCGAATAAAAAATAGATTTATGACTACTTTTAGCAATACATTTTTTGTTGTGTGTAATGTATCTTTTTTATTAAAATAAAAATACTAGAATATATCCTCATTTTAGTAGATAATAATGGCATGGAAAAAACTTTGATATTAATTCCAAGTTATGAACCTGATGAATTATTAGTCAATACAATTAATGGTTTAAAAGAACATAATTACGATATTATGCTCGTCAATGATGGTTCATCAAAGAAGTATGATGAAATCTTTTCATTAGTGGAAGATAAAGTTAATTTTTATTATTCTTATCAAAAAAATAAAGGCAAAGGTTATGCCTTAAAATATGCTTATCGTCAAATTAAAAATAATAAATTAGATTACGATTTTATTATTACTATGGATGGAGATGGGCAACATAGTATCAATGATGTTTTAAAAATCGATGCATTATTACATGAAAATGATGAATTAGTTTTTGGTGTTCGTTCTTTCTCTAAAGATGTTCCTTTCCGCAGCCGCTTTGGCAACGATTTTTCTAAAGTCACTCGTAGCTTGTTAACAAAAACTTATATTCGAGACGATCAATGTGGATTAAGAGGCTTTCCAATTCGTTATCTTGATGAATTAATTAAGATTGTTGGTAGAAGATACGAATATGAAATGAACCAAATTGTGCAATTTCAGATTAAACAATATCCAATTATTACCACACCGATAGAAACAATTTATTTAGATAAAAATTCTCGCAGTCATTTCTCACCATTTTTTGACACTTTCCGTATCCAATGCATCATTTTCTTAAATGGCATTCCTAGTGTGTTATGTTCAGCGTTATTATTAATGTCATTATTATTAATGTCCGTTTATGACTTTACTTCTTATAGTCAAATCGCATTAATCTCATTTACTTGGACATTCTCTTTATATCACGCACTTATTACAGTCATTTACCCATCTTTATCTTATTTTAGGAGATTGAGTAAAGAATTATTATTTGGAGCGATTCGTCTTTCTGGTTACTTCTTATCAGTGACGTTCCTTCACGCTATTTTACATATATATTTACCTATTAGTGTAATATTGTCTTTTGTCTTTGCGATGTCACTGAATGTATTTTTCTCCTGGGTATTAAGAAAGGTGTTTCGCACTTTTTAAATATGAAAAAGAAAAACAATTTTAAAAAATATAAAGCCCATTTATTTGCTTTAAAATATCTGTTTTATGATATTGGACGTTGGAGTGGTTTTCCGCTTCTATTTTATTATCGCATGAAGAAAATATACGAATCTAAAGAAGCGAAAAAACATCATAAAAAAGGAGCGATGATCATTTCAAATCACATCTTATATAACGATGTTATGATCTTACAAACGGCTTTTTGGTATCGTAGACTTTATTCGGTGGCAATGAAGGAATTATTTAAAGGAAAATTCTTTTCTTGGATACTAAGACATTTATTAATTATTCCAATTGACCGTGAAAAATTTTCGATGGAATCATTCCGTCATATCACTAATTTATTGAAAGGCGGAAACACCGTGATGATCTTCCCAGAAGGACATGTATCGCATTCTAACGATAATCCAATGGCTAGTTTTAAAAGTGGTGCGGTTTTAATGGCCCTTCAAGCAGGAGTGAAAATAATCCCAACCTATCACGAATTAAGACCTCATTGGTGGAATCGACAAAAACTTGTGATTGGTGACCCGATTGATGTGAAAGCATTAATGGGAGATAAAATGGATATGAATAAGATTGAAGAAATCACTAAATATTTATACGAAAAAGAACAACAATTAAAACAATTGTATCATAGGGAGAAATAATTATGGCTTATGTAGAAAAAAACTATTTTACGGAATGTACAACCAAAGAAATAATTGAAAAAATCGTTCATTATGAAACACTTACTTCATTATGGGAAAACGCTAAAAAAATTTATCCAAATGAATTAGCTTTAATGACGATAAATGAAAAGTTAACTTATGCGGAATTAGATGAAAAAGTCGCGTATTTCCGCGCTTTATTAAAAGAACACAATGTGAAAAAGGGCGACATAGTAGGATTATTCATCACTAACAGTGTTGATTGGGTCAAAGTCTTTTTAGCGATCGTAACTTTAGGAGCAGTCCCAACTTTATTGCCTCCGTTTTTACCAAAAGAAGCACTATTTGGATTGAGTCAAAAATATCATATGAATGTTCTTGTTTATAATTCATCATTGCAAGAGACAATTGATGGATTAAATACAATGCCACATCATCTAGATATCATTAACTCTAGTGATACTTCTTCTAATACCGTTAGTAGTGTTAATGTTGATAAAAAGGACCCTGCTTGTATTATTTTTACTGGAGGAACAACTGGTAAAAGTAAAGGTGCTTTATTAAGCCATCAAGCGATTACTAGAGGAGCACAAAATGGTTGCTATGGTGTAAGAGATCCATTCCATCAAAGATTGTTATTAGTGTTGCCTTTAACTCACGTCTTTGGTTTAGTTCGTAATTTATTAACTTCTTTACAAACTGGTTCCACATTATGGATTTGTTTAAATAACAAAGATATGTTCAAAGACATCGCGATATTTAAACCAACTACAATTGTGATGGTCCCTGCCTTAGCGGAAATGGCGTTAAATTTATCAAAACAATTTAAACGCAATATGTTAGGCGATTCTTTAGAATATATCATCGCCGGAGCGTCTACTGTCCCTCCTTATTTAGTGAAGGAATATAAAGCCTATAATATTACCTTATTACCTGGATATGGATTAACTGAATCTGCAAATCTCGTGAGTGGAAATCCTAATAGTGAATATAAACCTGCCTCTGTCGGTTTCCCTTATCCGCATCAAGATTTAAAAATTGTCGATGGGGAATTATTAATTAAAGGTGATAATGTTTTTGATGGCTATTATTTAGAAGAGGAAGAAAACAAAAATGCTTTTACCGAAGACGGATATTTCAAAACTGGTGATCTAGTACGTTTTGATGAAGAAGGATATTTATATATCGTTGGCCGTATTAAAGATATTATCGTTTTAAATACGGGAGAAAAATTATCACCATTTGATTTAGAAAATAAATTTGATGAATTAGATCTCATTCAAGATTGTTTATTATATTTAAATGAAGCCACAAATGAATTAACTCTATCGGTATATCCTCGTTATATCGAATTAAATAAATTAGACGTTGAAGATAAAATTGCTTATTTGAAACGACAAATTAATCAAATAAATAATAATTTCCCTGCGCATATGCGCGTGAATAAAATAATAATAAGAAAAGAAGATTTTACTCGCACACCAGCAATGAAGATTATTCGAAAGGAAATCAATTATGGAGAGAACTGAGATTTTTAATAAATTAAAAGATATTATTAAACAAGCAAATGTTAATAACACTCTTAAAGATGAAGATTATCGTGAAGACTTAGATTTAAGAAGCGATTTAGGTTTATCTTCTATCGGTGTTTTATATGTTGCGATTGCTTTAGAAGAAACATTCCAAATGGAATTTAGCGGTACTTCCTTTGATGATTTTCATACCGTTAAAGATGTCGTCGATTATATAATAGATAAGACAAATTAAGGAGATTTATATGTTGAAATACGTAATTATTAATGATTCATGCATGGATTTACCTAAAGAAGAACGTGCATTATATCAAATTGAAAAACCAATTCCTGGTAGTGTGAATTTTCCAGATGGAAGCGACCACCTTGCTGACATTGACTGGGAAGAAACTTCATATGAAGACTTTTATCATGATTTAGATAACAAACATTCTAATTATCGTACTGGTTTGCCAAATCAATACTTGATTATGGAACGCATCAAATCTTATTTCGAAAAAGGACAAGATGTGATCGCGATTACATTGTCCAGTAATATGTCTGGTACATATAACGCTTTCTTATTAGCAAAAGAAGAATTAGAAAAAGAATATAAAGGACGTAAATTATTAGTGGTAGATTCACGTCGATATAGTGCGGGGATTTCCTTATTATCAATTTATGCTTCTATCAACCGTGAAAAAGGCTTATCAATTGAAGAAAATGTCGAAGATTTAGAAAATAAGAAATTAAGAATTCACCAAATTGGCATCTTAGACAATTTATTCTTCTTACATCGTTCTGGACGAATTTCTAAAGCTAAAGCTTTCTTCGGTAATTTGGCTGGTGTGAAACCAATGGCGGATTTCTGTAATGAAACTGGTATGCCTGCGGTTTTAGCAAACGCAAGAGGATATAAATCGGCCTATAAATATATCGAAGAATTTATCAAAGCTACAATCGGTAATCCTGAAGATAAGATTTTCGTTATTACGCAATCGATTAGAGAGCCACAAGCTGAAGAGATTAAAAAACGTATTTTAGGCATTAATCCTAACGCAAAAGTAATCATTTCACGTATGAGTCAATCAAATGGTGTTAATGTCGGTCCAGGTTTAGCGGCGACTTTCTATTTAGCAGATGAAAACGTCTCTATTAATTGTGAAAAAGAAAAAGAAATTTTATTAGATATTATCGGTAAAAAATAATGACAATATTACTACAATTTTATCATTACATCTTCATCGTTGTTGGAGCTTTATTATTAAGCGGATTTTTCTTTTCTATTTGGCTCGTCTTTGCCATCGCTCAAAGAGTGTATTGGCATACATTAACCCGTATGAAAGACACTGATTGGAGAAGAGAATGTTCCAAAAAAGATAACGAAGAACAAGTAAAGATGTGGGATGATGGAATTGCTTATATGTCTCAATTCCAAGATAAAAAAGAAGAACTAGAAATTACTAGTTTTGATCATCTTAAATTATGCGCGGAATATTATGATTTTCATCAAGATAAAACAGTCATATTTTTATGCGGAAGATGCGAATGTTTAATCTATGCCTATTACTATGCAAAACCATATGTTGATATGGGATACAATTTATTATTTGTTGACCAAAGAGCGCATGGCAATAGTGAAGGTAAATATTCCACAGTGGGTATTTTAGAAAGCAAAGACATCATGAAATGGATTGACTATTTAAAATTAAATAAAAAACAATCTAATTTCTATTTCCACTGCGTCTGTGTTGGTGGTGTTTCTGGTTCTTTAGTGGCGTCTAACGATCAATATAAAGACGATATTAAAGGACTTGTTCTTGATGGAGCGTTCCTCAATTTTGAAGAATCATATAAAAGACATTATGTGCATTTAGGACATAAAACTTTCCCAGTCTTTTATTTGATTTGGTTCTGGTTTAAATATTATACAAAGCAATCGGTAAAATTATCTTCACCATATAATGCTTTACCTAATGTTAAATGTCCAACATTGTTTTTACACGGTAAAAAAGACATTTTCTCCTTGGCCAAAAATGCCGAAATTTTATATGACCGCTCAGGGAGTGAAAAAAAACAAATCGTCTATTTTGATGAAGGAAGTCATTCACATTTAAGAAATAACAATATTGAAAAATATGACCAAAGTATCATAAACTTTTATCAACAAAAATAAAGGAAGTAAGTTTTTATGAAAATTTGTATTTCTACAGAATCTACACTAGATATCCCTAAAAGCATGCAAAAGGAATACGACATTCATGTAGTTCCTTTCACTGTTTTATTAGGCGAAAAAGCAGGCTTAGATGGCGACATAACCGCAGAAGAGATTTTTGAATATGTTAAAACAACTGGTATCTTGCCAAAAACCAGTGCGGTTAATGAATTCCAATATGATGAATATTTCACTTCATTATTAAAAGATTATGATGCGGTGATTCATATTAGCCTTAGCAGCGAGATATCTTGTGCTTATAATAACGCAAAAAACGTTGCTAGCCATATTGATAACGTCTATTTAATCGATTCTCGTTCATTATCTACTGGTATTGCTTTAGAAGCAATTTATGCTTCTAAATTAGCAAAAGAAGGCTTATCACCAGAAGAAATTGTGGCAAAAGTCGAAGAACGTATTCCTTATGTTCAAGCAAGTTTTGTTGTTGATACATTAGAATATTTACATAAAGGTGGACGTTGTTCCGGTATTGCGCGTTTTGGGGCCGCAATCTTTAGAATCAAACCACAAATTTTGTTAACTGATGGGAAAATGATCCCTGCTAAAAAATTCCACGGTCGTAAAACTAGTGTCGTGAAAGCGTATTGCGAAGACATTTTAGAGCAATTTAATAATCCAGATTTATCTATTGCCTTCGTAACCCATTCTCACGCTACGCAAGAAATGGTGGATATAGCAAAAGAAGAGCTTAAAAAAGCTGGTTTCAAACATATTTATGAAACGCTTGCTCAAGCCACAATTACATCACATTGTGGCCCACAAACACTTGGTATTTTATATATCAATGATGGGGGAAAATAAAATATTATTAGGTTGTTTCTAAAAAAACAAAACTAATTTTGTCACTGTCTAAAATTCCATGATTATCAATTGTTCATGCTGCCTGATAATGATATAGTATTGCTAGCAATAAATAACATTGTTGGGGGTAAGAGAAAATGGATAATTTATTTGGACCAAGAGATCGTAATAACGAATTAACAGACGCTGAAGAATTAGAAATTTATGAAGCTTACCAATCCGCAGATGAATATCTAAATATGGAATCATCTGACAACAATTTCTATTTTGAAACTGAAGAATAGCAATCTCATTAGTAGATTGTTTTTTCTTATATAAGCGGTTACTACCGCTTTTTATTTATTTGTAATATAATGTCTCTATGGAAAACGTAAAAATCAATCAAACAAAACCACAAAATAGAATCTTTAAATGGGGTTCTGTGTTTGGCTTTTTAGGTTTAGAAATATTATGTTTTGTTTCTTTTTATTTAGGCCATTCTTTTATTCTATATTCCTGCTTTTTCGCCGCATTAGTGTTATTGTTCGTAGTAATCTTTTTCAAGGAATTAAAATTGGAAGGATTTTCATCGTTCGCTTTCTTCTTATTTCCTTTATTTATTTTTGGGTTATTGACTGCATTAAGCACATATACCTCACATTCAATTGGTAAAATTGGTGTAGTGGAAGGAGCCTTTATTCCTATTGGATTATCTTTTGCTGCCTTAGCGGGTTATTTATTATCCAATATCCAAAATTTTAAAATCAAAAATGTCTTATTAGTCATCTATGCATCGTTAGGCGCATTTGTATTAATTAACCTTCTTATTACGATGATTTACTTTGTACCTTTCTACACAATTATTTATCGTAATTCATATATCTTCTATGATGGAAAACCTTCTAGTGTTCCGATTGGCCGTATGGCGTATATGCTATTTGGATTATCAATTAGTGAAGTTTCAATTGAATATTTTACTTTATTCCCTTCGGTTTTATTAACTAGTGTCATCCCTTTATTTTTCTTAAAATATCGTCAAAATAAGCGTGAATTCCTTATATATTTAGTTTGTTCGATTATTGCGGGCATCACATTATTATTCACAATTACGAAATGGACACTGATTACAGACATCATATTAATCATTGGAATCGTCATTATTATTTGTGCTGGGAAATACACAAAATTCGCAAAAATAATGAATAAAGTAATGACGGTTGCTTTTATTGTTTTATTCTTAGTTATTTTATTGATGTTTTTTAACTCACAATCTTGGTCTTTCGTTACGCCGATTAGAAATGTAATTGCTAATAACTCATTGCTCAATCGCGTATTTAATACGAATCGTTACTCCGTTAATATTAACGCGATACTAAACGATTTATTTGTGTCATGGAAGCTATTTGGTGTTCCTATCGGCTATGAATCTTTTGAATACGCAAATTTTGTAAGCCAAGAAGTATCTAATGTTTGGTTATTTGATAATTTATTAGCCTCAGGTATATTTGGATCTATCTTCTTCTTATTGGCTATTATTGTTGGTGTGCGTTATTTATTTAAATACTTCGTTGTTAGTGATGACCAATTACCTTATAAGATGGGTATATTTGGTTATGTTCTTGGATTTTTAGTTATTTCCTTATTAGTTTATGACAATCGCCCTCTCATTAATTCTTCTGCTCTTTCACCGATATTCACATCATCGATGATGTTAATTACCATCTTCTTATTAGGATTTGTATTCAAGAAGAGCCAAGTTGCGGACACTAAAGAAAACATCACATCCAAAGTTGAAAAGGAGGAAATTTATCATGAAAGCATCTAAGAAAAAATTATTTCTATTAATTCCAACTTTATTATTAACTTCTTGTGGTTATGGTTTAAAAGAAGTCTATGACGGTGTTCCTTATAATTCTCCTATTTTTGAAGAGAATTATTTTGATGTTTGGCATGATAAAATCAACCCAAGTCATAAAAAATATTCGGTTAATAAAATTGAAGAAGAACACACAATCGGTGAAGACGATCTTCCTTTTACTTCGCTTGAGGATGAAAACTTCAAATTATTAGATCCAAATTTTATTAATTATGAATACACTTATGACATCGTAAAACCAGAAGGTGATAAAAAAGCATATGGTCCATCAGTGAAATTAAGCGGATATGACAATTCCTTTAAATACGGTGTATCTTCCAAATTATTTGACGGACAAATGTTTTGTAACGGCCATTACCAAAATGCTAGAACACAAATTAGACCCGCAAGCGAAAATTCTCATGGAGGATTTGGCTTATTATTTGTCAAAGAATGTTCTAATGCTTCTTATTTCATGATGAATTTTAAATGTTCATTAGTTACTGATAAAAATCAAAATCTTGGCTATTTAGAATCTAATATCAAATTCAAAATTAGCTTCTATTTAAGAAACGATGATGGCTATACTCAAGTGCCTTTATATTACTCTATAAATAATGTTCCAACTAATTCTGGCGATGATCATTTCTTACCACCATTTGCTCAGAGAGAAGACATGTATGTATGTTTAGGGTTCAATTTAAAGAACAATGCATATATTCCTTCAAGTAGGTTATGTGGTATTTCTATTGAATATGAATTATTAAGTGATACTTATTCGCCGTCACACCCAGATGAAAACATTTCTCACGCAGTGATGTTATATGAAATAAGCTTCCCTTATACTTCTTGGAATTAATTTATTTAATATATTTTTTGATATCTAACCATTCACCCATTTCAAAATCGGCTTGATCATCATCTAAGATCAAAGTCCCTTTTGCGGGTGTGAATGTCATTTCACTAAAATAGATTTTTCCGTTAATGTTATATAAGTCAACACGGACAAAAGGAAAAGGTTTTGCCAATATTTCACTCATTTTAACCATGTAATCGAAATGCTCAGGTTTATTTAGTGGGTAGTCTGTCTTTTTCCAACCATTGAACTGTGAACCATCAAACGGTGTCCAATCAATATAATAATTGTTATAACGGATATCGATTCCTCTTGAGGTCACGACATACATACTTTTTGCTTTGCCATTAAACACATGAATTTTATATTCAACTGGTAGTTTTCCATTCTCCAACAATAATTTCTCAATGATAATTTGTGGTTTAATTTTGCTGTAGTGGAGTTCAACTGTTTTTTTACCGTAATTGGTCTTTAACCACTTATCAAATTTTTGTTTTAATTCTTGATGATTGATTTTTGTTTTATCATAACAAATGTAATTAAAAGCACAGGCGTGAGTGCACTTCATTACGAATTGTTCTGGTAATTTATCAAAATCAATATCTTCATATTTATCATATACACCGAAAATTGGGATCAACGTATGAGCGAATCCCTTTTTATTTATGTATTCTCTTACTCCCGCTCGTCCAGCACATTGACTGACCAGATCATCGTAAGGATAAACCTTCAGTCTTAAGTATTGTAATTTCTCTGTGTAACGAATTGGATTATTTAAATTCAATTTGTGATGAGTAATATATTTATATTGGCATTTGACATAAAGGGTTTTTGATAATGTTTTAACTACATTACGAAAAGGACTTACTAACGCTCTTTTGAATTTATTTTCTTTTAAATTTGGATTTGGCATACGTTCAAAATAAGTATAGTGAAAAGTTTTCGTCTTTTGCAATATTGTGTTATTCTTTAAACATGAAAAAAGCATTAAAAAATAAAAAAGTATATATCATTGCCTCTATTTTAGCCCTTATTGGTGTTACAGTGCCTTTTATTGTTTTAATCATCACGATTAATTCTCCAACACTACCGATATTTCAATATCCTGCTTTATTAGGCATGTTTGCAGCAGTTTATTTACTAATTGGCTATATTTGGGGTGACTTATATACCGCTAATCAGAGAAGAAAAACAAAAAACTGGGATGGAGTTTTACCAGAGCAAACCAAAATAATTGCCTGGGAAAGAAGGTTGCCTTTCTTTATCGCTTCTTTAATAGTATTTATTGTTTTTATGGTCTTTGAAATCATCTTCTGGGTTACTGGAAACTATCCTTTTCTAGGGTGACCTTTTTCCTAATAATAAATATTTACATTAATGCGCTATGTGTATGCATACACGCACTTTTTATATGCATACGTAAAAAAGTCTTTGCAATTTTTTTCAATAGGTAGTAAGGTATTAAACAATCATTAAACTTTAAAGAAAGGATGGAAACACACTATGAACTCAAAAGTTAAATCGTTAATGATCGTTGCAATGTGCGGCATGCTCATCGGATGCGGCCCTCGTGGTTCCTCTAGCTCTGTAAGCGGCTCCCCATATGCAGCACTCAACGGTAGAAAAGCGAAAACTGTTTATAACTCTTTGATGGCTGCTGGTATTGCTTCTTTAAACTATTTGCAAACATCAGCTGCTCAAAATGCTCAACACTTCGCTAACTTCGTTGATGGTTTACTTACACACAATGAATTCGGTGTTCTTGAATTGAACTTAGCGGAATCTGCAACTCATTCAAATGACAACACAGAATTTACATTCAAAGTCAGACAAGATGAAAACTTGGTTTGGGTTGATTATACAGGTAAACCATATACTTATTTCGAAAACGGACAAAACGTTGTCCAAAAAATCAAAGCCTCTGACTGGGTTACTGCTGCCAAAATCGTCTGTAATTTTAAAACCGGTTCTGACACATACTACCTCATGACAGACTTCATCAAAGGTGCCTTAGAATATTATCTCTACACACAAATCTTAGATGGTATTGCTCAAGGTACTAAAGAATTCACTATCTTAACTACAGATGCTAAAAAAGCTAACTGGATTAATAAAAAGATTAAGAATGAACATGAAAACGTCTATATCAATGGTAACTATGAAGAAAACCCAATTGAAGCGAGTGACATTGAAAAAATTAAAAACGGCGAAAGATTAGGTGTTGTTGCTGATGACGAAAATAACACAATTACTTACAAATTATTATCTTCCGCTTTCTATTTCCCAACATTATTAACTTATTCTTGCTATTTACCAGTTAATGCCCACTTCTATGAAGAAAAAGGTTCAAAATTTGGTTCTGCAAGTAATGACTCTATTCTCTATAACGGACCATTTGTGTTAAGTCAATTAGATGAAACAAACATCATTTATAAGAAAAATGAAACTTACGCAAAACGTAAAGATATTAGAGGATTTATGAAAGCTCACGTTGATACTGTTAAATACAACATTATCAAAGGTGAAATCGATTCAAGTTATACAAGAACTCAATTCGAAGACGGCAACATCGATGGTTTCGGTGTTAATGTTGCCGACACAACTGGTTGGGAAAAATACATCTCTGGTGATGAAGGCACAGGTACAGTTCAAGATCCAGCTTCAGGTTTAGTCAATTCTCGTTTATTAGACACAATCGGTGAAATGTTTGGTACTAACTTAGTCCTTAACCGTACAAAGAATGCTGGTAAAAAGTCTTATTCTACATTCGGTACAACAGCCTCTGTTGCTAATACTGAAAAAGCATTAAGCATCCAAGAAGTCAGACAAGCCATCATGGCAAGTATTGACTACCCAACATATTACGCCAGAATGGCTGATGGCGATTCTACAAGCGTATTCGCAAGCCAAAATCTCGTTCACACATATGTTCCTAAAAACTTCGTGTATGATGATAACGGTAAAGAATATACTCAAGAATATTTCGCTTCTGCATTAGCGGAATATAAAGGCGTAACAAAAGAACAAGCGCAAGCATTAATTGAAACTGGTCAATTCGAAACTCGTCAATCAACTCAGGACGAAGTGACCGCTAAAGTTCAAGTTGCTCAAGCAGCAATTGCAAAATATAACGAACTCAACCCAACAGCACAAATTACATATCCTATCAATATTGAATACTATTCAATGTGGGATGCTGATGGTGAAACAAAAGTCTATGACACAAAGATGATCAACTCTATGAATAAGAGATTAAATGGCATCGAAACAGTCGCTGATGACTTAAGTAACTGTTCAATCTTCAAAGTTGTTCCAACCGACAAAGTTGATACAAGTAACTACAATGCTGTTTCTGGTTCTTCCTCCGGTGCTGCCTGTTACGACTTATCTGTCGTTTTATGGGGTTGGGGTGCTGACTACGGTGATCCATTAACATTCTTGAACACATATGTTAAAGGTGGCGACTGGAAGAGCATCATGCCATACATCGCTGATGAAACAGTCGACAACTATCATATGGTAGGTGGCGAATTAGTCAAAAATGACTTATTAGCTGAATATACTCGATTAGTTAAAGAAGGCTCTAAAGAAACCGAAAACTTAACTAACCGTTATTCTAAGTTCGCTGAAGCTGAAGTCTTATTAATTCACGAATTAGCGATCTATGAACCACAAGTGAACTACGGTCAAGGTTGGTCATTATCTATTTCTAAAGCAGCTGGTTACGAAGTTCCAACATCCAATTACGGTTTATCAAATGACCGCTTAACTGGTATGTGGGTCTTAGTTGAACCATTAACTAGAGTAGATCGTAATGAAATTCGTGCTCAATTTGAAATCAATAAAGCCGAATATACATCAACTCACCCAACATATAACATCTACGGTTCAGAAGATTAAACCGTTAGGTAATATTAAAAAAATATTAGGGCAACGAAGGTGCGCAATGCGCCTTCGACCCTAATTTAGTGTTAATAGGAGGAACTTTATGGCAACTTATATTATTGGATATGCAGTCATCTCGCTCGTTGTTGCGTTTGTTGTATTTTCAATACTCGTAAAAAAGAAAGTTCTATTCGGCAATACTATCCCAATGCAAAGAATCTTTGCAAACCCTCTTCTTCATTATTCTATTAAAAGAGTTTTATCTTCATTAATATCTATCGTCTTAGCGATGTTAGTAACATTCTTCCTCATTCGTTTAGCAAAACCAGCGGAACAAACATGTGGTACATTGTTTGATATTAAAAACCCTGCTCTTTATAGAATGCAATGTGATGCTTGGAAAGAGAGTATGGGTATGTCTGGTTCAATTGCCCAACAACTTGTAAAATTTTTCTTCTCCGTCATACCTTTTCCAAAACTTATTTGTAAAACCGAATACGGTTTGGTAACTGTAAACGGAGTTAGTGAACTCAGAGGTATTATTTCTGAGTGTCGTACAATCGTCTTTGATTTAGGACGTATGTACAAATTTGATAATGTTCCTGATGGTTATTTAGTTACTGATTATATGATCACCAGAATGGCAGTATCATTTAAAATTGGAATTTTCTCCGTCATTATGCAATTAGCTTTAGGATATCCTTTCGGTATCTTAATGGCGAAATATCAAAATGGCTGGTTTGATAGAATTGGTAAAGGCTACATCATGATTGTTGACGCAATCCCTGGTGTTGCTTATTACTATATTTGGATGGCGATTCTTTGTAGCTTAATCAAATTGCCATTCCAATATGATTCAAATAATGTCTTAAGCTATTTGCCTGCAATCATCACTCAAGGTATCGCTGGTATGAGTGGTATCGGCTTATGGGTAAGACGTTATATGGTCGATGAATTTAATTCAGACTACGTAAAATTCGCCCGTAGTAAAGGTTTAAAAGAAAATCGCATTATGACTGTGCATATTTTAAGAAACGCAGTCGTCCCACTTGTAAGAACATTCCCATCCGCGATTATCGGTGCATTAATGGGTTCTTACTTCATTGAAAACATGTATGGTATTAATGGTATTGGTAACGCCTTAATGGCCGCACAAAATACATCCAATGTTTGGTTGATTCAAGGTATTATCTTGTTCTCAGCTTTATTATCAGTCTTATCATATTTATTAGGCGATATCGTTACCGCCTCAGTTGATCCTCGTATCAGCTTTGAAGCATAAAGGAGGATATACGATGAAAAAGAAAAATAAATCTAAAGAAGAATTATTATTCCAAACTATCGATAACAACGATCCTCGTTTAGCGGATACTGTCGACGTCTCTGAAGTGATCGATACTAACATTGAAGACTTATTTACTGTTGTGGGAACAAGCGATGAGAGAATCGAAAAATTAGATTCTACTCCATATTCTTATTGGCGATTAACATTCAAATTCTTATTTAAAAACCCATTAGTTATTCTTTGTTTAGTGGTTTTAGGTATCTTAATTTTCTTCACCATTTTTGGTCCAATGATGCGTTATTATCCGATCTTTGAAAAAGTTGGTGCTGGTTTTGAACCGATTAACCGTTGGAAAGAAGTAATGGGTCCAAACGCTGAACACTGGTTTGGTATTTTCTATCCGACGACATCCAATGTCTTTAATGGTACCGACCTCTGGTATATCGTTTGGAAAGGTGCACAATTATCATTAATCTTAGGTGCGGTTGTCGCTTTAATCGACACAATTGCCGGTATTGTTATCGGTTCTTTATGGGGATATTTCCGTTGGTTAGACCCTATCTTAATTGAATTCCGTAACTTTGTTAATAATATTCCAACCTTATTATTAGACATCTTATTGATGCAAATTTTAAAACCATCTTTCTGGGTCATCGTATTCTTATTATGTGCCTTAGGATGGATTGGTTTAGCTGGTTTTATTAGAAACCAAATTATCATTATTAGAAACCGTGAATATAATATTGCTTCGCAAACACTCGGTAGTAGTTCAACTACAATGATCACACATAACTTATTACCATATTTAGTTAGTGTTATCATCACTGTTGTCTCCACCGCAATTCCTGAAGCTATTTCCGCTGAAGTAGGTCTATCTTACTTCAACTTATCGTTCAATGCTTCTAATAACCAAATTACATTAGGTCAAGTTTTAACCACTGTCTGTAAATCTTTATCTTGGATGGAACATCCATATTTGTTGATAGCACCGATGATGGTTATGGCCCCTTTGACGATTACGTTCTTCTATCTAGGCCTCGCCTTAGCGGACGCAACCGATCCAAAGAGCCATCGTTAAGGAGGATAGAATATGTCAGAAATTATTAAAAATTCTACTCCTAACAATAAAGAAGTTGTCTTAGATGTTTCTCATTTAAGTGTTGGCTTTATTGTGCGTGGCAAAAAAATTAATGTTATCCGTGATATTTCTTTAAAAGTATATAAAGGAGAAACATTAGCAATCGTTGGTGAATCTGGTTCTGGTAAATCTGTTACCACTAAAACATTCACTGGTATGTTAGATTCTAACGGTAAAGTTACTAATGGTTCCATTATGTTTGATGGTATGGATTTAGCTACATTCACCACAAATGAACAATGGCAACCAATTAGAGGCAAAAGAATTGCCACAATTTTCCAAGATCCAATGACTTCATTAAATCCATTATTAACTATCGGCTTCCAAATTAGTGAAGTATTACGTTTACATCATGGATTAAGCAAAGAGGAAGCAAAAGCAGAAGCAATTAGATTATTAAAGAAAGTGCGTATTCCTAATGCGGAAGATCGTTATAACGATTATCCTTTCCAATATTCTGGTGGTATGAGACAAAGGGTGGTTATCGCTATTGCCTTAGCGTGCCGTCCAGAAATCTTAATCTGTGACGAACCTACAACCGCTTTAGACGTGACTGTCCAAGCACAAATCATCGCTTTAATTAAAGAATTACAAGAAGAATATCATTGGACAACAATCTTTATTACCCATGACCTTGGTGTGGTCGCGAATGTCGCTGATCGTATCGCGGTTATGTATGGTGGTCAAATTGTCGAATATGGCACAGTGGAAGAAGTGTTCTATGAACCTGCTCATCCATATACATGGGCCTTATTATGTTCTTTACCTCAATTAGGTAGTAAAGATGAACCATTATCTTACATTAAAGGTAATCCACCTTCATTCTCTAGTGAGATTATCGGTGATGCATTCGCACCTAGAAATACATATGCGATGAATATTGACTTTGTCAAAGAACCACCGATGTTTGAAATTACACCAACTCACTGTGCAAAAACATGGCTTCTTGATCCAAGAGCCCCAAAAGTGGAAAAACCTAAAGTTATTCAAGAATTACATCAACGCATGAAAAAAGCAGCGGCGGAATTAAAACGACAGGAGGGTTTAGATCATGAATAATAAAGATTTATTAAAACCTGAAAATGATCTATTTGAAATCGGTCGTAAAGCGCATCCTGAAGATGATGATACAATCATCAAAATGCGTGATGTTCGTATCGCATTTAAAATTGGTTCAATTGAAAGAGTTATTATTAACCATTTAAATCTTGATATTAGACGTGGTGAAGTCCTCGGTCTTGTCGGTGAATCTGGTTCTGGTAAAACTACTATTGGCCGTGCGATTATGCGTATTAATAAAGTCAGTGGTGGTGTTATTACATATAACAATGTACCAATCTCTGGCAAAATTGATAAACGCACTGAACGTTTACTCAAAACAAAAGTACAGATGATTTTCCAAGATCCAGGTGATTCTTTAAACGACCGCGCAAACATCGACTATATTGTTTCGGAAGGTTTAAGAGCATTCCATTTATATGAAGATGAAAAAGATCGTTTAAATAAAGTTACACACATGATGGAAAGAGTGGGTTTAAGACCTGAATATTTAACTCGTTATCCACATGAATTCTCTGGCGGTCAACGTCAAAGAATTGGCATTGCCCGTTGTATGATTATGAATCCAGAATTCGTTGTGGCTGATGAACCAATCTCAGCCTTGGACGTGTCTATCCGTGCGCAAGTATTAAATTTAATTAAGGAATTCCAACAAGAAAGAAAGATGACTGTTTTGTTCATCGCTCACGACTTATCAGTTGTGCGTTATATTTCTGACCGTATTGCCGTTATCTATGCTGGCCATATTGTGGAAATTGCTCCTGCTAATCGTTTGTTTGAAGCTCCTTTACATCCATATACTAAATCATTATTATCTGCTGTCCCATTCCCTGATCCACAAGTGGAAAGACAAAAGAAGATTTTAGTATATAATGCTGCCCAAATTCACCATTATGTGAAAAGTGATGCCCCACAATTAGTGGAAATTGAAAAAGACCACTTTGTACGTTGCAACACACCTGAATTAGCAGCTTATAAAAAAGAATTAGAAAAATTAGGAGGGGGTAAATAATATATGGCAAAAGATATTTTAGAACTTGGCGCTGATGTATTTGACGATACTATTGTTGAAGACAAAAAACGCATCTCTCCGAAAAAAAGAAATTACATTATTGGTTTATCTATATCCGGCGCTCTTTTAGCAGGCATAGTAACCTTTGTAATTGTCGCTTGTAATACTTTCCTTCTCGATTTGGAAAATGTTTCAAACGTTACTTATATTTACACTCCTACTCCAAACCTTGCTGAAGGGGAAGAGCAAACACTAACTTTATATAAACTTGATTCGAAAATTAAATATTCTAGTACATTCCGTGTACCAAGTTCTGTCAAAGGATATAAAGTTACCGCCATTGCTCCTGAAGCATTTGTCGGCCATACAGAAATTAAAAAAGTGATTTTACCAAACACTATTACAACTATTGGTGAAAAAGCATTCTATGGCTGCAATAATTTAAAATCATTCTCATGGAGTAAAAATTTAATTGATGTTGGTAATGATGCATTCTTAGATACTGCCTTCTATACCTCATTATTAAATGATGATCAATCATTCTATGATTTACCTAGTGGCGTGCTTATTTATGTCGGAAATTCCTACTTTGCTCCTAATACTGCTTTAGTTAGTGATTTAACGTTCGCGGATGAAGCGATGGTTAATGCAATTAAAACTAATTATGGCGTAACCACAGTTAAATCTTTCTCTGAACTCAACGTTAAAAAGATTGCTTCTGGTGCATTAAAAAATAATCAAAAGATTGTTTATCTTGATATGCCAGATTCCTTAACGACAATTTGTAATAATACATTCTACAATTGTCAAAACTTAAAAGCGGTAGACTTCAGTCACTCCGCAATTACTGAAATTGAACAAAGAGCTTTCTATGGTTGTTCTAGTCTTGAAGATATTACTTTCTATGAAGGATTAGAAACAGTTGGCGATGAAGCTTTCGCAAATACAGCGATTACATCAATTCCGGAATTAAATAATGTTAAAACTATCGGTTCGGGTGTTTTCAAAAATTGTTCACAATTAGTAAGTGCTGTTGTCCCTGCTAGTGAAAACTTCACAAAAATCTCTGACAATATGTTTAATGGTTGTACTTCATTAAATTCTATTACTTGGGGTAATGAAGCAAGCGATATTGATTTTATTAATTATATTGGCAATGGTGCTTTCGCTAATACTGGTTTTACCTCTTTCGTTTTGCCAAAGAATGTGAGCATTATTAATGAAAAAACATTCGAAAACTGTGCAAATTTAGAAGAAGTTAAGATTTGGGGAAATCCTAATTATGAATTAATGCCAGTGGAAGATGAAGAGGAACTTGATGATGAAGAAACACCATCATTCATTGATTATCAAGGAACTGTTCGTTCTGGTACACCAAAAGGTGTTAGCAAGATCCGTAATGGTGCCTTTAATGGTTGTTCTTCATTAACCACAATTAGTTTATATGATGATCAAAATCAACCATTTGACGCAAGCTATGGAAATTATCAAAGAAAAGTTGGTAGTTTTACATTCCCAGTTTCATTAATTACTACTGATGACACTACTAGTGTTTCTGGTTCCAACAATAAAACATTTGTGGATACAAAAGTCACAGAATTAGTAATTCCAGTTAATCAAACATCAATTGGTTCTTACGCTTTCCAAAATGTTACATCGTTGCAAAAAGTCACAATTCCTAGTAACGCAAAACTCAATAAGATTGCTGTTAGCGCTTTTGAAGGATGTACTGGTTTAGTTTCTATTGCTTTACCAAAGACATTAAAAATAATTGCTTCTAATGCCTTTAGTGGTTGCACAAATTTAACTACTATTGTCATGCCAGAAGAAAATATTTCCACAATCGCGTCTTACGCTTTCCGAAATTGTTCTAGTTTATTAAAAATTGATTTACCGCATTCAATTGACTCAATCAAAAACAACGCTTTTGAAGGTTGTACAAGTTTAGAACACATCGTCATTCCTTCTTCTATTAATACAATTAATAGTAAAGCTTTCTTAAAGAATAGAACCGAAGATGCCACTAATAAGATGCCAATTTTCGTGGAATTCACTTATGAAGATTTCAACAATAACGTTAATCTTGGCTCTGCCTGGCACGATGATACTTCTTCTGTTTATTATCTATTAGCTGATGGAGAAGAAAAAGTTGACGGTATTCAATATTGGCATTATGTCGATGGTGTTCCAACAATCTACTAAAAAAACTTATAAATGATGCACTAAAATGGTGCATCATTTTTAGACCTGTTGAATAAAAGGTGGATTTAAGTGGGTAACCATGAAAATCCTCAATAGGTTGTAAACTGAAAAATGGATACCTCTCGTACATTTAAACGAGAGGTTTTTTGTATAGTGAAAAAATTAAATATTATTTTTGGCTTCTTTATGATTTCTAATAAATGAATAAACTAAATCTTCTTTTAATAAAATCAAAACGATTAAATATACTGATGCATCGATAATCACTAACGTAACCATATTTAATAAACAGACTAAGGCTAATGAATTTATAAAAGAAGAGAATAAATAATTTAATGGATAATGTAACAATAAACTTATTAACAGCAATATTCCGTTTGCAATTAATAATTTGACCGTGTTTGCGTTAAATATCGCTTTTTTCGTCCATTTCCATGTTAAAGACAATAAGATAATAATAATTAATAAATCAGTGAACATCGTTCCAATTGCTACCCCAATAGTTGGCGTGATAAAAGAAACATATCGAGGTAAAACATATCCTAAAAGAACAGATAATCCTCCATTGATTAATGTGCCAAGAATAATGGTAATTAAATAATATTTTTCTTTCTTGGTCGGTAATAAGATTTGGCCATAAATAATATCACCTAAAGAATAGGTAAGCATCATCGATGCTAAAATCATGAGAATAGTTGGAGCTTCGATAAAACCATTCGTGGATGAACTATAATCAAATGTTCCTGATATTAATGAACATATTTCTTTTGATAAAACACACATTGTGACGATGGCGGGTAAAACAATGAATAAACAAATATTAATAGAATATTTATTTAAATTATTAAAGAATCGTTTATCTTCTTTGCCATAATAAAACGCTGCACGAGGAATAAAGACGGTTGATAAAGAAGTAATAATACCAATAATAATATCAATGCCTTTTATACCAACAGAATAAGAAGCCACTAAAGTTTTATCATTGTTGATAAGACCAAGAATAAAAGTATCGGTTTGATTATATAAAGATAAACTAAGTGATAGTGTACATAAAATAAATAGAGGTTTAGCGAATTGGCTAAAGTTATAAGGCATGGTCTTTTTATAAGAAATATATTTATTAACCATCATTAAATTAATAATTGTGGTCACAATTGTTACTGAGACTGTGATAAGGCAATAAATATAGACATCGCTAGGATTAGTAACAAAAATAACCGTCAAAATTGCTGCAAGAGTTAAAGCAATAATGCTTCTAGTGGACATATAAAATTGCTTTTCTAAAGCGATAAAGATCCATTCAAAGGAAAAGACACCACTCAAGAAATTGATTGATAATAAATAAATATAAGCACTGGAATTTTTTAAAGCAGGAATTGTGTTAACTAAAATGAGTAATAATGAGAAAGACACTAAAGTGGCCACTAATTGGAGAATAAAAAAAGTTTGAGCCACATTAGATAATTTTTCTTTATCATCTCTTACTTTAACGCATTCTCTAACCGCTAAATTAGGAATGCCAATCTTTGCTAAGATTAAAAAATAAGCCACAAATGTGTTTGCCCAGGTATATAAGCCTACAGCGGAATCTTTTAAATAACGGCAGACCCAAGGAAAGGTAATAAAAGATAACAATGTTAAAACTAATGTGCGAATTATGTTAACAATAACATTGATACGAATATTATTTTTCATAAGGATATTATCTTATAATTTTTCATAAAAAGATATGAAAAATATCCGATTAATTAAACTAATCTTATTATCATAAAGATAATTATCGTGTTTTTTTCCTGTTTTTAGACCATAATATTGATATGAAAATTTTGGTGGTTTGTCAATTTTATTATCCGGAAAATTTTGTCATTACTAATATTTGTGAACAATTAGTGAAAGATGGGCATGATGTGACTGTCTTAACCGGTAAGCCAAATTATGGTTATGGTTATATTTTGCCAGGATATGAAGATGTTAAATACGAAGTGATTAATAATGTGAAGATTCATCGCGTTAATCTAATTGCCCGAAAACATTCACGCATTTCTATCATCAAGAATTATTTATCTTTCTGGTATAACGCAAAAAGATTTACCCGTCATTATAAAGAACAATTTGATATTGTTTATTCGATGTCTTTATCTCCAGTTACTATTTTAGCTCCTGGTAATTTATATAAGAAAAAACACGGTGTAAAACATATCGTGCACTGCGTTGATTTATGGCCAGAAAGCGTGATTGTAACGCATGCGGTTAAAAAGAATTCTTTAATCTATCGTTTTTTATATCTATGGAGTAAATCTTTATATCGCAAAGCCGATCACGTCTTAATTGGCTCACCAAGTTATGAGGAATATTTTCACAATGTCCTAAAATTACATCCTAGGATGACTTTCTTACCACAACCTAGTTTAGTGGATGAAGTGAAGGATGATCCAATTGTATATGATTCTAAGCAATTCAATTTATTATATTGTGGTAACATTGGTTTAATTCAATTAATTGATTTATTGCCTGAAACATTATTAAAGGTCCCATCTTTACATCTCCATATCATTGGGATGGGCCCAAAAGAAAAATATCTTAAAG
>JAXERM010000002.1:0-6011 GCA_034116505.1 Bacilli bacterium
GATGAATATGTCGAACTCATTTGTCTAAAATGCGGTCATAAAGATGAAATTGAATATGATCTTCTTTTGGAAATGTTTGAATTTGATGATGTTGATGTTCCAGAACTCGAATGTCCATTTTGTAGAGGTGGAACAGTCATACCCACTCAATTCTTAGATGAATATAAGAAGAAAAACCACAAATAAGATGAATAAATAAGGTCCACAAAAGGTGGGTTTTCATTTAAAACCAATAAAAGCAAATTCCTAGTCAATAAAAAAATAGTGACGCGCGATGACGTCACTATTTAGATATGATGTTATTTACTTAATGCACTCAATAATGCGAAAGCTCCATCAGCGATAAACATAATTCCTAAGACGATATATAACCAATCGATTGTAACAATATTACAAGCGATCAATAAACCACCGACCGCTATACCTAAGATAGAAAATATAATGGTTAAGAAACTATGACGCTGGAAGCCGTTAATTAAATCTAAGATGGCTTTAATGAGGATTAAGGCTCCAAATATTATTAGGACAACTTTGACAAATAGCCACCCGCCTAAAATAATCACTAAGCCTAACACCGCTTCAACGATTCCGAAAATTACATTCCTTTTTACGATATCGAATATACCTAAGACTAAGAACATAATACCGGCAATTGTGAGCATGATATTGAGCATTGTGCCCTTCATGACGCAGAATAATACACCAATAACGATATATAATATTGCGTTTAGAATACGGTTTTGCTTTGTTAATCGCATAAATTTCAACTCCTAAATTATCACTTAAAATTAATCATACACAATTTTATTTTTTTGCAAAGATTGAAACAGATATTTTACCATCTTGATAATCAACTTTATATGTATGTTTAATATCTACTTCGCCTGCGATAATCTTTCTAGCGATGACTGTTTCCACTTCGTTTTGGATGAAACGTTTAATCGGTCTAGCGCCGTAAGTTTCACTATAAGCACTATCGAGAATCCATTGTTTTAATCGATCGGTAAAAATGAATTCATAATATTTTTCTTTTAACCTATCATTAAGTTGATTGAGCATTTTATTAACAATGCCGA
The DNA here is from genome assembly GCA_034116505.1 of Bacilli bacterium. Lineage (GTDB taxonomy): Bacteria > Bacillota_I > Bacilli_A > RFN20 > CAG-826 > RUG13091. The sequence continues at coordinate 1,077 of JAXERM010000002.1, forward strand.
ATAAACTAGAACGGTCTAAAGGATTAAAATAGACAATTTCATCGATTCGATTTAAAAATTCTGGTTTAAATGTTTGATGTAGTAGGTATTCAACTTTTTCTTTATGACCAGCGAGAATATCTTCACTACCAAGGTTTGAAGTCATGATAATAATCGTGTTTTTAAAATCAACGACTCGCCCTTGTGAATCGGTTAATCGTCCATCATCGAGCATTTGTAATAATAAATTAAATACTTCAGGATGAGCTTTTTCGATTTCATCGAATAAGACGATACTATAAGGATTTCTTCTCACTTTTTCGGTTAATTGTCCACCCTCTTCATAACCAACATATCCTGGAGGGGCACCAATAAGACGAGAGACGCTATATTTTTCCATATATTCCGACATGTCGATACGAATGATATGGGATTCACTATCAAATAATGCTTCCGCAAGTGTTTTTGCTACTTCAGTTTTGCCTACACCAGTTGGACCTAAGAACAAAAAGCTACCGATTGGGCGGTTTTCATCTTTAATTCCCGCTCTTTGACGCAAGATCGCATCAGATACCAAAGTTAATGCATCATCTTGTCCAATTACACGTTTTTGTAAGATGTTTTTTAAATCTAGTACTTTTTCGCGGTCCCCTTTTGTGATTTTACTGACTGGAATATGGGTTTGTTTAGCGATGATTTTGGCAATACTTTCTTCATCGACCACTTCCGATATTAAATTGTCGTCTTTTTTGTTATTTTCTAAAGCTTTTAATTTCTTTTCTAAATCAGGGATGAGACGATATTTTAATTCACCTGCTTTTTCATATTCTGATTGATTATAAGCAGTCTCTAAATCAAAATTAGCTTTATTCAATTGATTCTTTAAGTCTTTAATTTCTTTAAGATTTTCTTTTTCGACTTTCCACTTCTTAGAAATTTCTTCTTCTTGAAGTTTTAATTTAGATAATTCTTCTTCTAAAGAAGAAAGTCTTTTAATACTGGAATCGTCTTTTTCTTTACTTAAGGCTGACTTTTCAATTTCTAATTGACGAATCTTACGGCTTAAATCATCTAAAGAAGAAGGCACAGATTCAATTTCTACTTTAATCGAAGCACAAGCTTCATCCACCAAATCGATGGCTTTATCAGGTAAGAAACGACTAGTTAAATATCGATTTGATAATGTCGCAGCAGCGATTAATGCCTCATCAGTAATTTTAACCCCATGGAAACTTTCAAAGCGTGATTTTAAACCTCTTAAAATTGAGATTGTGTCATTCACTGTTGGCTCATTAACCATGACTGGTTGAAATCTTCTTTCTAACGCGCGATCTTTTTCAATATATTGACGATATTCGTTTAAAGTAGTCGCACCGATACAATCGATTTCACCACGGGCTAATAAAGGCTTTAACATATTACTTGCGTCTAAGGCTCCATCTGTTCTTCCCGCTCCAACAATGAGATGAATTTCATCGATGAATAAGATGATCTTGCCTTCGCTTTGTTTAATCTTATTTAAGACAGCTTTTAATCTTTCTTCGAATTCTCCGCGATATTTAGCCCCTGCGACAAGCGCACCCATATCAAGTTCATAAATGATTTTATTTTTAAGTGATGTTGGAACGTCTTCTTTAACGATTCTTTCCGCTAAACCTTCTAATATTGCGGTTTTACCAACACCTGGCTCGCCTAAAAGGATAACGTTGTTTTTGCTTTTTCGCGCTAAAATTTCAATAATTTTACGGATCTCTTCATCTCGACCAATTACTGGATCAACTTTACCTTTTTTGACTTCTTCGTTAATGTTGCGCCCAAATTTTTCGAGAACGTTTTCATCATTTTGATAATCAAATGGTGATTCATTATTCATAATAAACACCTCCTTTTAGCACTCTTAACATCTAAGTGCTAATTTAAGGATAACACTTTTTAGCACTCTGTCAATAAGTCTGCTAAAAATATTTTTATTATACTGCGTATAAAATTATTGTTTATGAACCGGTTGATTCGTATTTTTTCACGCAAAGTGACCAAGAAACAATCGCGATAAAGAAGAATAATATCGCTACGAGAACGATGATTAAGCTTAGTGTCCAAGGATTAAGCCACGCATAGACATTACCAAAAAATATAGTTTGAATCGGATAAGAGATAATAATGCCAAACGGGAAAATAAATATTAACATCGCTCTTAAAAAATATGGATAAATCCCGATCGGGTATTTTGTATAAGAGATAAAATTATAGACCACTTGTAATAAAGGGCCAGTTGTTTTAAAAACAAATGCTAATCCGGAAAAGATAATTTTTAGCGATGTGATGATTATCGCGCCAAATATCGAAGCGATTATCAATAAGAATATTAATGGGAAACTCCAATTGATCGATACGTTAAAACCACACAATATTAACATTGCGGCTCCAACAATTAATTCCCCAAATCCTTCTGGCTGGAATGTTTCGGCAAAAATTTGAAACATAATAGGTGCGGGTCTTAAAAAGGCTGGATCTAATGTTCCGTTTCTCACGCGGCGATACGCCACCAACCAAAATTCATCACTAAAAAGATGATCAATTCCAACCGGAATCATCGAAAAACCGTATAAGAAGCCAATTTGATACATCGACCAATTATGCCCATTTTCCTTTAAAGCAGGAATCGAATTTACTAAAAAATAAATCGATAAAATGGAACAAATATTTGCGATCACGAAACTAAATAATGCGATTAATGTGTCTTTTTTATATTCTAATTTCGCGATGATGCTTCTTTTAATACAAAGAAAATATAATTTGATGTAATGTCGCATATTATCCTCCTTGTACCGTAATCGCTTTAGAAGCGCGCATAAAACTTAATTTATTTAATATTTCAAAAATAATAATCCAGACAATGGACAATCCGACATAATGGATGCTTTGATTAATTGTCGATTGATTAATCAGCACTAATACCGGATTTTGTACTAAGCCCGCAAATGGTAAAAATTGTACGATTTTTGATAAATCAAAATTACCGAATTTAAAGAATGATAATGGTAATAAACTACCAGAAAGGAAATTAGTGATGGTATTTTTTAACATCGATAAACCCCAAGCACTAGATGTATAAAAGCACAAAACGCCAAAGAAGAATTGGATGCTGTCGCTTAGAATCATAGCTAACACTGTTAATATTATAAATATTAAAATATTAAACAAGAACAACCAAATATTCGTGATAATGAGCATTTTGGTCAAAACAAATATCGTATAAGCAATGATATATAAAGGAACGCCAAAAATTAATGTTGGACCAAAAGAAGTACCTAAAGCAGTAAATAATAATCTAAGCCGATAAGAAATCGGTTTAATATTAACAGCGATTTTTCCTTCGCGAATATCCTCATTAATATTCCACATCGTGTCACTACCAAAAGTGATAAAGGAAAAGATATTAGAAAAAACAAAATAAACAATCACGCTTTTTAATGTGAATCCATTGATCACCACTTCATTAATATCAATGCCTTGATATTCCGCTGAGGTTTTAAAAACAGCAAGCCAAAGGAAAACTGTGCACACCACTTGTAAAGCGGTAACAATTAACCAGGTCAACAAAGAAAAGCGATAAGCGAGAAAATTAATCATTCCCGCTCGGAAGAAAGGTTTATATTTTTTCATGATTTTCTTCTTTTGCTAATATTTCTTTAACGATATCTTCGATATTAATATCGCTGATGACAAAATCTTGCGTATGGAGAGTATGGAAAACATAATTGACGATATTTTCTAAAGGTACTTCTCCAGCGTTAAATTTAATTAATAAATGTTCATCTTTTAGTTCGTATTTAACTTTTTGATTAAAATCATCTAAAGAAGCGATATCATAATCGCCAAAATAAGGAACAGAAATAGTCTTCGCGTCACCGAATTTATGTTTAATGTCTTTTAAAGAGCCATCATAAATGATGCCGCCTTTTTCAATTAAGATAATTCTCGAGCATAAATTCTCAATATCTTCCATATCATGAGTGGTTAATATCACTGTGGTATGGTATTTATTGTTCATCGTCTTAATCGCTTGACGAATTTTTTCTTTTACTAAAACATCTAAACCGATAGTTGGTTCATCTAAAAATAGTATCGATGGATTGTGTAACCAAGAAGCCGCTAAATCAGCCCGCATTCTTTGTCCTAAAGATAAAGTTCTGACTGGTTGATGCAAGAATTCATCAATTCCTAATGTACTTTTTAAGAACTCCATTCTTTCTTCATAATCTTGATCAGAAATTTGATACATTTCTTTCAAGACGACAAAAGATTCAATTAAAGGAATATCCCACCATAATTGCGTTTTTTGTCCAAAAACTACACCGACACTCTTAGCGATTTCTCTTCTTTTTTTATAAGGTTCAACACCATTGAGCAAAACCTTACCACTTGTGGGATTTAAAATCCCACACATCATCTTAATCGTCGTAGATTTACCCGCACCATTTGCCCCAATATAACCAACGATTTCTCCATCATTTATCTTAAATGAAATATCGTTAACCGCGGTAGTTACTGTGTATTTACGAGAAAATAAAGATGTAAACATCCCAATAATACCAGGCTTACGAACAGGCTTTTTAAAGGACTTGGTTAAATGAATTAATTCGATCATATTTAATACCTATATTAATATTCCGGTATTAGTATGACATTTTTCGAAAATAATACAAATGGTTTTTGAAAAATAAAAAACGCTATCTACATCATTGAAAAATTACGATCAATACGAAAACGATTATAATAATCGATAACATATTCGATATCGTGTTTGTCTTTTAAACTATATTCATCTTTAACTTCGTAATTAAAAAGACCTTTCTTATCGAAGTATTTGAACATATATTTAATTGCAGAATTTCTAGTTTTAAATGTTTTGGCAAATTTAATGTCTTTGCCACCGACAACAGCTTCAAGAGT
>JAXERM010000003.1:0-29387 GCA_034116505.1 Bacilli bacterium
GATGAATAATTACAAATATCTGCGGTGTTATAGTTATAAACACTGTGGAAGAAACTTAAACCATTATAATTATTTCTCATCCCATCGTTAGAGGCCGCTCCACTGGCTAATGATGAATAACTACGATAATAACTCGGATCATTCTTTTTTGTTTTTGCTGTTAAAGCACTCAAAGCGATGTTTTTGTTATAGCCTTTATTTGTTTGCATATAATCTTCAACACCATGACCATAGATAGTAAAAGCACCCATAAGGGCTACTTCAAGCGAAATAAAAGATAATAAGGTGATATGTATTTTATTTGTTTTCTTCACTCGAACAAATAATAAGACCGCTCCTAAAATTAATATATAAACGATTTCAAATGCGGCAACAAAGGTTGGTATTCTAGGTTCAAATTCATTAAATTTATCTGAGATTAATTTACTAGAAACAATCGCGGTGATAGAAAGGCCTAACGCAAAGAAGACACCAATGATTAAATTAACAAATTTTTCATCTTTTAATTTATCTAAATACATGCCAACAAAAGCGATTAAACAGAAGACGAAAAAGATATTCCAACGGCTATATACTTGGGTAAATCCGTGAAGCGCATAATAACAAAACGGAGTAAATAAAGCGATGATGAATAATGATGTTGCGACAATGACCGAATATTGTTTTCTTTTGATGCGATCAATAAATGCAGGCACTAATAAAATGACATTTGGAATAAAACAGAAAATATTTCCGGCAGTGTTATCATAAGAATCATTATTGAAAATCATTAAAGGTGTTCCTCTATCTGACATAGAAGGGAACATGAAATTAATAAATGGGAAGAAATATCTAGCGTTATTAACCGCGGTATTTCCTTGTTCAGTCCAGACAAAAATTAAAGACAATAACTTTTTAAAATCATGATTGCCAAGTGCTTCTTTAATATCCTCTAAATAAAAATTGTTGTTCGCTCTTGGTGAATTTAAAGCATATAAAGCTGATGGTAAAACCACCATCATAGACATCAATAAACCACCTAAAAAAGCAAAAAACCCAATCCCTAAAAAAGATAAATTATCTTTAACAGAATGATCTTTCATTCTTTGGAAAAATCTAAACATCGCATAAATAAATGCACAGATGATTAAGGATAATAAGAAGAAAAAGTTTGTAAATCCCATCAATGTGATTGCCACCATTAAAATCCAAGGACGTTTTTCTTGTAATATTTTTTCGATGCCTAAAAACATTAAAGGAAGAATGACAGTAATTTCGGTAAAGTGATTAAACCATAAATACCAAGCAGTCCAACCAGAGAAGGCATATGCTATTCCAGCAATTTTGGCACTATTCCTACTCACTTTCATATATCGCATATAAGCATAGAAAGTTAAGGCCGCACAACAAATCTTAATGATTGTAATAATCGCCATGGCTTGAGCGATAAAACTACGCGGGAAAAATAAAACTAAAAAGAAAAATGGATCAAATAAATAATAAAAACTATTCGCCCCAATATTATCGACACCTAAAAATGTATTTGTGTCGTAAAAATTAAATTCACCAGTCTTAAAGAAGTGCCACCAATCATCATATCCGTTTGTGTAAAAAGATATTTGTTGTGCGCAATAATCACCAGTGAATGGAGTGGTAAAATAATCGGTGAATAACGATGTTCCTAAGAACACCATTCCGAGAAAAAATAAAAAGAGAAAATAATAAAATAAGGAATTAAAATCCTTTAACCAATTCGGCATTTTTTCGATTAATTTATGCTCTTTTTTATCGCTAAGTACAATCGGCATAACCTTATTATATAAAATAAATATAATAAATACTTTGTTTTTTCTTGCTTTTTAGTTTGGCCTTTTCTATCATAAAAAAGATTTTTAGGAGGCTTAGCTATGGATATTAGAAATATTGCAATCATCGCACATGTCGACCATGGCAAGACCACATTAGTGGACCAATTATTAAAGAGTTCGGGTACTTTTCGTGATAATGAAGAAGTAGCTAACCGTGTTATGGATAGTAATGATATCGAAAGAGAAAGAGGCATTACGATTTTAGCCAAAACCACTTCTATTATTTATAAAGATACAAAGATTGATATTTTAGATACTCCAGGGCACGCTGATTTTGGTGGAGAAGTCGAACGAATCATGAATATGGTTGATGGCTGCTTATTATTAGTGGATGCTTTTGAAGGAACGATGCCACAAACAAGATTTGTGTTAAAGAAAGCTTTACAAGCCCACGTCAAACCAATTGTTGTGATCAATAAAGTTGATCGTGCTAATATCGATATCCAAAGAACATTAGATGAAGTATTAGATTTATTTATAGAACTAGGCGCACCAGATGAATTCTTAGATTTCCCTGTTTGTTATGCTTCCGCTTTAAGAGGAACTAGTTCTTTATCTAGTGAGCTAGATAGTCAAAAGCCAGGTATGGAAGCAATCTTAGATACTATTATTAAAGAAATTCCGGCTCCTGATGCTGATAAAGATGGACCATTACAAATGCAAATTGCGTTACTAGATTATAATGACTTTGTCGGTCGAATTGGTCTAGGAACAGTTAAACGTGGTTCAATCCATGTTAATGATGTAGTCACAGTGGCAAGAAATGATGGCACCACCGCTAATTTCCGCGTTAATAAATTATTTGGTTATCAAGGAATCAAAAGATTAGAAATCAATCAAGCCGATGCGGGAGAAATTTGTGCTGTCGCCGGTTTAGTTGATATCTCGGTTGGTGAAACAATATGTGAACAAGGACACGTTGATCCATTACCACCAATCCATTTAGATGAACCAACATTACAAATGACATTTGGCACTAATACATCACCATTTTCTGGAAAAGATGGAAAATTATTAACTGCTCGTAAAATCGAAGAAAGATTATTTAAAGAAACACAAAAAGATGTCGCATTAAGGGTAAAAAGAATTCCCGATACTGAAACATGGATTGTATCCGGTAGAGGTGAATTACATCTTTCGATTTTAATTGAAAATATGAGAAGAGAAGGTTTTGAACTAGAAGTATCTAAACCTCAAGTCATTATCAAAACAATTAATGACGTGAAATATGAACCATATGAAGATTTATTAATCGATGTTCCTAATGAATATGTCGGTGACATAATGACTACAATTGGAGAAAGAAGCGGTGAATTAGTCAATATGGACACACGCGAAACAGTCACTATCTTAAATTATGTGATTCCTTCTCGTGGATTATTAGGATATATGACACACTTTATGACCTTAACAAAAGGATATGGTATTCTCTCTCATACATTTAAAGAATATCGTCCAATCGCTAATATGAATATTGGAGAGAGAACATTAGGTGTCTTAGTAGCGACTGAAACTGGTAACGCTACCCCATACGCGATCGAACATATTGAGGATAGAGGTACGATGTTCATTGAGCCTAATACACAAGTCTATGAGGGTATGATAGTGGGTGAAAATCGTTATAACATCGATTTAGCGGTCAATGTCACAACGAAAAAAGGATTGACCAATATGCGTAGCTCCAATAAAGACAATACCGTGGTATTAAAATCACCGAGAAGAATGTCTTTAGAAGCTTGTTTAGATTATATTAATACCGATGAATTAGTGGAAATCACACCATGTACATATCGGATGAGAAAGAAAATCTTAAATACAGTAGAACGTAAAAAATACGACGCACATATTAAAAGAGGAGAATTAGATAATTTCTAATCTCCTTCTTTTTTATTTAAATAAATCCAAAAAATCTTTAGGAATTGGGGCTTTATATTTTTCTAATTTATTTGTTAATGGATTGATTAAATCGAGTTCGTAAGCATGTAAACCTAAACGTTTAAGTGGGTTAGAAGGTTCGCCGTATTTATCGTCACCAATAATATAATGACCTAAACTTCCTAATTGCACACGAATCTGGTTTTTTCTACCAGTATCGATATTTACATCTAATAAAGAATATTGATCATTTTCTTTGATCACTTTATAGTGAGTGATCGCCAGTTGCGAATCTTTGATGTTCTTAGTAATGTACATCATATTTTGTGAATTCTTTCTTAAATATGATTTGATTGTCCCTTCTTTTTGGTCGAATTTTCCTTCACAAACTGCGTAATAACCACGTTTTTTTACTAAACTATTCCAGTTATCTTTATAAGTGAGTTTTTGTGCTAATAAAGGGTTTTTCACAAACATCAAAACACCAGAAGTATCTTCATCAATACGGTGAACAATAAATACTCGATTATGTTTATCTTTTTGTTGTAGATAATCATTCACCATGCGGAACGCTGTGCTCCCTTTCTCGTTATCACTTGGGACTGATAATAATTTTGTCGGTTTATTGATAACGATAACATCATTATTTTCATAAATGATTGGTAGGTTACTTCTAATTTTCTTTTTTATCGGTTGTTTACTAATTAAAACATGATCGCCAGGATATAACGGAAAATTAAATTGGCTGATTGGAGCCCCTTCAATACTGACCCGATGAGAAGATAACAAAGACTTCACTGAATTACGCGATTGTCCAGGAAAAATAGAAAATAAATATTCTAAAAGTGTCGTTTGATTTTTAACGACATATTCTTTCGCATCTAAATATTCTTTACTCTTTCTATTTGTTCTCGTTTTGTTTTTGTTCATATAATAATTTTCTCGTTTTTTTGATAAATTTAATCGCTGCCACAATTTCAATCGTAAATGTGATAACGATATTTATATATAACCCTAGAGGAATCTTTATAGCGTAGCCTAAAACAAAGAAATTAGTCATCGATTCAATAATTAATGAAGGATTAATTAATAAAGCAATCAAGATATAGGTATAGATGATGACAGTGAAGCCTATTAAAGATAATAGAGCGATGATTTGAAATTTATATTTCTTAAAGAAATGTTGATATAAGAAAAATAAGGCAATAGATAAATAAGGAATGATAAAGGAAATAATAATCGGTATCATTCCGTAGATATTTTGATCAAAACTATCCATCACATTGAATGAAGATAATAATAAACCAAGATAAAAATTAACAAATGGGGTTAAAACTAAAAATCCAACATATGTTCTTTTTTTCATGATTTGTGGACTATTGTGTTTAGCATCGATTTCTTTTTGCTTTTTAAAGGCAAACACCAAAACAAAAATACCGATACTCAAGAATAATATCATCAATAATAAAACATCATATGGGAATAAAGGGCTAACGACATGACTAACCTTATCCCATCCATATTGCACACTGATCATGATGATATGGATGATTAGGCTAATTGATTCAATAATAGTGACCACTAGTCCATATATTTTTGCAATGATAATTTGATTATTCTTGTTTTTGTTATGAATAAATAACCATAACATCATAAAAGAGAATAAGAATGTCCAGAAAGTAAACACTACTGGAAGGTAATTTAAAGTAAATCTACCATAACTAGTGATCATTGGGACCACTAGATAAAAACCATAATAGGTAAAGAAACTAGATAATAGGAATAAGATTCCTAACACCGCCATTTTGAAATATCGATTTTCTAATAACTTTTTCATTTAATTATTCTCCGGCCAAATTCGTTAACATATCATCTGTTAACACATAAGATTCGCCTTCATAAGGTACAACCATACGTGTAACCGAGAATGTTTTATCTTCTTTTAATGTATAAAAATTTGCTCCCATGATTCTTTTATCATGATAAATACCTTGACCGGTTTTCATCCCGTAAATAAGACGAATTGGAAAAGAAGAATCTCCTGTTCCGATTTTATCATAAGACCAGTCAGTGAGGTTTATATGGTCATGCGCGACAATCACGCCTTTTGTCGATTTCATCTGATGCATTGTTTCATAAAAATTATTGTCTTTACCGCCGCAAGAAACATATTCTCCCATATACCATATGGAACTATTTTCGTTACCTGATTTTTTGAAATCATGTTCTTCCCAAGCTTCATAAAATTCTTCAAAAGGAATATGCATAAACACTAATGAAGGAATAATGTCGACACTATTATCAATTAAGGTATCGGAAGAAGATAAACCATTTGCCCCTTGAATTTGACGGACATACCAAGCAATTTGATCATCGTGGACAACATCATAATTAACACCATCATATGTATTCGAGTCGATGACATAGAGCTGCCATTTAACTGTTCCACCTACTTTAATATTGACCACATAATTGCTATCGCCATAAACGTCATCATTTTTTGGATTTTTTAATAACGAAGAAGATCTTTTCTTTAAATTATTATTTATATATTGATTAGAATATTGGCCCTGTAAATCGTGATTTCCGTAATTAAAACAATATTTCACTCCGGTAGTGTCTAAATAATTAAAGAAACGGTTAACCACTTCTTTATTTCCATCCATGAATAAATCACCATTTATAATTAATAAATCAGGATAAGAACCTGTTTTTGCTTTTAATACTTTATCGTAATAACTAGTTTCATAATCAACATCAGATAAAATTGATAAATGAACATCATTAAAAACGCAGATATTAAAATCAGATAAATTGCTGGTTTCAATTGTGCTGATATATTTTTCATTATCGTAATGAGTATAATGTGCTTGGCAGCCACTTAATAAAGCCACTAATAACATTAAAGGTAGTTTTTTATTCATGTTTCTCCTTTATGGTTCTTTCTATTACCATTTTCAATATTTCTTTTGCGACATTAATTTTGGTAACTTTCTCAAATTCTTCAAAAAAGGCATTGGAATTAATTTCACATAATACTGGTTGCTGATTTTGATCGAGTAATAAATCAATTCCCGCGTATTCAATATTTAATTTATTAATAATGTCGTTAACAAAATTATAACATATTTCTCGATATTCTTCTTCTAGAGGAACACTAGAAGCATTTTCGCCATAATTGGAACGGAAATCATCTTTATTCACGCGATGGAACGCTCCAAGAATGCGTCCATTAACTACTAAGACACGGATTGAACTACCATAACTAGAAGGAATATATTGTTGGAATAAAATAGGATTACGATATATTTCCTTATATAAATTTTTTAATTCTTTTTGATTATGAACTAGATATACGCCTTCACCTAAAGAACCATATACTTTTTTGACAACCATCGGAAAACCAATTTGCGTAATTACTTGTTGTAAGAACTTATAATTTTCTTCTTTGATATCAAGATATAATAAAGGTCCCGCCATAGTGGTTGGCATTCTGATACCTTTATTAGAACAAGCGATGAAAGTTAACATTTTATCATCGCATAATTTAATAAAATCTGGACGATTAAATAAGCGGTATCCCGCTTTATCTAATAATCTTGCTAAATAAATATCTTTATCAAAATATAAAACAAAATCAGCTTTAGGAAGATTTATCGTTATATTGTTATCTTTAATAATGGCTAAAGAACCATCATTAACAAATACACCTAAACAAATATCTAATTGTTTTGCTTCTTCTTTTAAACGATCAATTTTATATTGGTTATGACCAACATTTTGGTTAACAATAATAATTCCTTGCATAACTTAATTATCATATACTTTTTTATTAAAGTATATAAATTAATTGAATAAATAAAGAAATTGTGAATTCTTAAACTAAATTCCGGTTTTTTCTTGGGAAACGGAATCTCCTATAGGCGAAGTTTTTTTCACACCGCAGGAAGCTATTTCGATTCTCACGTGCATAGTACCAGGTTTTTATCTTCGCTACGTTTCGATACAAAAAAGATCCACTCTTAATCATGATGGATCTTTATAATCATATAATTTAAATATTTAATTATTCTTAATGAATTCGTTAATCTCTTCTTTACTAGGAATTAATCCAATCGCACCTTTTTTCAAAGTGGCGCATCCACCGACAAAGTTTGAGATTTGTAGCACTTTTCTTACTTCATCATCTTTATTTAAATCTAAACCTTGATCTAAATAATATAAGAATGAGGAATAAAAGGCATCTCCCGCTCCGGTAGTGTCTATAGATTCAACTTCTTTCGTGTCCACTTTAATAACATGATGTTTATAAGAGAATAAAGAACCATCTTTACCAAGGCTAACAACTACAATTTGTTTTGCATTAGTGATTTTATCTAATGCATCGATAATATTGTTTTCATTAGATAATAAACATAATTCTTCATATGTAAATTTTAAGATGTCTGCTTCTTGAATCGCTTGTAAAAATACCGCTTTGGCTTCTTCTTCATTAGGGAAGATATCATCACGATAATTGACATCAAAAGAAATTAAATAATTCTTATTTTGTTTAATCTTTTTGATTACACGATAGAAGAATTCTTTTCCTTCTTTAATTGATAACATCAAGCTACCTAGATGAATTATCGTTTTTTGAGCAGAATCTAAATCTTCAATGATGTTGTCATTAAGAACATAATCAGCCCCATTATCTCTTTCAAAACGGAATGATCTTTCACCGTTTTTTAAAGAGACGATAGCTAAAGTAGTATTACGGTCATTTAAAACATCAATTCGATGATTAAATTGTTTAGTCTTTAAATAATCTAATAAAAATTTCCCGTTATCATCATTACCAATTGCCCCATAGAAATAAACATTTCCACCTAATTGATCAATATTACACGCAACATTAAAAGGCGCACCACCAGGGTGATTGACTTTATGTTCTTGTTCGATAAATTGATCGACTAATATTTCACCGATAGAGACAATCATATTTCACCTCAATAACGATAAGATAAGCCGAGATTAAACTCGGCTTATCAAAATATCCGTAATAATTAATTATTTTCTTTTTTACGATTGCGAATAGCCACGAAGAAGCAAATCGCAGTCACTAATAACGCTGCGGACATAATTGTCACAAATACAGCGGTTTGTTGGCTAGAAGAAGATAATGAAATTAAGAATAAACTAGAAGCAGATGATGTTGTATAGCGACCAAAAATATAACTTAATGATTGACCGACTGTATAATTTTTCAAAACTTCTTTTTTATACCATTCATTAGCTTCAGAAACATTGCCAATATCTTTTCTTGCATAATCTTCAGAAGCATCAACAATTGCTTTTTCTTCTGCGGTTAATGTTTTATATGTAGCGTTTAAGTTGTTTGCTTTGGTTTCTATATCACCAACACCACAATAAGTTTGGCCATTATCTTTTGCTCTGAAAGTATTGTAATAATCTTTTAAGAAAGTATACGCCTTAGCGTTAGGAGCGCTGTCATGATCTGGAGCAGCCGCGCCATTAACATATTTAATATTTGTGACTCCTTCAGGATTAACGCTAGAAACATAACGATCTAATAAAGTTGCGTATTTTGTTCCGCTATTATTTGCTTGAGTCACAACATCGACTTTGAATGATGGATAAGTCTCATAATAAGTGACGATTTCATCAAAGTTAATCGCACCCCATTCACCATTGGTGTCATAATCAGCGATACCCAAACATATTTTTTGGCCTTTGAAAGATTCTAAATTAATGATATGTCTGACCATTGTACAGGAAGAACCATTTTCATTAAGGGCAATATTTTCGTTGTTCGCGCCTGTATATGTCTTGATATCAACAAATGCTAATTCTTTTAAATAATCTGCACTAGTTGGATCACCATTTAAGACATGTAATGATGCTGGTCTACCACTCATTTTAATAGAAACAAGGCCTGTTCCAGATAAAACGAATGAGTTAGTGAGGAAACGATATTTATAATTATCGGAAGCGACAAATCCACTACGTGGGAAAGTAGTGTCATTTCCTTCATAAAATCCTTTAAAGAAATGTCCATTAGTTGCGTTATAAGGAATTCTTTGGTTATCATCCATATTAGATTCCCAATTACAAATTGCTTTGTTATACATTAAATCTAACTTAGAATTATACGCTAAATAGGAACGGTCAAACGCTAAATTGTTGATGCCATATTCATCTTCAAAATCGTTGTTCGCGTTAGTTAAAGTAACTTCTCTAAATTCTTTAAAATCATCATGAGTGTTATATACATTTAATAAATAGTTTCTTGCGAGAGAATCTTTATGGGCATCAGGGCTGCCTGCTTCACTTCTTGATAAAGAATTTTGATGGATTGAAAGAGTTCTTGCAATATCTTCTTTAGTTTGATTGACAAATAAAGAACCAAAATTAATAAATCCATAATCTTTATCAGCGTTATCAACTAAAACTAAGCGCATTTGCACACCTTCATTTAATTGTGCATCTGTGACCTTTTCAGCAGGTAATTTATATGGAGTTAAAACCATATTACAAGAAACGTATGGATTGTTAAAATGCTTATTGGTAATTGTGTCAATTTTTGTATCGCCAACATATACTTCAATATACATGTTTGTAGAATCACGCATACCTGCGATAAGGAATGAGATATAACGTGTTTTTTGTGTCCAAGTCTTAGTTTGTAACTTTCCGGTCCAACCTTCTCTTTCAATACCAGCATAGAAATTATCTAAAGCGTTGAAATTACGAGTATCCCAGAATGTTCCTTCAGGACTTGCGTTTTTGCCACCGCAATCTGCTCCGCCATCAATAACAGTCAAATTGCCATCGACATAAGTAGGAATATAGTGCTCTAATGTTTCACTACGACTAACCGCTCGACGCGTGTTAACTGGTTCTGCCAATGTCGCACCACTACAACCAGCTAATGACATTAAGGCAAATAAAGGTAATAAAATCTTTGCTTTTTTCATAAGCTTTTTTTCTCCTTTTTGTTTTTTATGATAAACCTTCTTAGGTTATATCCTTATTTGATGTTTGTTGTTAATACTTTGTACTTTTCAATATCGTGACGGTAATTATCGATACCGAGGAAAGCTTCACCGTGATTAACAACGATTTCAATCACACTGTGATCGATTATTATTTCTAGATGAATGTGACTTGCATCATTCAGTTTGACCACTTGATTAGTGATTTCAATATTTTTATCATTGATGATTTTTGTGTCTAAATCATGACGATATATTTCTAAATAATTGTTATTTTTATCGATGAATAAATCGATGTTTTCTAAACTAATTTTTGCTTTATCAGCAGTGACTTCACCATCAATAATATGACTACGAGGATGATTGGCTAAGAAATTGATATATAGACGATCACCGACAATATTAATTTTCTTAATCAAAGATAATACACCAGCGTATCCTTCTTCTTTTGATGGATAATTAATGCCCCAACTACTAAGCCATGAGACATAATAATTTTGTCCATCTACTTTAATTGTGTGAGAAGCGTATCCCACTAATCCTTGTTCTAATTCGTGTTCAATTCCTATCGGAGTGAAGACTCCTTTAGCAAAATCGAAATCGCCTACTTGATAACAGACAGTAAAATCTTTTTGATAATTGGAAGGGTGTTGGAAAGAATATATTAGTGCCCATTTACCGTTATCACATAATAAATCAGGACATTCAACCATGCCATTTTCTTCCATATTCAAGAAAGATTTAATGACATTAACAAATTCATAATGAATTAAGTCAGTAGTTTTATATAAAAGGATAGATGAATATTGGTCCTTATGACGGGCCACTAATAAAACGTAATAAGTTCCTTGATAAAGAATGATTTTAGGATCACGAAAATCACTTATTAAATATCCTTCTGGTAAATCTTTTTCACTAAGTACAGGGTTATTCTCATATTTATTAAAGTGATATCCATCTTCACTAATCGCAAGACTTTGTGTCTGAATATTATTTGAGGCAGATGTATATAAAACATACATTTTATTATCTTTGATAATCGCACTGCCAGAGAAGCAACCAAGATCTTGATCATATGGTTGGTCTGGTTTTAAGACAATGCCTTTTTCTTCAAAATGGATTAAATCCTTACTTGTAAAATGTAGCCAGTGAATCGGGCCCCAAACTAAATCATGAGGATTGTGTTGCGCATATAAATGGAATTCTCCGTTAAAATAGGAAAAGCCGTTTGGATCATTGATCCAACCATAAGATGCAGTAGGATGAAAGGTAGGACGGTATTTCATAATTGGAAACGGTTCCACTGATTTATTTTATTATATAAAACTTATTGCTATATGGCAAACATTATATACAAGAAATCGCTTTTGCCTCACTTGGAACATCATCATTTGAAGCATAATAAGTGACAAAATCATCAACAAATAATAATCCCCAGTCGTTTTCGGCTTCATCAACGATGCGAATCTGCACTTCTTTTCCTTCAAAAGCAGATAAATCTACAACACAAAGGACCATATTAGCCATGAATATATTGTCTTGTGATAATACGATTGGAGCACCATTGTAATAATATTTTTTCGTCATTTGATCATTAAAATAATCATTCTTATAAGAGGCTAAAACGCCTTTTGTGCTTTGATCGATGATTTCAATTCTGGTAGTGTTATTTTTCGCTCCACCTAAACGGAAAGTCATCTTATTCGCGCCACCAACTTTAAAAGCGGAGGATGTTAAAGTACCAGTTTTATTTTCTTCTCCAGCCCAACCAGAAAGGAAATAATGACCTTCTTTTTCAAAGCTGTACCATTCATTCCACCAGACTTCGTCAAAAGCTAATTGGATGAAGTTATTTCCTTCATAAGTCCAGCCAGTTAAATCACCAGTTTCAAAATTACCATTAACCACTTGATATTCATTTGCGGTTTCTTCTTTTGGCAAAATATTTTTCGCGATATATGTATTTGGAACGCTATCTAAAGTTGGATAATAAGTCACCACGCTATCAAGGGAAATTAATCCCCAACTATTAACCGCGTTGTCCGTAACTTTGATATATACTTCTTCATTTAATAACGAAGAAATATCCGCAACATAATTAACCATGTTCATCAAATTAACACCTTTGTTAATTAAAGATAAATTGCCGTCATGGAAATATTCATTCGCAAAGCGATACATTTCTTTATTATCGCTTGCTCTATTGATTGATAAATAGCATAATCTTGGATCTCTCCCTCCACCGATGGAGAAGCTGATTTTACCTACACCACCAACCTTAAATGGAGAAGAAATTAAATAACCGGTTTTATTTTCATCGCTTTCACCAGTAAAGCAATAATTACCTTTGCGGTTATATGGATATTGATCCCACCATGAAGCTCTATCAGTTACATAACCAATACGGTCAGAATCATTATTCCAAGAAGTGGTCCAGCCAGTTAAATCACCAGTTTCAAAAGTACCATTAACCACTTGATATTCATTTTTCGTTTCTATTTCACGGTTAATCTTATTTACAGCATTGAAATAATTCTTTAAATAGAATGGTTCTTCTTGAGGATAATAAGTCATCACACTATCTAAAGTAATACAACCTAAATCTTCACTTGAAGTACATTTATCCACTACTTCGATAAACATACTCATACCGATATATTCTCTTAAATCAGCCACATATTGATTTAAATTCAATAAGCGCATACCGTTTTCCACATAAGGGAATTGGAAATCTAAATATTTATCGTTTGTATATCTAGCGACTTCAATTTCATTTTCGCCTTCAAGGACATAGAAAGATAAATATGTTAAATCATTGAATTTGCATCCCCCTAATTTAAAGGATACATAACCTGTTCCCCCTAAAATAAACGTAGAACTGCGCATTTTTCCAACACTAGAAGGGGAATAAAATCCATAATGATAATCGCCGTCACGGTTATATGTAATATTCTCATTCCACCAATAAGCTTCGCGGTTGACGCCTTGATGAGAGAACGCTTGTCCTTCTAGCACTTCCCAACCCGCTAAAGAGCCGGTTTCAAAATCACCATTCTTGATTTCGTATTGGCTAGGAGCTTCAACATCTTCAACATATTGATGATCTTTAACATAATATTCGCCTTCGGTTTGTTCTAGTTCGTCACCAACACGAATATCATCGACACTGATATAACCGTAATACCAGCTCCTATCATTATCAACAATTCGAATATAAGCTTCTTGCGATAAATATTTACTCATATCGAGAGAATATTCGACAAAGTTATCAGTGTTATAAACACCACTATTATATTTATTAACATCGACATAACTTTCGGTATGTTCGATAAAATATTCATTTGTTTGACGGGCGATTAATAAATCATTTTCAGCGAGATAAATACCGACAAAACATACTTCATTATCGTTTTTATATGAAGCATCTTGACCTTTATTTGTGGTTAAACTACCACCAGCGATTTTCATAGAAATATCACCGGTGATGGTGAAATTAGTAGATCTAATTGCCCCCGTTCTACCATTAGAAAAAGTTCCGTCAAATCCTTTTCCACTTAAGAACCAATTACCGGTTTTATTGTTATTAATTTGATTACCTTTATCATCATAAGAGAAACTAAATGTAGAACTAGAGGAAATAGAATCGTCGTTAAAAGCGTCACCACTTTCTATTTTCCATCCCGATAAATCGCTAGTTTCAAAACCACCATTTTTGAGATGTTTGATAATTGGCTTAGAAGAATTATCACAAGCAGATAAGGCTAAAATTGATAAGCCTAATAACATTAAATAAGAACGCTTCATAGTATTATTCTCCTAAATTACCTGTATTACCGTAATAGCTCGGTGTTACTGTATCGTAATAAGCACTCTTCATGGAAGTAACTTTCATATTATTGATGGATAAACCACCGTTATTATCAAAGAATTTAAGATAATCACTATTACCATATTTTGGATAAATACGAGTGGTAAATGTAATGATGTCATCGATATATACTTCTAAAGAAGAACGATCTAACAAAATCGTTAAATCAAATTGTTTTTTATTGCTGTAATATGTATAACTATCAATCTTCTCAACATTTGAAGTTAATGTCGATAAAGTACGGTTAATATAAAATCCATTTTCGTTAAATGTTAACGCTGTTCTTTCTGTTTCTCCATTTACGGTATTAGGATTATATCTAACATATAAACCACTATTATATTGTTCGCTGGTTGGATTTAATGAAATAGAAGCTTTAATCTCAATCGTATCACCTCTAATGTCAGCGATATTTTGATTCATCGTTTCAAAAGAAATGTTTTCGCCACTATATTCATATAAAACAGTGTCATATAAAGAAGCCATTTCTTTAATAGGTCTTCTAACTAGAGTTGATAAATCGTCAGATAAATATAAATCGACTGGCATCGCTAATGAGTGGGCCCAACCACTTTGAATATTTTGTTCAGTTCCCGCTGCTTTACCTTGCTCTAAAGCGAATAAAACAGTACGACCACTTTCATAAGGAACACCACTTGCAATTTGGTCTTCTGTACGATAGCAAAAACCAGTTTGACCAGTATAGATTCCACGACCTAAATCAAATAGTTGTGGTTTATGACTATCAGGAATAAAGCGATAGGTATTTTTATCAAATGTTCCGACCCAATAATAACAATCGACGACATAACCATCGACGGTATATTGTGGGCAATCAAACAAGACATATTTTGTATGTTTTCCATCTTCAGTAGTGACTGGTAATAAAATTACGCATTCCCAGTGTGAGCCTTGTTCTGGATATTCTAAAAATGGACATTCATAAAGATAGCCTTTATATTCCCAGTTTCTCATATCTTTAGAAACATAAATATTGCCAGAACCACCTTTATCCCATCCTGGAATAGAAGTGGAAATTAACATGTAATAAACACCATCATCTTCCCAGACAAATGGATCTCTAAATTGGTCTCTTTCACCTTGAGAATCGTCACTCGGTTGAGTGATGACGACTGTATCTTCCACGACCCAGTCAGTTAAATTAGGATCATTAGAATCTACGCAGTGCGCAAAGGCGACATTTTGTCCAGACCAAGTCGAACGATTTGTGCCGGCAGTAATGGCAAGCCAAGGCGTGCCATCAGGTCCAATGACAGATCCACCAGTCCATACACCTTCAGGACATACACCTTTTTGTGGAGCGACCGCGTCTTTAACACTTTCCCAATGGATCATATCATCACTGACTAAATGACCCCATCTAATTTGACTCCAATAAGGACCAATTGGATTATGTTGATAGAAAAGATGATAACGGCCTTTGTAATAAATAGGAGCATGAGGTTCATTCATCCATACTGCGCTCGGTAAACCATGGTAAATGGGACGATAACGGTCACCTTCATATTGGGCTCTATCTTCTTTAACATTATCGTAATCTAAAGAAGGATGTTCTCCTTCGTTTAAAAAAGAAGCATAGTAATTTTTGATTTGTTTTGGGGTTAAAGCGTCATTATAAATTTTAACTTCATCTAATAAACCAGCAGGTAATTGACGGTTACAACCAAATTCATACATTGGGTCGGTATAATAACCAATATATAAGTTCTCGTTTGTAGAAATAATTGATGTATTTACTAAATCAGGAAGGTAAGATTCATAACTTACTTCACCATTAAACATCAAACAAATATATCCAGTATTGCCATCAAATGTCGCGGATATATGGTTCCATTCATATAACTCTAAAGAATGTATTGGATCATAAAATCCCACAACGACATCCTCACCTGTTTCAGCGTTATATAATGCGAGTTGAAGACCCCATAATCCTAATCTTCCATAGCCAAATAAGAAGCCTTCACCTAAACCGATATTGCCTTTATTGATAATAGAAGTGAGACGTGGATGACCTCTAGCAATCGAATCATCATTGTAATTCACTAAATTTTCAAAACCACGAGGAGCAACCCAACTAGAAAAGGTAATTGTCTTCTTTGGGGTGGTGTATTTCTTTAAATTTAATTTGGTGGAAAAACCATCCATATATAAGGCGTCACCCTTCACCCCTTTACGATAAATAGGGTCAGAGGCAGGTTTAAAAATTTTATCTTGATTTTCTTGATTGAACACATAATCAACATATTGTTGTTCATTAATCGCGTCATTTAATGTTAAAGCCGCTTCATGTTCATCAAAATTAAAGGAGAGGGCGAGTTTGTTATTATTTTGTGTTTGATTAGCACTACTACAACCCATCAAACCGCCTAATGAAGCAATCAATAAGAATTTTTTAATATTTTGTGACATAACATCCTCCTAAAGCTTTAATCCGCCGGCACCAAAACCTTGGACAATATATTTTTGGGCAAAAACATAAATAAAGAATATTGGTAATGATGTGGTGACTAAGGACGCCATAACTTGTCCGGTTGTGACATTTTCTAAGCTCTTAATTGTGGTCAAAGCCGCTTGAATTGGCCATAAGTTCTTATCGGTTAACACCATTGTGGGCCATAGATAATCGTTCCACACACCAATAAAGCAGAAGACAGCAACAGTAGCGATGATTGGTTTACTTAAAGGTAAAATCACTTTGAAGAAAACTTGAATTGTGTTCGCTCCATCCATTCTCGCTGCTTCTTCAAAATCCTTCGGAATAGAAGAGAAAAATTGAATGAATAAGAAGATATTAAATACCGAGATTGCTTGTGGCAAAATGACCGACAAGATTGAGGCTGATCCTCGTAAATTTAATAAACTTTTACAAATTGAATATAAAGGGATAATTGATGTCTCAACCGGGACAACAATTAAAAACATAATGATGAAATTGAAAAATTTCTTGCCAGGAAAACGTAACTTACAAATCGCATAAGCCGCCATACCGTTAATAACGATATTTAATGCAATCACGATAATAGCGTACAAGACACTGTTCAACGCGTATCGACCGACATTATATTCGCCAAAAATCACGCGATAGTTATCAAATGCATTGCCAATATTAGAAAAATCTGGAACAAACATTAATAATGTACCCGCACTTTTTGCGATTGCTTCTTCACTCTTAGTGCTAGCGGCAAGCATGTATAAAATTGGGAAAATAAACATTAATGATAAACAAGTACCAAGAATGTAATAAATCACTTTTCCAAAAGTAGTTTTCTTTGGTTTTTTGATAATTTTAATATCATCAAACTGTTCTAAAGGATTAACTTTTTTCATCTTATTTTTCTCCCAAGAATTTTCTTTGTAAGAAAGTGATACTGCCAATGACAATTGTCATAAGGAAAGCAACCGCAGAAGAATATCCAACCGAA
Organism: Bacilli bacterium; assembly: GCA_034116505.1. Taxonomy (GTDB): domain Bacteria; phylum Bacillota_I; class Bacilli_A; order RFN20; family CAG-826; genus RUG13091. Next base: position 18,029 of record JAXERM010000003.1, read on the forward strand.
TAATTCTTATAACCTTGGTACCACATGAAATATGATAATGTGACAGAATTTTCTTGATAACCCACCATTAACATTGGTTGGATCATGATACGACATGCACCGATAAAGACTGTAATTGTGATATATAAAATTGTTGGTCTTAATCCCGGAAGAGTAATGTGGAGGAAACGCTGCCAAGCATTGCATCCGTCCATTCTCGCTGCTTCATATAAATCTTTTCTAATACCGGTTAAACCGCTTAAGAATATCAACATTTGGTAGCCACATCCTTGCCATGCAGAGATAATGACAATCCAAATCATCGTCATCGAACGATTATTAATAAAATCTTGTGCTGGAATATGGAATAAAGATAAGAAGGAATTAAGTAATCCGTTTTCACTTGGTGATAATATCTCTAGCCATAAATAAGAAGTAATAGTTAATGAAATGACAACCGGAATAAAGAAGCACACTTTAAATATCGCATTTCCCTTGATCTTAACGTGACAGAATAAGGCTAAACCTAAGGCTAAACCAATTTGTAATGGCACGACCAAGAAGACAAAGATTCCGGTATTTTTTACCGCATTAGTTAAGTCGCTGTTTCTTCCTAAATCTTTGAATATCTGAATAAAGTTATTAAATAAGATAAATTTTGCTTTATCAGGTTTTAATAAATTGTAATCAGTAAAGCTGTAACTCAAAGAGAAGATAATTGGTAATACGATAAATAAAAACGCTAAGATGACCGCAGGTAAAAGGAATAATGAACTCACTAAATATTGTTGGAAGCGATATCTTTGATGAGTCTTTTTTGCTTTTACCATATCGCTAATGAGAGTGATAAAGTAAATCGCTAAAAAGATAATGAATATGACAATAGCGGAAACAACGAGGTTCATAATTTAAAGGATAATTTTTATTTACGATTTAATTCTTCTTGTAAAGAAGCAGTTTTTGTACGGACTAAAGAACCAACATCATTTGTGTCTTTTAATCCATAGATAATTTCTAAGAATTTAGTTGAAAATACTGGATAACCAATTGTGGCTGGACGAGCAATGCCAGTTTTATCTAATTGATCTAATAAAACCTTTTCTGGTGATCCAGGTTGATAATTTGTTACACAAGAACGACGACTTGGAATCATACCGGTCGCGTTTGTCACGGATGTAGCAGATTCTGCAGTAGTTAAATGTTTTAATAATTTCAAAGCTGGTTCTTTGTTTTCGATACCGTTATCGGTAAGACCATAGCACCATGAACCAGTAGCAGAAGCGGATTTTTCATCTTTTGGATAAGGTAATAAGCCCCAAGCATCACGATTAGGGAAAGTATTTGGGAAATTATGATCTAATTCTGGAATTGTCCAACCAGAAGATAAATACATACCCACTTTGCCAGTGAAGAAATCAGTAGCACCGATTGATGTGCTTGTATATTGAGCAGTTAATAAATCTTTAAAGAATTGGAAACCTTTAATGGATTTTTCACTATCTAAATATCCAGTAGCAGTTAAACCATCTTCACTTAAGAATTGACCACCGGCTGCGTAGATGAATGGATAAAGTAAATATGTGCCTGTTTCATCTTTAGTTGCGTCTAAACGCATATCAACAGGAGTAACACCTTTAGTTTTTAAACGCGAACAGACTTCTTTAAATTGATCAAATGTCCATGGATTATCTACTGTGTAGCCACTGACATCAATACCGGCATCTCTAAAAATATTTTTATTATAATAAAAACCCGCACTACTTTCTTGAATTGGTAAACCATAAATACGGTTTTGATATTTGTTAACGCTTAAGAAATCAGCTTGTTCTTCTGCTGTAATATTATCGGTAATATCATAAAGAATTTCTGCATCAGCATAAGAAGCGCAGTTTGGAGCGTCGAATGTAATAATATCAGGTAAATTATGATCTAATTTTAAACTGATTAAAGATGTTTCATAGTCTCCAGCTCCTGTGGTTCTAACGATGAAACTCGCGTTCGCTTTAATATGTTCTGAAGCGTATTGTTTATTGAAAGAAGAAATTAACTTTTTATAAGCAATACCTTCTGCGCTTTTTTCATCGACATGGAACATAATTTTAACAATCGTGTTACCATTATCATCAACTTCTGGTGTTCCTGGATTTCCCCCACCACATCCAGCGAGTAATAATGAGACCATTGCTAACGATAAGATTTTTAAGTTTTTCATTTTGTTGTTTCTCCTTTAATGAAATGACAATCAATGATGTTTTTATATTTTTCAACTGATTCACCTTGAATCAATTTATATAGTGTATCGAAAGCTTCTTTCGCCATCTCTTTAATTGGTTGAGCAATCGCACTGATTGTACAATAACCAACTTTAGAGAATGATCCGTCATATGAGACGAGTTGTTTATCTTGAGGGAATTTCACCCCTTTTTGTTTGAATTTATGATAAACGAATTCACTTAATGTAAATCCGGAAACAAATATCGCATCGACATCAGGATATAAATTAATGAACTTATCAGCGAATTGGTCTTCATTTCCGTGTTCAATTATTTCAAATAAGTCATACGCTTTTAGTTGATATTTCTTGATTACGTCGAGATAAGCTTGATATCGAAGATTGACTTCACTTTCCACCATTGGTTTACCACCGATAAAGCCAATTTTCTTTGCTCCTGAGAGCACTAATTGTTCAATCGCTTGATATGAAGCTTCATAGTTATTCGAAGTAATAATTGGTATATCATCCGATAGATGACGGTCAATACTCACTAAATGGTAACCTTTGAATTGATCTTCGCTATGTTCATAGTGAGTCACGAATATCGCGCCATCAATTTCTTTTCTTTTGATTTTTAAGAAAATTTCATTTTCTTTTTCAACACTGTTTTGGGAAGTTAACAGCAATAAAGAATAGTCTTTTTTTAGTGCTTCATGTTCAAGTTCTTCCACAAATTCAGCAAAGAAAGGATGGTTAATCACCGGAACAAGTATGGCAATAATTTGTGAATATTGTCTTTTTAATCTCACCCCATTGATATTGGGAATAAAATGTAATTGTTCAATCGCTGCGAGGATGGTTCTGCGTGCTTTATCGCTAACAGATTTATCATTAGATATTACGCGCGATACAGTGCCAACCCCATATCCAGATAATTTAGCGACATCTTTAATAGTAGGTCTAGACATGCTTACCTCCTTTTTTTCTTTTTCAAAACGATGATTAACACCACCATTCCGCCAAGGAGAATGGTTACACTAGGAATGCTAATGCCAAGAATAATTGGTAATACATTTTCATTATGAGGAGTTATCGTTGGTAACCCCTTGACGGAAATAGTGAATGTATAAGTTTCATTGATAATAATTTCATTATCACCAACGCTTAACTCTTCATGATTGATGTGCAAGATATAATCTTTCACAAAATAATTAGTAACATTTGTTCCATTGATAGAAACAGATTCCACTTTTAATGATCCAACATAAATATTTACATCATCATTTTCTTCAACTTCTAAATTATTAAAATGATAATCTTTAACGATGTTATTCACTTTCACGCTGATGTGATAAGTCGATTGCTTACCTTTGATTAATAAATCGTATGTTGTATTTTCATCTAAAAGACTGAAATATTGTTTATCAATGATAATTTTATCATTTGTTGTAGTGTAATATTGACGATTAATTATTGTATTTTTCTTCGTCACATTGATAATTTGATCAATCGCTTGGCCATTATGTTCGATTTCTAAATTTGTATTTGCAAATTCATAAGAAGTAGAGAAAATATTGACGTTTTTAAATGTCACACTACCAGAGAAAACATTGAAACCAATATGTCCTGATAAATTTTCTTTATCGGCAAATACATTTGCGTAGATTAATTTACCGTTAACATAACAATTTAGTGCATTTTCTTTTACTTCTAGAGATAAAGTGACATTACTAACATCGATACCACTAACCGATTCGGTTGCTAACATATTATGCTTATCCCATACTTTGGACACGTTTGCGTTTTTATCATAATTGAACACAATATAAGAATTTAAATCGTATTTTGCGTTGAAAACAATACCAAATGCCGCTGCGTTAGTGACATCTGCAGTTACAGACATCGAATATGAATCTTTGATAGTTTTTGACATGATAAAGCCGTCGCCACTATATTGTTCACCAACTAGATGTTGGTTTTCATCCATATACCAACCACCGCCAATGATTCCGCTCTCATCGAAAGATAAAGAGGAAGAGAAATCAAATGCGCGGTCATGTTCTTTATTAGTCCAAATAGAATGGACCTCATTAATTTCTAATTTTGTAATAGTAATAGCGTTATCGCTAATTAATTCCACGCCTTTAGCTGCTTTATTAGACAATAATAAGTTATAGAAAGCATATCTTCCATCTTGAGCAAATAATTCTAAAGAACCGCGGTCTACTAAACCATAGAAGGTTAATTTATTATGGTTAGCAATCTCTCCGGTTACATATTTTGAATTATATGTTTTTCCAAAACTAATTACGGAACTAGATGTTTTTGTGCGATCGACAAAATATCCATTATCTTTGTTATAACCAAATGATGTTTGTTCATTATTATCTTTATTAAAGACAAATTCCACATTCGCGTTATTTGGATTATCTATTTCTAAAATCACTTCATAAGAATGTGTATTAACATCTAAAGTTATAATAGAATCAATTGTTTCGTTTTCAATATTAATAATATTAGTTTTTTCTAATTTTGCGTTATTCTTGGTAATTGGTGTTTGAGTTAATTCATTATTTTCGTCTAAGCCAAATTTCACTGGAATAGTAAATCCACCGCCATTCCAATGATCTCTCACTTTTTCATAATGACCTGCTTCAGCGTCAGCAGGAACACCACTAAACCAGTTCATAACAACCGATTCACCATAATATTCACTACTAGTGTCATCAATATAGAATGTCTGACTAGCATAGCTATCTTCACCATATTCGACATTTTTGAACGCCTTATTTGCGTCCATAGCGGATAAGTTTTGGCCATCAATTGTGGTAAAGACAATATTACCACTTCCGTTTAATGAGAATTCACCAACCGTATATGATCTAGACATGACTACCATCAATGTCTTTTCTTGATTATTTTTATCTTTAATTTTAGAAATAGAAACGCATTCAGGACGATTAAAATTAAATTCTCCTGCGTAACTCCAATTTACTAAATCATGTGATTTTAAGAACCAAACTTTGTTATTTCCTTGGCTTGATAATGTCATTCCCCAAGTATCGTTATTAACTTTAAATACACCAGGATCGCGGCAGTCTTGTTTATTACCACTAATACAGATCGACTGTGGAATCATCACGCGTTTTTCCCATGTTAAACCTTCATCATTACTTGTAATGATTACTTGATCCTGTGAATTCCAGCCATCACGTGTGTAATAACCTAATAATCCACTTTCACCAGTAAACCATCCTGCGTCATCAATCACACTGCTCATACCTTGGTGGTAGACCATCGCGATTCCACTCCAAGCATAACCAGCACCAGTAGCCCCGTAATGATTTGTAGCGTCATCAGGGAATAAAGCGATTGGTAATTCTTGCCAATGGATTAAATCTTTACTTCTTGCGTGTCCCCAATACATATCTCCCCATTGATCAAAAAATGGGTTTGTTTGATAAAACAAATGATAATAACCATTGTAATAAACCATACCGTTAGGGTCGTTATTCCAGTGATTGTGCTGTGAATAATGATATTGATTGCGGAATGTATCTGAATAATATCTAGATTCCACTTCATCGACATAAGTTTCGGTAAATCTAGTATTAGAATTAAAGACACTATAGCCTAAATATCCTCCTTCATAATTTAAGGAAGATAATGTAATCTTTGTATCAATTCCAAAACGTTTAATATTATCGATAAAGAATTCGATATATTGTTCTTCTTCATTAGTGGAAACAACAATCTTCATATCGAATATTTGATTATTTCTCACACGTGGATTAATCATATTTAATTCACTTTGTGTGACTTTATCATTTCCAACATAATAATCGGAATATAATTCTTGAGCGGTTAATTCATTTTCTACGAGAGAAAATTCTAATAATTTTGTTTTATTTTCATATCGATCAATATTAAAAACATAATAATGTTCATTTTCATTTCCGCCAAAGACTAAACCAGCAGCTTGTCCGTCATTAATAATTAATCGTGAAGTAAAAGCAAAATTTTCACCCACTTCAAATTGATAATCGCTTAATGAAAAAGAATTTCCTTCGCTTGATAAAGTAACACTAGGTAAATAATGTTCTTCATTAACTGGAGTTTTATTAATTGTTAAGCCAACAGATAATGTTAATAATAAGATTGCTAAAGATTTCATGATAAATTATTCCTCAATAATTGTTACTTCAGTTTCTTTTGCGAATAAATGAATATGTTCTTCATTAAATGTTACATTGATGACATCTTCGCGACTAACATTTGGAATACCAAGGACAGAAATGATCGTTTCTTTTTCTTCGTTTTCCACTTTCGCATAAATTTGTGTATTACTGCCTAATACTTCTAACATCGAAACAGTTAATGGTAGGCCTTCGGAACTTAGTAAAATATGTTCCGCTCTTGCACCTAAAATCACTTCGTGTTTATTACCATCTAAATAATCAGGTTTAATCTTTTTAAATGATGAATAATTAATAACTTTTTTATATCCATTAACAAATGTTAATTCTATTTCATCTTGCTTTTTATTATATTGCAAGGAAGTGTGGAAGAAATTCATTTGAGGCGTGCCAATAAAGCCAGCAACAAATAAATTCTTTGGATGATTGAATAATTCAATTGGAGTGTCAATTTGTTGTGTAACACCATTTTTCATGACGACGATTCTAGTACCCATAGTCATCGCTTCGACTTGGTCGTGAGTAACATAAATAAATGTAGTGCCTAATCTTTGTTGTAATTTGACAATTTCGGAACGCATTTGTGTTCTTAATTTTGCGTCTAAATTACTTAATGGTTCATCTAATAAGAATAATTTAGGGCCGCGAACAATCGCTCTTCCTAAAGCAACACGTTGACATTGACCACCACTCATTTCTGATGGTTTACGAGCTAATAATTCTTGAATACCAAGTATTCCAGCCGCCCACTGAACTTTTTCATCTATTTCTTGTTTAGTCAAATGACGTTTTATGGTTTTTTCTTGGCCGTTTTTATCTATAACTTTATCTTCAATCTTACGCATTCTTAAACCAAAAGCGATATTGTCATATGCAGATAAATGCGGATATAAAGCATAGCTTTGGAAAACCATCGCCATATCTCTATCCATTGGATCAACGTTATTTAATAAAACATCGTCCATATATAATTCACCAGCGGAAATATCTTCTAATCCCGCGATCATTCTTAATGTTGTTGATTTACCACATCCAGAAGGTCCAACAAATACGATGAATTCGCCTTCTTTAATGTCTAAATTAAAATCTTTAACCGCAACAAAATCTTTTGGTTTTTCTTGTTGGGCTTTCTTTGAAAATAAACGTTTGAAAAAAGATGGTCCTTTGTCTCTAGAAGGATAAACTTTATAAACGTGTCTTAAATAAAGGTTGGCCATATTATACCTCGCCTAGTTATTTGGAAACGGTTCCATTGTTAACCTTATAATATAAAAACTTTATTTATCTTGTCAATAATTTCATTGTTTTTGTTGTTAAATTTAGTTAGTAAGTATACACACATCAAAAAAAACATATCCCCATTCTTCAAACAATATCATTATTAAATATATAAAAAGGCCATTAAGTACATCACCTAATAGCCTTAAAATCAATATTTTATTTTATTTAATTATTTACCGTCACCTTCGTAACGAGTGACTTCTTTACCAACGCAGAAGACAGCGATTACACCAGGACCACATGATGTTCCAACAATCGGACCAATCCATGTGATTGTGGCAGGAATATCTAATTCATCTTCAATACGTTTTTTCAAAGATTCTGCGCGATCCATCGCTAAGCCTTGGCCAATAAAAACACGATCGCATTTATCTTTTTCTAAAGTTTCTTTACAACCTAAGAATAATTCTTCTAATGAATTCTTTGTTCCTTTTGCTTTCTTAATAGCGAAGTTATTGCCTTTACGGTCAGAAATAATAATTGGTTTGACTCCCATTAAATTACCAAAGAAGGCTTTTGCTCCTTTAATTCTACCTGCTGCTTTTAAGAAATTTAAGTTATCGACAGTAGCAAATTGGTTATAGAAGAATTTATTGTCTTCACAATATTGTGCAACTTCTTCAATTGTTTTACCTTGATCTCTTAATTCACAAGCTTTTAACGCTATCATACCTTCACCAGCGCTTGCTAATAAAGTATCAACTGTCACAATTTTTCTATCTGGATATTTTTCTAATAATTCTGGTTTCGCTAATGTGTTACAAACATTTAATGAACCAGTTAAGGCACTTGAACACGCTAAATAAAGAATGTCATATCCTTTTTCTAACCATTTAGAAAATTCTTTCATAAATTCTTCATAAGAAACTTGGCTAGTTTTAACTTTACGTCCTTCTTTTAACCAACCATAGAATTCTTCTGGAGAATATAATTCCCAATCTAAATCCGCTAATTTTTCTTCACCATCAACAGTAATAGCCATATGGACATATTCTAATTGATGATCTCTTCTTGTTTTTGTATCTAAATCGCAACAAGAATCAGTAAAAATTACATACTTGCTCATATAAATTTCCTCCACTTATAAATATTGCATATATCAATGCACTTGCATAATAAAACTTTATCTGTATGTTACACTTGTAAGAAACTGTTCTTTATTTATGCTCCATCGATATGACGGTCACAGATGGGGATTTCATTTTTTCTTCTAGATTCTTGTTCTTTTTCTTGGAACATGGAAATATCTTCGCCCGTATATCGACGATGTCTTCTTTTTCTTCTTTTAATTAAGTCGGTCATACTTAATTTCTTTCACCCACAAAATCTTTAAATTCATTCATCTCTTCGATGTTATTGAATTTAGCCATGTAGTAGATATCACCCATTGCTCCAGAAAATACTTTTGCGTATCTACCATAAGCACAGACATTGTTTTTATATTTTTCGAGGATTTCTTGTTCTGAATGGACATAATGATGCTCATCACGGCGAGAAGCACAAGCCGCAAAATAATGCGGATAAATATCGCTTTGACGCGATTCATTAAACGCAATTACATCCGCGTATATTTGATAACAATCAACGCTATTTGCGAAGTCAATTAAATCAGGAGTGTATCCTCCCGCGGGACGCATATTGGTTTCTAAAGCGACGATTGAATTCTTTTTTCCTAAACCTACAATGTCTTTGGTTAATCTAAAGAATTCTAAATGGAAAAAGCGTTTAGATACTTCAAATGCTTTAATCACCTTACGGCCAATTCGATCTAAGTCTTTAGGCACAAAAGGAAGGGTGTAATAAAAAACATCTTGATGTTCTTTCACCACATCAGAAATTGATGGAGGGAAGAAATTACTTGCAGAGAAAACAACATTACCGTTTTCATCACAAATTCCATCATAACTAATGATATTTCCTGTCACGAATTGTTCCATGATATATGTAACGTTTTTATTTCTAATATTGTAAAAATTTTCAAGATCTGCGGCATTTTCAATCTTAAAATCGCCTTCTGCCCCTACTCCCATATCTGGTTTTGCGAAAACTGGATATTGATATTTTTCAATAAAAGCTTCAATCGCTTCAATGTTTGTGTCTTTATCGATCAACATCCATTTCGCAACTTTTGCTCCCGCTTTTTCATAACGGGATTTCATTAATGATTTATGTTGATAAAATGCGATTTCATTGCCTTTAGGCCCAGTATTAACGTGGAATATTTCTCTTAATTTGGCATCTTTTTCAAGCCAATATTCATTATTGCTTTCGATATAATCAATATGGCCATATTTATTTTCAAAATATCTGACTGCGTTAACCTCATTTTCAAAATTATCCATATCGTAACATAGATAATATTCATCAAGGTTATCTCGTAATTCTTGGCTTAAATCAAAATAAGGGCAATCACCAATGCCTAATACTCGAAAGCCATTCTTTTTTAACGCTTTAACAAAGCGGACAAATGAGTCGGGAAAATGTGGTGAAATAAAAACAAAATTTTGCATAATTAGTACTTCCTATTAAATTTTTTAATATCCTTATAAATGTCTTTTAATTGTGGGAACATATTTAAATATACCTTTTTATATAGATATTCATATTTTTGATGAGCGACTTCATTAGGTTCAAAAGTTGCTCCTTGATGCACCATCGCTTTTGTAGCTTCTTCAACGTTATTAAATTCTTTCGCTGCCACAAAAGTAGCAATTGCTGCACCTAAAGTGCTGGTTTCGTATGTTTGTACACGCGATACAGGTAAACCAAATATATCCGCGGTAATCTGACAGATCGCATCGCTTTGTGAACCACCGCCTGAAATCATAATTTTATGCACTTTTGCGTGCTGAGATTTTTGAATGCTTTCCATTCCTTCTCTTAACGCATAAGCAATACCTTCAATAATCGCACGGTATAAGTGATTTCTTGTATGGATATCGGAGAAACCGATAATTGCCCCTTTGGCTAATGGACGAGATAAACCTGGTCCCCAATATGGTTGAAGCACTAATCCATCAGATCCAGGAGGAATTAAAGATAAACTGGAATTTAATATTTCTTCCACCGCCATACGTTGGATTTTTGCTTCATCAATTAATTCGCTAGCAAATTGTTTAGAGAACCATGTGAGCATCCAATATCCGCGGTAGATTTGTACATCCATGTTATACCATCCCGGCACTGCAGCAGGATAAGAGGGTAAAAATCTTTCTGGTTCATGATATTTTTGATTCGATATTTCGATAGAACAAGCCGTACCATAAGATATCGCCGCAGTATGTTTATCTAAAGCCCCTAAACCAATGGTTTCACACGCTTTATCACTACCAGTTGCGTATAAAATAATACCTTTAGGTAATCCGCATAATTCCGCGACATCATCTTTGATTGTGCCTAAGATTTCACCTGGTTGTTTTATTGTGCATAACATACGAGAAGGAATACCAAAAATACTACCTTTAAGGGCTCTATCGTGATACCACGTTCTCTTTTTAAAATTCACTGGATAATGCCCAGTACAATTTGAGACGCTATCGATTAAACTACCAGTAAATAAATAAGTAAGAAATGTCGATATATTCACATATTTTTTTGTCTTATTCCATGTGCTAATTTCGTTTTCTTTTAACCAATGGGCGACAGTTCTACGACGGTTAAGTTCCACCGTGTTTTTCATACCGACAAG
>JAXERM010000004.1:0-2381 GCA_034116505.1 Bacilli bacterium
AATACAATAGAAGAAAAGGAATTCTATATTCATCTTTGCATTAAAAATAATTATTCATCAAGAGAACTTAATAGACAAATACAAAGTTATTACTATGAAAGATATTTACTTTCGAATGGTAATGTTTTAGAAAGTTTAGAACCGGTAGTTGGAGAATAAGATTGCCCAAACACTAAATTATTAGATGTTTATTCTCTCGAATTCCTAGATTTGCCAAACAATTACAAAGAAAAGGATTTAAAAAGTGCAATTATGAGCAACCTCAAGGATTTTATTCTTGAAATTGGCAAAGACTTTTCGTTTGTTGGTCAAGAATATCGTATTCAAGTTGGTGGCCGCGACTTCTATATTGATCTCTTATTTTATAATAGAGCATATTCTTGTTTAGTTGCGTTTGAATTAAAAATTGGTGAATTTGAACCTGAGTATCTTTCAAAAATGAATTTCTATCTTGAGGCATTAGATAGACAAGAAAGGAAAGAAGGAGAAAATCCAAGCGTAGGAATTATTTTGTGCTCATCAAAAAATGAGACAATTGTTGAATATGCCCAAACAAGAAGTAATTCGCTACCGCTATAAGTACATATGAAACAAAACTAATTGATAAAAATCTATTACAAAAGAAACTTATTGAATATCAAAAAACATTTGACAATAAAGCTTAATAACTAGCTGAGGGCATTCTCCCCTACGAAAAGAGTTATTGAGCCAGCTTCTAAAAAGAATATTTAAAAATATCTCGCTGTCATCTTGTCGAGCGCCTGTATAAAAGAGAACTGTAAATATTTAAAAAATATTAATTTACGTTATTTTATGTAAGATAAGTGATTAATATTTAATGATAAAGATTATTCATTAAATTAACCTAATGCAATATCTAATACCATCATAAGGGCAAATCCGATTGCAAAACCAATTGTTGATAAGTTGGTGTGTTCTCCTTCTTTTGCTTCTGGAATAAGTTCTTCGACAACAACATAAATCATCGCTCCAGCGGCAAAAGATAATATATATGGAAGAATTGGTACAATAAATGAGGTAATAAATAACGCGATAACAGCACTTACTAATTCAGCAACCGCTGAAACCATACCAAATAAAAAAGATTTTAATTTAGTATTTCCTTCGGCTTTTAAAGGAAACGATATAATCGCACCTTCTGGGAAGTTTTGGATAGCAATCCCAATCGCTAAAACAAGAGCGGACATAATTGATACTTGAGAATTATTTGCCATCGCGCCTGCAATCATTACTCCAACTGCTAATCCTTCAGGGATATTATGAATCGTTACCGCTAATACGAGAGTAGTGGACTTTGATAATTTTGATTTGATTCCTTCTGGGTTTTTAGCGCCTGCATGCAAATGAGGAACAATAGAGTCAATGATTAATAAAAAGATAATTCCAACGGCAAAGCCAATTAAAGCTGGAACCCAACTAAAATTGCCATATTGATCTTGTGATGATTCAATTGACGGAATAATCAACGACCAAATAGATGCTGCTATCATAACCCCACCAGCAAAACCTAATAATGTTTTTTCTAATTTTGGATTGATTTTATCTCTTAAAAAGAAAACACATGCTGCACCTATTGTTGTGCCTATAAATGGAATGATTAAACATAATATTATTTGTGGCATATTTTTAATACTTTAGATAGTTTTTCTCCTCACATAATTATATATAAACGATATATCTTTGCAAGAATATCAATAAAAATAAATCGCACATTAGTGAGCTAGCGATAATGGTTGCCAATTATTATAATGATATCCAACTGCTTTAACTCTTGCTTACACGATTTGAGGTTAGGATGCTAAAGATTTAAGCGATTTACATCATTAAGTGTTTGTTTCAACGGACAAATGGATTAAAAAGTGTTATAAATGTAATTAGTTATTATGATTAAAATTAAAGGTAAGTTATGAACTACCTACGTTTAGTGAAAGAACTAAGAAAATAATAATATTATCTCAAGAAGAATTTGCAAAATTATTAAGTGTTTCTTTTACATCAATTAATAGATGGGAAGCTATAAGGTATGTACCGATAATTAAAATTAAAAGAAAAATTATAGACCTTTGTAAAGAGAATAATATTTCATTAGAAGATTAGGAAGTGTAATTATGAAAGTTGTAATTATAGGCGGTGTTGCGGGTGGCGCTACTGCGGCGGCGAGAATACGCAGGCTTGACGAACAAGCGGAAATCGTTGTTTTTGAGCGTTCAGGATTTATATGTAAGGCTATGTGAAGGTGGCGTTCTAGCCAACTCTCGCCAAAGCACTCTTTAAAGCTATTATCAATTTGAGATGGTTCTATGCTACCAAGGCGGATGCGCTTTAAGCCATTTAGCGCACCTAGTTTTTGGAGCAAAAGC
>JAXERM010000005.1:0-5408 GCA_034116505.1 Bacilli bacterium
GGGTAAAAACAAAGGAAAGCAGTTCAATATTGAAAAAAAAGCTATACTTTCAAGAATGGTTGCTAAAAGCAACAAGGCAAAGGAAATTGGAGAAGCTTTAGGCATGGATTCAACTTCAATTTCTCGTGAATTGAAAAGAAACCGCACCAAAACCAAAGAAATAGAAAACGATGGGACGCTTTGTAGAAGTTGTTTTCATAAAAGAGGTTGCACTTAGTTTGTCAATTGGAGAGAAATAATATAGGAAACGCTATTGCTCCCATAACTATAAATTCATAAATATTTTTATTTTTTAATCTTTTTTCCGCTATTTGAAAAAGTCTTAATATCTTGATTTAATGAATACCTAGACCAAATTAATTCAACAGAAAAGTCAATGTCTTCAAGTTTTTTGACTAGTTCTTTATGAGCGATAAATTTTTTCTTAAATTCGTTAGTGCTTTTAGTGTTGAAAATTTCATTAATAGAAGTTATAGAAGAAGCGTAAACGATTTCATCTTCAAAATTTTCAATAGATTGAACATGATATATTTCATCGATGTTTTTGCTTCTTTTTAAAGATTCAACATTGCTCTTTAATACATTTATATTAATGTGATCAGTGTCATAAACTAACGCTACAGTAGTGCCTTTCTTAAGTTGGTTTATTCTTAAAGAAGATATTATTTGATTAGCGGGATTTAATATTTCAATTTTCCCTGGTTTAAAACCGCGTTTATCAACATGTTGAAAGGCTCTGATGAGTTTTTCTTCACATTCGCCCTCAACGTAATATTGTATTAATTTGGGCATAACAAGTTATTCCCTCCCCAATTTGTAAAGCCTTTCTAGATTTGGGCTAACGACAAAATAATCATTGTCATACAAATTCTTAATATTGACGTTGTTTCTTTTTTCTAAAGAAGAGGCATTAATCATCTCGATTTTATATATATTCCCCTCTTTAACTTTTTTTAAGAAATTAAAAGCATGAATCGGATAATTTAAAGATAGCAATTCCGTATTGTGACTTGTAAAAAATAGTTGCTCCCCATCACCTATATAATTTGACATGAGATTCAATATGGCGATTTCAATTTCAGAATTACAATAAGAAAATTGTTCATCTACATAATAAAATCCATTTTTGTGTTTCATTATATTAAATAATGTAGCAGCAATATTGAATCCATATTTTGTGCCACTAGATAATCTTTCAATGCTACTGATTTTATCGAAATGATTTACTGCAAAACTATCTCCGTGTTCTGGAACAATAACATATGATTTAGGCAATTCATCCAATAGATTAATTTCTTTAATAGATGGATCCATAGTTTTAATAACCGCAAGTAGCACTTCTCTAAACTCTTTTCTTTCATTGCCTTCATAAGGACACATAACTTTATCAAATGAATGCTCGGTTAATGGGAAGTTAAAACTCCAACCACTAAAGACTAAATCAGATAGTGCTTCTCGATAATCTTTGTATTCTTCTTCTTTACTAAACCTTGCAACTGCAGTTTCATAAGAATCTGATTTAAGCAATTTTTGTTTTAAAAGTTTAACTTTAATATTTTGTGTATTATCACTATTCATAGACTCAACAACAATATCAGCGCGCATTAAAATGCCATCAGATAGAACGTAATCAAAAATAATGTGCGCATCTTTTGTTTTATCGCAAACAATTTCAGAAATATGATTTTCTTCTTTTCTACTTAGAAATAAACATATGCTCCAAATAGCTTTTCCTAAAGTTGTTTTACCCGTTGCATTAGATCCAAAAATAATGTTGACTTTTTTGTACCTAAAATTAGGATAATCTTTTAAGAACTCATCATTAATAGGATTATTTACAATCTTTTTAGGATAAACAAAAGAAGCTGAAAATTCGTTAAAACCATAAATATTATCTAAATAAATATAAGCAAGAATCATAATATCACTCCATTAGTTCAAAAGTTTTGAACAAATACATTATATCATTTTTCTTTTCGGCTTCAATTACAATTTTATTTCAAGAAAATTTGAACAAATTATAACGTTAATTTGAACCGCTTTTTTATTTTGCGGTCGAAACAAACTGTAGTTGTCAAGAATATTTCTGATTTTGAATTGTTGATAGGCCCATAGTATTCCACTCGCCAACTGACAAACTGCATCAACCAGTTTCTTTTTGTCGTGCTTAATAAATTAGAAAGTTACCAACGAACGTCATTATTAAAGAAAAAAGATTTCCGAATGCAGTTTTGAGAATCTATTTTGTTGTATTTAATCTGACAATTTTGGTTTTAGACTAAAAAGTTGCATTTAGTTTGTCGGTTGGCGAAAAAACGAAAAATTATGGAGTAATATATGCAATAATAAGGCGTTTTTGCGGAGAAAAAGACCATGAACGCCTTATTTTTTATTATCCCTATTCTTTTTGATGTTGTTAGTGATTATCGCAGTAGATGAGAGGATTGTCGTTATTGTTGGTACACTAATCGCTGCCACAATCGCTCCTAATAAGACTTGCTTACTTTCCTTAATATTAAAATAAATATAACGGGCAAAATGTTCACAGTTATTAGTAATAAAATTATATGGTTTGTTATCAAATCTTTTTTGCCCTAAATATGATAACGCTCTTTCTACCACTTCATCTGGAGAGTAAGGGCTATTATATGGGTAATTAATTTCCAATTCATCCCCGCGAAGAAACATATCTAGTGATGTTTTGATAATCTCAACTTGATTCGCATTTGTGACATTATCATTTACTCTACCACTATAGTGAATCACTTCATTTTCATTTATTGCGATGCCAAAATGATAATAACCAAATTTTCTTTTAGTACGAATGATGTCGCCTCGATGTGGAACACTTCTTTTTACAAAACTCATATATAAAGAATACAATATTTTTTCATATATGAATATAAATATTCATTTAATATATAAAGTTTCATCTAAATGATGAAAATCATATTTTATTTCAATAAATATGATATAATCTCTCTACTTGCAAAGGAGGCAATAATATGATCAATAAAAAATTAGCTTTAGATGTTATTAACGAAGCTTTATCTACTGGTGCTGATTATGCTGAAATCTTTTATGAAGATTCTTATAGCAATGGCGTCTCTTTAGAAAATGGTAAAGTTGAAACATCTTCATCCAGCTCCATGAATGGTGTTGGTTTAAGATTATTAAAAGATAATCAATGTATTTATGGCTACACAAATGACCTAACTAAAAAAGGCTTATTATCGTTAGCTAATACTTTAAATAAATCATTCCATGATGAAAGAAAAATAACAGTGACTGAATTTAAAGAAGTAAAGGTGAAAAACCGTAATCCTGTTAAACGTTCTTATGATGAAGTACCAATCGAAGAGAAGATCGCCTTATTAAAAGAAGGTTCTCAAGCGGTTAAAGAATTAAACGATCCTCGTATCGTACGTTTTCTCGCATCATTTGGTAATCATCACCGCTTTGTCATGGTTTATAATTCCAAAGGAAAATGGTTTAAAAGAACAACTGAATTTGGCCGTATGACATTTTTCGCTATTGCGATGAGTGAAAAAGGATATGAAACTGGCTTCTCTGGTCCTGGTGCTCAACAAGATATTAGTTATTTCACTACTGTCGTTAATCCAAGAGATTGTGCATTAGAAGCCGCAAAGACTGCTTTATTAATGTTAGACGCAAAAGAATGTCCAAGTGGTAAAATGCCAGTCATTATCGGTAATGGTTGGGGTGGCGTATTATTCCATGAAGCTTGCGGTCACCCATTAGAAGCAGCTGCAATTGCGAAAAACTTATCTTGTTTTAGTGGTAAAGAAGGTGAAATGGTTGCTTCTCCACTCGTTAGTGCGGTTGATGATTCCACTATTCCATCTGAATGGGGTTCAATTGATATTGACGATGAAGGTAATCCAGGCACAAAGAGATTATTAATCAAAGATGGTAAATTAGTTAACTATATGATCGATGATTTTAATGGCCGTAGAATGAATAGAGAAGGTAACGGTTCATCTAGAAGAGAAAACTACCGTTATTGTCCTACATCTCGTATGTCTAATACATACATTTGTAACGGAAAATCCACTAAAGAAGAAATCATTGCTGCGACAAAATTAGGTTTATACGCAGTCGGATTTAATGGTGGTTCTGTTGACCCAACAACTGGTGAATTTAACTTCGGTTGTAGTGAAGCATATATTGTTAGAGATGGAAAAATCTGTGAACCAGTTAAAGGAGCAACTTTAATCGGTCATGGCGATGAAATTTTAAAACATATTGATATGGTGGGAAACGATTTAGCGTTTGGACAAGGAATGTGTGGTGCCAGCAGTGGATCAATCCGCACAAATGTTGGACAACCAACCTTAAGAATTAGCGAAATCACCGTCGGTGGTAGAGGAGGAGAACTTAAATAATGAAATACGATAAATTTTTTAATCTTGCAAAAGAAGCAGGAATTGAAGAAGCTGAATTATTTATTAGCCGTTCTTATTCCTTAAGCGTTTCTTTGTTCCATGGGCAAATTGAAAATAACTCAATGGAAGACGGAATGGTAGTGATTGCAAGAGGTATTGTTAATGGTAAATTCGGCTCTGCAAGATGTGATACATACAATGCTGAAAAAGCTAAATATCTCGTCAAAGAAATCGTTTCTAACGCAAAAGTGATAGAAAATGAAGATCCTGTCTTTATTTTTGAAGGCTCACCTAAATATAAAAAGATTAAGACTTATAATAGGGAATTAGATAATATTCCACTTGAACAAAAATTAGAAAAATTATTCGTCTTAGAAAAATTAATTAAAGAAGGCGATGAAAGAATTGTTGAAGTAGCTTCTGTTGATTATTGTGAATCAAAAACAGAAACCACAATCATCAATTCTCGTGGTTTGAATCTCCATGATAAGAGCAATTTCTTCTATTATGTTGGTCAAGCAGTAGCTAAATTAGATACACAAACAAAATCAGGTTTTGATTTAGCGTTCGGTAATGATTTTACAAAATTTGATCCAGAAGAATTAGCGAAAAAAGTCATTAAAGAAACAGTTGCACAATTAGGTGGTGAAGCCTGTGAATCTAAGACCTATAAAGCAGTATTAGCACCTGAAGTTGTCGCTAAATTCATGAACGTATTAGTGAACTACGCTAACGCAGAATCAGTGCAAAAAAATTCTTCATTATTCATTGGTAAATTAAATCAAAAGGTTGTTTCTAAAAAGATTACGATCTTAGATATGCCACACAATAAAACATTGTTCTCACGTTGGTTTGATGATGAAGGTGTTTCAACCTACAATAAACCTATTATTAAGAATGGCGTTTTATCCACATATTTATATAATTTAACAACTGCCGCGAAAGATGGCGTGACCACAACTGGTAATGCTTCATTAGGTGGTTCAAAGATGGGTGTTTCTC
>JAXERM010000006.1:0-17409 GCA_034116505.1 Bacilli bacterium
CATTTATTTAAATACATCAAAGAATGCAAAGAACCAAATGAATATAGTCTCACTCCATATCTAGTGGATGATGATAACATTCATCCTGCCGCGATTATTTGTCCAGGAGGCGGTTATCGCATGATTTGCAATCATATGGAGGGTAAACCAATCGCTCAATATCTAAATTCTAAAGGCATCAATGCTTTTGTTTTGCATTATCGTGTGAAAGAAAAAGCAATTTTCCCCAATCCGATATTAGATTTAGTGCACGCAGTTAAAGATTTAATTAACAATCAAAAACAATATCACGTTGATATGAATAATTACGCGATCTTTGGTTTTTCTGCTGGTGGCCATATGGCGGGTTTATATGGGACACGTGAATATGGTTATAAACATTATGATTTACCAAAACCTAATTTATTAGGTTTAATCTATCCAGTTATTACTTTAGATAAAAAACATACGCACTTAGGTACGAGAAAACATTTCACGAAAGATGGGACATCTATGGAAGCGCTTGAAGCTGGTGAAGTATATAAACATGTCGATCGCGAATATCCAAAAACATTTATTTGGCGAGGAGATATCGATAAATCTGTTCCCCATATTAGTTCTGATTTAATGATTGACACTTTAGAGGAATATAACGTTCCCCATATCGGAATTAAATACGATAAAGTTCCTCATGGAGTGGGATTAGGACTTGGCACAAAAGCGGAAGGTTGGATTGACCAAGCGATTAATTTTTGGCTCAATCGTTAATTTTATAGTTTTAACAATATTATTTTGTTAAAAAATATTTGATAATTAAAATATGAAAAGGTTATATAAATTATTCTTAATTTTTAATATATTTCCATTAATCGCGTGTTCTAGTAAAAGTAACGTGAACTATAACCTTTTTAATGACGCTTTTATTATTAATAACATTAATAAACATCATTATGTCGCTGACACAAATATCAACACTTTATCGATTAGTTTATCAATCAATAACATCAAAGAAATAAAAAATGTATTCCATTCATTTTTATCTTTTGTCGATCAAGATAACCACTTCGGTTTATTTAATTTAAAAGATAAAACATGGTTATTGCCTTTAGATTATTATGATGATTTTTCATATTTCGAACTTAAAAATAATTATTTGATTGCGTATTCTCAATTAGATCCTTTAGGCATTAAAAAATATCATTATATTTTAAGCGATAAAACTGAACTTTATGTCAGTGAAGAACCTTTAGAAACTCTTAATCATATCGGTCAATATAATAAAGGTAAAAAAGATGATGTGATTAATTTATATGTTTTAAATTTTAATCAAGAAAATAAATATTTCGCCCTTGATAAAAACGGTCAATTATTTGATAACGAAGAGATTGATGATAACCATGATTTATATCTATATGGAGTGAAAGAATTAGAAGGTTATCAATATCTCAATTTGAGTAATTACGGTAAAAGCGATTATTATTTATATCAAAAAAACACCGCATTTCTTAGTTATGACCGTAAAGGTCGACTAATCGCTAATTTCGATATTGGAACTGTGGATCATTATTATTTTGCTTTGAATTATCTTTTCACACAGAAAAAGATTTTATTAAATGATGATGCGAAAAAATACGATTATATTTATAACGATCAAAAATATGATGTAATCAGTCGCATTTATAATATTTTAGATGGTTCATATAAGGAAATTAATACGGATTACATTATTAATCAAATCAACACTAATATGTATGATCAGAACGGATATATCCATTATGTATCCGCTGAGGTAAAGACGATAAAAAATAAAGAATTAGAGGATAATAAAACTTATATTCTCGATGAAAATGGGAAAAGAAGAAACGACATTACCGACATCGATTTTATTTCGTTAATCGCTTTAAATAATCATCGTTATTATGACCAAAATAAACATATTATCTATAACGATAAATTAGAAGCTTTATCGGTTTATGATGACATTAATGATTTATCTATAACGCAAAACGAAACTTATTTAATTAGAAAGAATAATTCTTTATATGGAGTTTATGACACTGATAACAATAAAATCGTTTCTAATCAATATCCTTATTATATTAAAGAACAATCTTGTTTAAATTATTTTGCATTCCAAAACGAAAACAAAGAAACAATATATTTAAGAATTAATGATGACCATACATACAATGTCGTTAATCCTCATTTTAATAACTACACTAATGTGGAGCACTTAGGATATTTATATTATCTAGCAACATTTAATAATTCTCGATATATACTCAGTTTAAAAGATGTCGAAAATCCAATTATCTTAGAAGATTTATCTTCATTAACCAATTTTACCAATTTTAATATCGCTACTTCTGATAATGACCATAATTATCGTTTTGTTTTTGGTGTCTATTTAGAAGAATCTATTCTCACGATCAAAGGTTATGAGATAATTTGTGATATATTATAGTTAGCGTATGAAAAAGAATTATTTATCAATATTATTATTCTCCTTATTAGCGTTATCCTCTTGTTCTTTTAATAATGATGCATTATCACAAATTATTAATAAAGGCATCATGGACGCAAATACGAAAGAAGAAACAAAAAATATATATCATCTTGATTCATTATCGACTAAAGAAATTGAAATTAAAAATGTTACTAATGTCCGTAGTCAAAACGGCTTTGTTGCTTATACCCATACCGATGGTTCAAATTCTATCTATTCTTTATTAACTAAAAAATTCTTAGAGATTGATTATACAAACAATTTCGGTATTAATTCTTATCCTAGTGAGATCGTGGGTGGTTATCTACTCATTCAATATAGCGATCATAAAACTATCGTCGATGCATTAGGTAACATCATTACAAATGATTTTACTAAAGATGTGACAAATATCGTCGATCGTTATGGACCAAAAGGACAATATTACGCTGAAATTGTCTCGAGTGATAATATTCGTTATCTTTATCAATATATTGAAGGCGTTCCTACTTTAGTTGCGTCCCTTCAAGGCGAAGAAGAAATCGATTATAATCCTGGTTCTTCTTTTATCGGTTCTAATTCTGTCTCTTTATCTTCTTATGGGCATGTCGGTTATAAGATGATTCGTAATAACGGTCGCATTGTCATCTTTGATGCTTCAAATAATGAAGTCTCTTCTTTCTATGAACCAGAATGCAATAATGAATTTATGATTGGGGATTATATCATCTATCAAAAAAGCACATTATTAGATGATTATAATGACAATTACGATTATTTAGATGAACTTGGTCAAAGATATGTTTTAGATACGAATAAAATTAATTATTTAACCGGTCAAATATCATCAATTGATGTCGATTATGTCTTCACAAATGATGTGGTTAAGCCATTCTTTAATGAAAATGGTGTTTATAAATATGCTTATGGTAATATTCAATTGATTTCTAAAAAAAGAATATTGTCCTCGGTAAAAAGAACATTTTTAATCGATGAAAATGGTGGCCTTCACGATGATGTAACGGGAATTTATCTCGACGCTTTTGAAAGAATATCAACCTCATTTTATAACAATAAAAATTACACATTATACAATGAGAATTTATCTGAAATATCGATTCTTTCTAGCGATGCGAAAGTGATGCATAATGCGGGAATTATCATTACAAGCCATAATGGCTTATATGGGGCAATTAACAGTAAAGGAAAGATTGTCATCCCGTTTATCTATAAAGAAATATTTACTAGTTATGTCGCGAAGAATTATTTATTTGCCCGTCATGATGAAAATATTGTCTCGGTGTTTTTCGATTGTGATGAACTACGTTATCAAGAATTAAACGTTTATTCTGGATATTCTTCCATTAGTTATATCGGTGGTGACGCTTTTATGATGAAAGGCGATAATACCGCGGATAGATTATATGGGGATTATATTACTTTAAGATCGTTATCACCGGAGAATGTGCAATTAGATCCTAATAGTGAAATGGTATTAACCACTGTTTATTGCCGTTTATTATCTACCGGTGTACAAGCAATATTAGAATTTAATAATGACGACGAAAATAAAAATATGACCAGTTATCAATATAGCAATATCGTCATCCAAACTAATTAATATGACGCATTATTTTTCTTTACATAATGAACCTTTTTGCTTAATCGCACAAAATAAAAAACATATAGAAATGCGCCTATATGATGAAAAAAGAAAAGAGCTTTTAGTAGGAGATGAAATTGTTTTTACTAATAATCAAAACAAAGAAACATTAACTTGTAGGATTGATGGTTTAAAAACATTTAAAAATTTTAAAGAATTATACGATTATTATCCCAAAGAATTATTAGGATATCATGAGGACGAAGAAGCTTCCTTTGAAGATATGTATTTATATTATAAAAAGGAACAAATTGACCATTATGGGGTCATCGCGATTAAAATTTCGAAAAAATAATTGATAGACAACTTGTCTATCTCTTTTTTTAATGTTAAAAATAAAGAACATATGGAAAAGAAATCTATATTTCACACCTTAATTTTATTTTTTCTCTTATTAGCGGTCGTCTCTTTCCCGATTGATTTATTCGTTAAGGATATGACTATTCAATATAGTGTTCGTGTGGGATTAAATGTTTTTTATTTAATCTTTTCTTTATTATATATTCGCTTTAGTAAATTCATTCCTTCATATACTGGTAGAACTCGCATCGCGAATTTATTGATCTTATTGCCTTTATTCTTTATTGCTTTTACTAATCCTTTTTATGTTGTGATCATTCGTCAAACTGCTTCTTTTAATACGATATTCAATTCCATATATAAAGCGTTTAGTACAAATCCGACATTTGAAATATTAACTTTAGTCAATCTCATCTTATTAGCGATTAATGAAGAAATCTTTTTCCGTTTTGTCTTCCAAAGAGTGCTTTTAATTGCGCATAAAATGTTAAGAATATTTGCCTCGGCTGGAATGTTTTCGCTTTGTCATTTGTTACAATATTTATTTAATTTTTCAGCTTTGATTGATAATATTCCTAATGCATTAGTGCAATTAGTATACACATTCTTTATTGGAGTGGTAATTGGTGTTTTATATGAATATACAAACAATATTTCCTTTGCCACACTATTCCATATCTTATTTAATCTCTCAAATGATTATCTTTATAATTCATTAGATAGTGGGACGATTTCATTACCTTATTATATAAATGCTTTGTGTTTTGGGATTTTTGGGATAGCCTATATATGTATCTTTTATTTCTTAATCTTAAAAAGAGATAAGCGTTAATTGGAGTAATTATGAAAATTAAAAACATTATTAAATGGACTTTTTTAGCCAGTTTAGGTTTGGTGAGTATTTCAACCACCTCAATTTCCTTAATCCATCATTTGGACCAAGAATTATTAATGGCCAAGGCCGCCACTCATGTCGAGAATTTTGATGAATATCATTACACTGGTTCTTATTATTCTTCTTTAAGTGATCAATTAACTGATGGTCTTAAAGGTACTTTATTTACTAGTTTAGCAAAATTAATTTATCCAAAAGGTTTTTATGCTTATGGTGGTGACTCCGCGAATTCATTATCTGAACAATGTCAATACGCGGACGAAGATCCGACTAATCCAAATAACATGATTTATTTATATACTCGTGTTTCGGTGAAAAAATGTTATAGCGATGGTGCGAATAACTGGAACCGTGAACACGTTTGGCCACAATCTAATTCTAATGGTAATTGGGGCAAATCAGAGGCTGGAACAGATCTACTACATTTACGTCCTACTTATGAAACCACAAACGGTAGTAGAGGTAATTTAAAATACGGTTATGTTAGCGGTAACGAAGTTAGTTTTAACGGCATGCCTTATGGTAAAAAAGGAACATATTTTGAACCTTTAGATAGTGTTAAAGGCGATGTGGCTCGAATTG
The DNA here is from genome assembly GCA_034116505.1 of Bacilli bacterium. Lineage (GTDB taxonomy): Bacteria > Bacillota_I > Bacilli_A > RFN20 > CAG-826 > RUG13091. Next base: position 5,905 of record JAXERM010000006.1, read on the forward strand.
TTATGTATATTTATGTCACTTATCGTGGTCATTATAGTAATCTTCCAGAAATTACTTCGACATTTGAAAGCTATGACACATTATTAAAATGGCACGCCTTAGATAAGCCGGATGTGATGGAAGGCCATCGTAATGATTATTGTGAGACTTCACGTCAAAAAAACCGCAATCCCTTTGTCGATTATCCTGATTTAGCGTATCGTATCTTTTCTGAAAAAGCTTCTAGTAGTGTTAAACAATTATTGTTAGATACATATCCTTCATCATCCTTTGGCGGTAATTCTTCTAGTAGTGGAGATTCCTCTAGTAGTAATAATTCTTCTTCATCTAGCGAAAGTAGTTCTTCAAGTAGTACTTCCACAGGTGGAGAAAATAACAAAAAAAGCGGCTGCACCGCTTCTATTGCTGGTAGTTCAATTTTCTTATTTGCTATGTCCTTAACTGGTTTAGGAATCGTCATTAAAAAGAAAAAAGATAAAAATATTAAATAATTAATTTCTCAATAATATCGTTGATACATTGGATTAATTCATCAATCACTAATTGAAAACGATCCGAATACCAAGGATCTTCTATTTCTTTAATGTTACTTGTAAATTGATAAATTGGATAGATTTTATGATCTTTATCAATGAATAGATGATTAAGATAATAAAAATTATGATTATCCATATAAAAGATATAATCCGCCCAATCGTAATCTGTTTGGTCAATCCTTTTTGCGTGATGAAGTGAATAAGGAATATGATTTTTTGCTAAAGCAACTTTCATTTTTGGATAAATGTCATTACCTATTTCTTCTAAAGAAGTGGCCCGAGATTTGACATAATCTTTAACGTCAATTCCTCTTTTGGCCATTAAATATTGATAAATATATTCCGCAGCAACAGAACGACAAATATTACCATGACAAACAAATATTATTTTTCTCATATCTCAAATTATATATTTTTTTGTATAATTTAGATATTAAAAGGAATTGTATTTATGTTTAAAAAATCATTATTATTTTTATTTGTCTTGCCATTATTAGTTGGCTGTAATCAAAATCCTTCTTCTCCTTCTTCAAGTTCATCAAGTGAAGATGCTTCTAGTAGTTCTTCTAGTGAGGAAGGCCAATCTTCTTCAAGTTCTACAAGAATAGAAAAGACGATCTCTTATCAATTCTTAGGCGATAGTAGTCGAACATATCTTAATGGGGGAAGCGACTTAAATACCATTAATCCTCATAATGCCTTTTTATCATTATTAAACGCTGATCAAGAAGTTGTATCTTCATTTACTAGTGAAAAATGTTATTTCCAAAATTATAACAACGAAAATCAAACGACATTAACAATCGGTACTTCTTCTAGTGGCGGAAATTTAACTATAAATTTTCTTTATGAGATCAAATCTATTACTGCTTCTGTCCAAGCATATTGTAAATATATTGAATATAATAGTACCTATTCAATTGATACAACTAGTGCCTTAAATATCAATGGGGAGATAACTGATTTATCGGTTGCTGATACAAGCAAAATTCCTGAAACAAAAAATGTTGATTTATCTTTAAAAGAATCCACTAGATCATTAACGTTTTCAACCGAAAATGGTAAAAGCCGTGTCTTTATCAATTCTTTAACGTTAACTTATTACGAAAGCTAAATAATATTTATAAAAATAAAACTAGACATTAATAGAGAAGTATCTATCTACGTCTAGTTTTTTCTTTGTAATAAGAATTCTTTATTCTAATTCAAACGCTCCGGTATAGAGTTGATAATATGTACCTTGTAATTTAATCAGGTCTTCGTGATTACCTCTTTCGATAATCTTTCCTTGTTCCATGACCATAATTGCGTCGGAATTTTGAATTGTGCTTAAACGGTGAGCGATAACAAAGACGGTTCTTCCTTCCATCAATTTATCCATTCCCTGTTGCACTAATAATTCGGTTCTTGTATCAATAGAGGATGTCGCTTCATCTAAGATCATCACCGGTGCATCTGCCACTGCAGCACGGGCAATTGATAATAATTGTCTTTGCCCTTGTGATAAGTTTGCTCCATCACCAGTTAGCATCGTGTTAAATCCTTGTGGTAAACGTGTGATGAAATCATATGCATTTGCGATTTTTGCCGCTTCATAAACTTCTTCATCGCTTGCGTCTAATCGACCATAACGGATATTTTCCATTACTGTACCAGTAAATAAGTTTGTGTCTTGTAAGACAATACCTAAAGAACGTCTTAAATCGGCTTTTTTAATCTTGTTAATATTAATTCCATCATAACGGACTTTACCGTCCGCAATATCGTAAAAACGGTTAATTAAATTAGTAATAGTTGTTTTACCAGCCCCAGTTGCCCCGACTAAAGCGATTCTTTGTCCTGGATGGGCGAAGATAGAGATATCTTCAAGCACTAATTTTTCATTGTTATAAGAGAAATCAACGTGATCGAGAAGAATATCACCTTTGAGTTCACGATATTCAATTTCGCCATTTTTGTGTTTGTGTTTCCAAGCATAAGTTCTCGTTCTTTCTTTTGTTTCAATTAACTTGCCTTGTTCATCTTTTTTCACATTGCATAAATAGACATAACCGTCATCGGTTTCTTTTACTTCATCTAACAAATCAAAACAGCGAGAAGCACCCGCCATACCCATGACGATAAAGGTTACTTGTTGTGAGAATTGAGAGATATTATTCGTAAACATTCTACTTAACATTAAGAATGAGACGATTAAACCCCAGAATGTTGATAATGATTGTGGGGAAGAAGAATCTACTGCACTCCAACCTGATAAGGACAAGTTATTAAATCCTGGGATTACTAACATCATAAAGCCCATAATCGCGGTCAATACATACATGAAATTACCGATGTTACCATTGATTGGCATCGTGATATTACCGTGGACATTTGCAGTCGTGGAATATTGTCTTAATTGCTCATTAAGTTCATCAAATTTTTCACTCGCTTTTTCTTCATGAGAGAACACTTTGATGACTTTTAAACCATTAATTGATTCTTCAATATTACCTTCTACAACTCCAACCTGGCGTTGTTGTTTAATGAAATATTTACTGCTCTTACCGCCGATAATTGTGGTGTTTAACAACATCATCGCCGCACAGAATAAGACGACTAAAGTCATCCAAATACTATTTAGTAGCATCGTGGTTAAACATATGATCACAGTTAATCCAGTACGGAAAAATTCCGGTAATGATTGTGAGATAAATTGACGGATTGTATCAACGTCATTTGTGTAAATACTCATGATGTCACCGTGATGGTGGGTATCAAAATATTTGATTGGTAAATCTTCCATGTGGGAGAACATTTTAATACGAAAATCATTCATGAATTTTTGTGTGATAATCGCCATCGAACGGTTCCACCACCAAATAGCGAATATCGCCACTAAATAGATTGCTCCTAAAATAATTAATAGATAAGTGATATTGGTGTTATAGATAGTTATTCCCATCGCGGTAATATCAAAACTACCAGTGAATGGATTGATATTTAATAATGTTGCTTGGGAAATAGTGACGGTAATAAAATTAGCAAAAATCGAAGAACAAAGGTTAGAAAACGCACTAAAAGCGATGCAAAAAGCCACTGTTATGAGTTGTAATGGATAACGAGTGAACAATGCTTTTGTTAAGCGTTTCATCATTCCTTTCTTTGCTCTTCCTCTTTCTTTAATTTTGACTGGTGGCATTATTATCACCTCCCACTCTATTTTGTGTATAGTACACTTCTTGATAAATCTTATTGTTTTTGATCAATTCTTCGTGAGTGCCAATTGCGTCGATGTGACCATCTTCCATAATGATGATTTGATCAGCTTCTTCGATAGAAGATATTCTTTGAGCAATGACGATCTTTGTCATGTCTTTTAAATCTTCTTTTAATCCTTTTCTAATTAAGCGGTCGGTTTTTGTATCGACAGCGCTGGTGGAGTCATCAAGGATTAAGATTTTTGGTTTCTTTAATAAAGCACGAGCGATACATAATCTTTGTTTTTGACCACCAGAATAGTTTGCCCCGCCTTGTTCAACTTTGTTATTTAAACCATCTTTCTTTGCTTTGACAATTTCTTCAGCTTGAGCGATTCTTAAGGCTTCCCACATTTCTTCTTCAGTTGCGTGTTCATTACCCCATCTTAAATTAGAAGCAATCGTGCCACTGAATAAGACGTTTTTCTGTAAAACAACCGCGACATTGTCTCTTAATGTTTTTAAATCGTATTCTTGCACATTATGACCCGCGACTAAGACTGACCCTTCTTGCACGTCATATAGACGAGATATTAAATTAACAACACTCGTCTTGCCACTTCCGGTACTGCCTAAAATACCGATGAATTGACCAGACTTAATATTAATATTGATATGAGATAATGTATCTTTTTCCGCATTTTCTTTATAACGGAAATTAACATTAGAAAATGTCACATCTCCATTAGGAACTTCCATCAAAGGATTTTCTGGATTCTTAATAGTGGGTTCTTCTTCTAATACTTCGCCAATTCTCTTGACTGATTCTAAACTCATGATCAACATAACCATAATCATAGATATCATCATGATAGACGTTAAGATTGAAATACCATATGTTATTAAGGAGGACATTTGTCCAACGGTTAATGACAACCAGAAATTACTATTTTGACTGGTCATATAAATTGCGTATGAACCAATACCGATGACCAATACATTTGAGAAATGAATTGATGTATTCATAATTGGGGTGGATAAGGCGACGATTTTTTCCGCTGAGACAAAATCATCTAACATACCATTAGAAGCGCGATTGAATTTTTCTTTTTCATATTCTTCTCTAACATATGCTTTAACCACGCGAATTCCAGAAATGTTTTCTTGCACTGATTCATTTAATTTATCGTAACGTTTAAACACTCTAGTGAAAATTTTCATCGCTTTACGCATAACGATGGTGATTCCTATACCAACAATTGGGACTAAAAAGACGAAAATCCACGCCATCGCGCCACCAGAGATAAATGCCATGACGGCAGAAAAGATCATCATTAGAGGAGCTCTAAAGACGATGCGAATACACATTTGAAATGCTTGTTGGACATTATTAACATCAGTGGTTAATCTAGTCACTAAACTGGAAGTGGAGAATTTATCGATATTCGCAAACGAGAATGTTTGTAATTTCTTAAATAAATCACTTCTTAAATTTGCTCCAACACCGACTGACGCAATTGCGGCTGTTTGACCACCTAATATACCAAATAATAATGATAATAAGGCAATCAATATCAAAGTCATAATGACACCGAAAACGGAAACACTCATCGAAGCACCAAAAGTCTCATTTGTATATGTCACGGTTTCAAAAATGGAATTAAAACCCGTAAAAGAAGCGACGTTTTGGTCGATTGTATCCACCAAAGTGGACATGACAAATGGTAAAGCGCATTCCATAAAAGCTTCACCAATCATGAATAGTGGAGTGATGAGCGCAAATTTTTTATATTGTCTAACACTTTTTAAGATTAATTTAATCTTTTTCCACATCTATTTTATTCCCTCCTTCACAATTTTTTATTAATCGATGCAAATAACTGATTATTTGCTTTTCTTCCTCTTTCGAGAACCCTTGTAATAACTCTTCATTTGCTTTTAATCTTGATTCAAAAATAGAATTAATGATCTCGTTTCCTTTTTCAGTTGGTTCTAAGACCACAAAAGGATGACTTTTTCTTACTTTAATCAATGCTTTTTTCTCTAACCTTTTCACTAAGCCACTGACAGTGGATTTTGAAAGTCGAAACTTTTTTTCAATGTCATTTTGATGCATCTCAATATGATCGAAATGGTAAGCTTTATGAATTGTAAATAATAAACGTCCTTGTTCACTTGTTAATCCATGAGCAGCGAGTTTTTCATCAAATTGTTTTCTAATCAATTTTGATAAATGTTTAGTTAAAAATAAGATGTCTTCTTCAGGAAGAATATTTTTATTCATATTATTAAAGATTTTAAAGGTTCGCATACGAACTGTCAACCCGTTTTATTTAAAATAAAAATATTTGTTTAATCTTTATAAATAGAAAAATATTGTGGTTTAATCAGAAAGTGATGTGAAAATACGTCAAATAATGTTTCTTTGTTATTTTTTATAAATAAATTTAATGAATTTGGTGTTATGTTATATGTGAGGACATTTTTATGCGGAAACAAACACCTTTATTAATATTATTATTAAGCAGCTTTTCTTTGACTTTAGGAGCGTGTCGTTTTGAAATTCCTAGTTTTCCTACTAGCAGTTCATCTGACATCACTTCTTCAAGTACATCTAGTTCAAGCTCTTCTTCAACTAGTTCTTCATCTTCTAGTGAAGTACATCCTTCTAGAATTACGATTTCTTCTCAAGAAAAAACAGTATATATAAATGATACATTTGATTTAGATATTCAAATTTTGCCTTCTACTACGACAAATAAGAAAATTAATTGGACAGTAAGCGACAATGCAATTATGTCTTATACTTCCAAAAATGAAAACAATACATCTATTACTGTTACGGCACTAGCTAAAGGTAATGGAACTATTACAGCCACAAGTGAAGATAGAAATTTAACCGCAACATGTGATGTAACGATTAAAGAAAAAGGAGCACAAGCTGCTTGGACTATCTTACTTTATATGTGTGGTAGTGATTTAGAATCTGAAAGCTATTTAGCTACTGGTGATTTAGAAGAAATTAAAAGTGTGGCAGGCCAACCTGATGATGTCAATTTTGTCATTGAAGCAGGAGGGGCTAGTAAATGGAGCTCAACTTTTTCTAGTGTGATTAATAAATCTTATTTAAATCGCTTTCATTTATCGAATAGAACTTTTGTTAAAGATGCACAAATTGCTAGAGCAAGCATGGGTGAATCATCCACTTTGCAAAGTTTCATCGAATGGGGATTAAATACATATCCAGCCGATAAAGTTGGTTTAATTTTATGGAATCACGGCGGTGGCATGCGCGGTGTTTGTTATGATGAAAATTATAGCAGCAATTCTTTATTAAATACCGAAGTGGTTAAAGCTGTTAGCAACGCGAAAAAGAATTTAAATATTGAAAATAAATTTGAATTTATCGGATATGATGCCTGTTTGATGGGCGTTCAAGATGTCGCCGAATTCAATAGCCCATATTTCAATTACATGGTTTCTTCACAAGAATCAGAAAATGGTTATGGTTGGGATTATGATACATGGGTTGATGATTTATTCGCTAATAAACCAACCACCACAATTTTACAAGCGATCGCGGATGGCTTTATCGCTGATAATGGTGGTGTTAATGCCACTGGTGGTAATTATGATGATGGCCATGGCAATATCGAATATTATCCAGCTGACCAAACAATGTCTGTCTACGATTTATCACAAATGGCGGCGTATTTAGATGCTTTTGAAACGATGTCCGCTCAATTAAAAAATAAAATCACATCATCAAATAGCAGTACATTTAATAAACAAATTATTGGAAAAACTAAATATTTTGGTAGTTCTGATTATGATTATTTCTGTACATTCGATGTCTATCATTTCTTAACATTATTATCTGCTAACGCAACATTTAATCCTGGTTCCACTTATATCGACAATGTGAAAACAGCATTTAATAAATTAGTGATCTATAATATCGCTCAAAAAGAAGGTGCGTCTGACGCGCATGGTTTATGTTTATATTATGTTGCAGGCACTGGATATAATCAAAGTACATATTCTTCTAGTACCTATACCAATTTTACCAACTGGGCTTATCTATCAAAAACATATGGTAGAGCAATTACTTCATCATATTCCTATTAATAATATCTAATATAATAATATTAAAGATGATATTCAAAAAGTTGGTATCATCTTTTATAATACTTACTAGAAAAAGGAAGAATTGCATATGAAAAAAGGCTATCTATTATGTCTATTAACTGGTTCACTACTTCTTAGTGGTTGTTCATTATTTCCAATGATTAACATTACGATTGGTAATGACACCTCATCTAGTTCCACATCTGATTCTTCTAATGTTAGTTCTTCTTCCTCTAGCATTTCCTCTTCTTCAAGTTCCTCTAGCTCTTCTAGTTCTTCAAGCAGTTCTTCGAGTGAGGGAAACCTTGAAAAAGTCACAACTAAATATCGTTATACTGATTTAACCGCTAATAATGTTTATCGAATTGATTCCGCACCTAGCTTAGGTAATCTCAATTTATTAGTTATTCCTGTTTGGTTAACAGATTCTAGTAAATACTTATCAACCACACAAAAACAAACAGTGAAGACAGATATCGAAACTGCTTATTTTGGTACAAAAGAAGAAACTGGTTGGCAAAGTGTCAAAACATATTATGAAACTTTATCCCACAATAAGATTTCTATTTCCGGTGTTGTAACTGATTGGTACACTCCATCTTATTCCGTTAATGATATTGGCGTAATGGAGGCTTCAGGTACCTCTATATTAGTAAAAAGTGCTGTTAGTTGGTATCAAACAACTTATGGAGTAAGTGATTTATCTAATTTTGATAATGATAATGATGGGTATCTTGACGGAGTGATGTTAATTTATGCTGCACCTGACTATCGAGCATCAAAGAATGTTTCTCATAGTAATTTATGGGCATATTGCTACTGGGTACAAGAAACAAATAATAATAAGGAAAACCCAATCCCAAATGCTTTCTTCTGGGCTAGTTATGATTTTATGTATGGTAGTAATAAAGGTTTTACTTATTATGGTGGGGACACTTCTCACTGCCATATTGACGCACACACTTACATCCATGAGATGGGTCATATCTTTGGTTTAAGCGATTATTACGATTATTCTAGTCAATATAATCCCGCTGGTGGATTTTCCATGCAAGATTATAATGTCGGATCCCATGATGCTTTTAGCGCACTTGCGTTAGGCTGGGCAGAAGCATATATTCCAACTACTTCTACAACAATCACAATTAAAAATTTCCAAAGTAGTGGAGAAGTAATTTTGTTAAATAATAGTGGTTCAGATTCCACATTTGATGAATATTTATTATTAGAGCTTTATACACCTACTGGTCTAAATTCTTTTGACACTACTTATCGATATAGTGGTCAGTATCCAACAGGTGCGACCAAAACTGGAATTAGATTATGGCATGTTGATGCAAGATTAACGCAATTTACAAGCAGTGGTTATTCAACAAAATTAACAAACAAAATTGTCAGCGGAAATCGATATACAGAAGCAATGTCTAATACATATTATAAAGAAGATGAAAGCGCTAACTCGTATATATCTCCATTAGGGAAAGAATACGCTGATTATAATATCCTACAATTAATATCTAGATTTAATGTTTGTGACTATCGATCAACCCGTTATTTAGAAAACACTTCATTATTTACTGATGGTCATTCTTTCTCAATGAATACATATAGCAACCAATTTAAAAATGGCGTAAAACTCAATAGCGGTCAATCTCTTGGTTGGGAATTTACTGTTAATTCTGTGAGTAATGACAGTGCCACAATTACTGTGAAAAAAATATAATCGTTAAATTCCTAAACTTATTAGCAACCTAATTTAAAGAAAAGTTGTTAATTTGTATATCTAATATTTATATGTTAATATAAGCACATCCATAGACTTGGTTGTGCTTTTTAAATAACTTAATATCCTTTTATGTTATTTACTTATTTAAGAGCACACATATGCTAAAGAGGAAACAATATGAGAAAAAGACAAGAAAAATTTATTGGCTTTTGTGTTACAAGCTTTTTAATTTTTGCTGGTTTCGCAGGTTTTACCAAAAACACTCCAAAAGAATTTAAATATGGAGATTTTATATCCGAAGAAAAAGCCTATTTCGGTAGCAAAATCGATGATCCTGCCGGGTTAATAAAAGCAAAGAAATTTGTTGTTCCTACCGATAGTAAATATTCTACCCAAAAAACTAGGTCATTGGGTTCTGGCTTAATCGGTGATATTGAATCGGTGTGGGATTCATATACTGGGAAAGGCACTACTGTTGCTATTATTGATGATGGTTTTGATTATAATCATCCAGAATATAAAAGAGCAGATGGCAGCAGCGCTATTTTAAGCACCAGCAGATATTATTATCTAAATTCAGCGCAAACTGCTTGCTATTATAAAGAATTTTCTTCTGATCCAACATGCATAGCAGAAGACTGGGAAACTGATTCTAGTGGCTCTAGTTGGGCAACTCATGGCACAAATACTTCTACAACTGCCGCTGCACCAATAAATAATGTTGGTGGTGTTGGTATTGCTCCTGAGGCTGATATTTTAGCTTTAAAAATTGACTTTTCTTTTGCTTCTATTCAAGCAGCTATTAATTATGCTATCGAACAAAAAGTCGATGTTATTAATATGTCTTTAGGTGCTTATGCTGAAACATTTGTTGATGGTTGGGGAGATACTCAAGAAGGTTCTTCTACAGCCGCAACATATTTGAACAGCGTTTGTAAAAAAGCCTATCAAAATAATATTATCGTTGTTGCTGCTGCTGGAAATGAATCTACTTACCATAAATCATATCCTGCCTGCAATACAAAAGTTATCGGTGTTGGTGCTCTTGGTGATTGCGATAATAAAGGCAACGCGAACGAATTAGCGGAATTTACTAATTATGTTGACCCAAGCCAAACTGGGGAAATAAATGTTGATATTTTAGCTCCTGGATATGTTTACACCGCTAAACAATCCGGTACGAAGACTTCAATTTCACATAGTTATGGTGATACACAAGGTACATCCTTCTCTTGTCCAATTGTTGCTGGGGCAGCTTGTTTATGGAAAGAAAAATATCCTTCTGGCACCCCAGATCAATTTTTAGAACAACTTCAATCAACCGCTGATGGAATTGGTGATTATGCTAATAAATATATTAAAGTAAGCGGCTGGTATCCTCATTTAAGTGATGTTGGACCATCCAATATTACTAACGGTAGACTTAATGTCGGAAAATTATTAGATATTGAAAAACCATTTGTCTCTACAGTTCAGAGTTCATTATCTATCTCTGTTGGTGAAAAGAAACAAATTACTTTATCTACATACGATGGTTCTATTTCTTATTCTTCAAGCAATACATCAATAGCAACAGTATCAAGCACTGGCTTGGTTGAAGGTGTTGGCACTGGGGATGCAACTATCACAGTTACTGCGACAAAGAATGGTAATACCGCTACTGCAACAATTGAAGTACATGTTGCTAGTGCAGTTGCAGCGACATCCATTTCATTTAATCCTACTAGCGTCGGCTTAACAGTTGGTCAAACATATGATGCTGAAGCAACGATTACAGTTACTCCGGCAAACGCCTCTAGAATGTTCTTATTCGAAAGCACAGATGAAACAGTGGCTACAGTTGATATTGATACTGGTTTAGTAACCGCTATCGGTGAAGGAAGCGCTACTATAATAGCAGTTCCTGGATACGGTGAAGGATCTGCTGAACTAACAG
>JAXERM010000007.1:0-6647 GCA_034116505.1 Bacilli bacterium
ATATTATCTAATTACTTACTGCTAAAAAATGATCATCAGTCTTTGATTCCTTATCGCCATACATTTGATCAATATCTTGCAAACATTAATATTAACGACGATGAGACATGGCTAGAATTAATTACTTCGATGATTGAAAAAGAACATTGCAACAATTATTCTCAAATTGATAAAGATGAATTCATATCTTTAATAAAAGGAGAATTACCTAATATTAAAAATAAATATCACATTTCTTTTTTAGCGTTATATGGTGGAATCGTTAAAGGGATATTAACAAGCTCAAGTGATGTTGATTTATTGATTCAATACGATGAACAATTATTAGACTTTGAAAGAAGTCAGAACACTTTATTATTAAAACAATATTTAAAAGATATCACCCATCTTGATATTGATATTATTGATTTCTCCCACGCTTTACATCATTTAGACATTAATGAAATGAATAATATTGTTGTGTTAATAAAATAAGAACATTTTTAAATAAAAACACATTTTCACTTTCCTTATAAATAATGACTATTTTGTATGTTATTATTTATCTATGATTTATGTTGTGTGTGGCCCAACCGGAAGCGGAAAAACAAAAGCAAGTTTAGTGTTAAGTGAAAAATTAAGCGCACCTATTATAAACGCTGATGCTTTTCAAATTTACCAGGACATGAATATCGGCACTGCAAAAATAGAAAAGGATCATCCTTTATACGATAGGCATTTTTTATTAGATATTAAAAAACCAAGTGATTCTTTTTCTGTTCAAGAATATCAATATTTATTTCGCAAAACATTAGAACAATTGCAAAAGCAATATGATAACATCATTGTCTGTGGTGGTACGGGATTATATATAAAGGCTTCTTTATATGATTATGATTTCCCAAAAGATAATAATGTTGATGTTTCTGATTTAGAAAAATTATCAAATGGTGAATTGTTTGCTTTATTAGAAGAGATTGATCATGATGCAACAATAAATCTTCACAAAAATAATCGAAAAAGAGTGATTAGGGCAATCACAATCGCGCGTAATGGTTTAACAAAAAGCGAAAATATTCAAAAACAAAAACATGAAATGATTTATTCTGATGTAAGAATTTTGTTCATAAATCCTGATCGTACAAAATTATATGAAAACATTAATAATCGTGTCGATCAAATGTTTGATGAAGGATTAGTTAACGAAGTCAAAAATTTATTAAATAATTACGAATTATCATTAACCGCAAAAGCAGCGATTGGATATAAAGAAGTAATTAGTTATATTCAAGGGGAATTATCTTTAGAAGAATGCAAAGAATTGATTAAAAAGAGAACGAGAAATTACGCAAAAAGACAAATAACTTATTTTAAAAATCAATTAGAATGTGAGGCTTATTCTTCTAGTGAACAATTAATTAAGGAAATTAAAGATGGAATCAATATTTGATCGGACTATTGGCTTAATATCAAAAGAGAAATTTGCAATTATCCAAAACAAAACCATTTTAATCGCTGGATTAGGTGGTGTTGGTGGTACGGCTTTTGAAGCGCTTTTAAGAACTGGATTTAAACATTTTATTTTAATTGATTTTGATAAAATAAGTCCTTCAAATTTAAATCGTCAGATATTATATAAATATGATGATATTGGCAAATATAAAGTTGATGTTGGTAAAAAACACGCTTTAGAAATCAATAAAGATTTAGATATTGCTGTTCATTGTCAAAAAATAGATGAAAAATATATTAAAGATCTACCTATAGTTGATTTTGTTGTTGATGCGATTGATGACGTTAAAGGAAAAGTGTCATTAGCTAAATACGCGATAAATAATCACATCCCACTGCTTATGTCATTAGGGATGGCGATGCGGCTAGACCCAACTAAATTAGAGGTCATGCGTTTAGATAAAACAACCACGGATCCTCTTGCGAGAAAATTAAGATATGAAATCAAGAAAGAAGGATTATCCACAAAAGAAATATATGCAGTTATTTCTAAAGAAAATCCATTGCCATATAAAGATAAATTATATAGCAATATGATGGTCCCTTCTGCTTGTGGATTAACTATAGCTAGTTATGTATTAAAACATTTTATAAAGGAGTAATGGCAAAATGAAAAACATCGTTGAAATTAGCAAAAAACTTCACATTGATGAAGAATATTTAATTCCTTATGGAAAAGATAAAGCCAAAATTGATTTATCGCTTTATGAAAAATTAAAAGACCAACCAGATGGTAAATTAGTATTGGTTACTGCTATTACTCCGACTAAAGCAGGAGAAGGCAAAACAACAACCACAATTGGATTGCATGATGGTTTTCATCAAATTGGCGTCAATTCTTTAGCCTGTTTAAGAGAACCTTCATTAGGCCCAGTATTTGGTATTAAAGGTGGGGCAACTGGTGGAGGAAAAGCCAGTGTTATTCCTAGCGAAGATATCAATTTGCATTTTACTGGTGATTTACATGCTTTAACTAGTTCAATTAATTTAATTGCAGCAGTGATTGATAATCATATTTTTCAAGGAAATGAATTAAGAATTAATCCAGAAAAAATCGTTTGGAAAAGAGCTCTTGATATGAATGATAGAGCTTTAAGAAGTGTTACTGTTAATCAAAACGAAAAGAAATCCGCTCCTAGACAAGAAGAATTTGTCATTACTGTCGCTAGTGAATTAATGGCAATCTTATGCTTAGCGTCTTCTAAAGAAGATTTTAAAAAACGCATCAACGAAATCATTGTTGCTTATAATTTTGACGATGAACCAATTAGATTAAAAGATTTAAGAATATCTAACGCAATAATGAAGTTAATGAATGTTGCTCTTAATCCTAATTTAGTGCAAACATTAGAAGAAAATCCTGTTATTATTCACGGTGGTCCATTCGCTAATATTGCCCATGGTTGTAATTCATTATTAGCGACAAAACTAGCTTTAAAATTATCTCCTGTTGTGGTTACAGAAGCCGGCTTTGGTGCTGATTTAGGAGCAGAAAAGTTCTTAGATATTAAATGCCGTATTGGTAATTTACATCCAGATGCAGTAGTGATGGTGGCCACAATCAGAGCGTTAAAATTACATGGTGGACAATTATTTGAAGAATTAGAACAAGAAAATGTCGATGCTTTATTAAAAGGTGTATGCAATTTAAAACACCATATGAATTCAATTGCTAAATATCATATTCCGACTATTATTTGCATTAATCATTTTGCTAGTGATACAGAAAATGAAACTAACGCCTTAATTAAATGGTGTGAAGAAAATCATTATGAATATGCTTTCTGTAGTGGTTTTGCTGATGGAGGAAAAGGCGCGATTGAATTAGCAAGAAAAGTACAAGAAACTTTAGCAAATCAAAAATCACATTATCAACCTTTATACGACACGAATTTATCGATTAAAGAAAAAATATTTACAATCGCGAAAGAGATATATGGAGCAAAAGAAGTTATTTATACTTCTGAAGCCGAAGAGCAAATCCAAAAATATACAGAAATGGGATATGATAAGACACCAATTTGTATTGCTAAAACCCCTCAATCAATTACAGATAATCCTAAAATATTAGGAGCACCAAAAGATTTTATAATTACTATTAGAGAAGTAAGATTATCGGCTGGGGCTGGATTCATTGTTGCCTTATCAGGAAAAATAATGACAATGCCAGGTTTACCAAAAGTGCCTGCTGCCGTCAAAATGGAAGACGAATAAATAAATTTTTTCTCACTTTTGTCTTTGAAAGCACCTATATATAAATAGGTGTTTTTTAATGGCGGTCTATACTTTAATCAACGTATCAAAAGAATATAAAACAAAAGAAAATACTTTCTTGGCTTTAAATAAAATCACTTTGTCTTTTAATCATACAGGTTTAACGATGATCAAAGGAAGAAGTGGATGTGGTAAATCAACCTTATTAAATATCCTGTCTTTAATTGATAAACCGAGTAAAGGGCAGGTATATTTTAATGGAAAAATTATTAATAAAATTAGGCAAAACAAGATAAACAATTATCGTCAGAATTATATCGCGAATGTGTTTCAACATTATCAATTAATCGGCCATTTAAGTGTTTATTTAAATATTGCATTACCTTTATTAATTAAAGGAAAAAAGAAAAAGGAAATAGATCAAAAAATCAACAATCTCCTAGATAAGGTTAACCTTCATAATAATATTTTATTAAAAAAGGCAGACGATCTTTCTGGTGGAGAAAAACAAAGAGTGGCAATCTTAAGATGCTTAATAAATGATCCTTTTATTTTATTATGTGATGAACCAACAGGGGCGATTGATTCAAACAATCGCATCGATGTCATGAATATCCTAAAAAATATCAGTAAAGATAAGGTGGTTATTGTTGTTACTCACGATGAAGAAATAGTGAATAGCTACGCAGATAGGATTATTGAAATGTCCGAAGGCAAAATTATTTCGGATCGCGTTATTAAAGAAACAAAAAAGATAGACATTGAAATAAAAAGAACGCAAAAAACCCATTTTAACACTAACAATATCTTATTCGATAATTTAAAAAGAAGATTTAAAAAGAACATTATCTCTTTATTCTCGCTAGTGTTTTGTTTAACTTTATCTTTATTAATATTTGGGTTTTCTCATGGGGCAAATAATTCGATAAATGAACAGGCAATTCAGCAATTTGATTATGGTGTTACGACATTTTATAAAGAATATAAAACCTCATTAGAAGGGACGAATATGTCTTTAGTAAAAATGATTAAACCAACTGTTGATGAGATTAATAAATTGAAGCCATATTTAGAAGATTATTATTTATCTTACAATTTTGATAATTTATTAAATCCTTATCCAGAGATTTCTTATAATGATAAATCTATTGAAGGAATATCTTATTGCCCTATATATTCTTTTTTATCAAATAGTGTTGATACTAGTCTATTGATTAACGGATATTTTCCAAAAAAAGATAATTTATCAGAAGTGATAATTAACGATAGTGCTTATAAACTATTACAAAAAAAGATCAATTTTTCTCCTTTATATCAATCGTTTACTGTTCGTTCGAGGGCGATACATAATTATTATTCTTTAGACGAATCTAATCCATTAATTGTTGATTATTTTCTTTATGAACAAAAAATACAAATCGTTGGTGTAGTAAAAGAAATGGGGTTTTTACAAACGCCAAAAATATATTATCCCTATGTAGCATTGGAGAATTATTTACAAAATTATTTGTTAAATAATCTATCTGAATATTTAGCAATTCCATATAGTTATTATGACTGTGTTGTTTACGCCGTAGATGATGATTTTTCACCATATTCATATCGTTTATTTTTAAAAAATTTTGATCAACATTCTTATTTAGAAGAAAGAATCAAAAATATTCCTCACCCTTATATCATTGAATCTAATGGTGTAATCATAAAACAAACTCTAGATGAGATTGTTAATGCACTTACTTATGGAATGACATTCTTTTTGATTATTTCTTTTATTGGTGTGTTAGATATTTTTGGAATCATAAATTTCTCTTCTTATGTTGAAGATAAAAAGATGATCACTGTGATGAAAGTATTAGGCGCGAATGATAGTGACATCTTAAATATATATCTAAATGAAAGCATGATTAGCGGAATATTAAGCATTATATTTTCTATCTTTTTGGCTTTGCTTTTATCTAATGTTCTCAATCGCATTATTCAATATTTCACTGGTTTTATTAATATGATTACAATTCCTTTTTCATATTTTTCTACCCCTTTATTTATACCGATATTTTTACTGATATTGATGATTTTCATCTGTGTATTATCAACCGCCCTACCTATTATAATGTCGAAAAAAATGATTCTATCGGAGGAATTAAAAGAAGAATGATTAAAATTAGAAATTTAAAAAAGAGTTTTATCAATCAAGAAGTGCTAAATATCCCATCTTTAGATTTTCCTAATAAAGGATTATTTGTTTTATATGGTCCTTCTGGTTCTGGGAAATCGACTTTATTAAATATCATCAGTGGTTTAGAGGATTATAGTGGAGAAGTAAACGTCTTTTCTCACAATTACCATATGATGAACGATGAACAAAAAGATTTATATCGATTAAAAAATATTGGTTTTGTGTTTCAAGATTTTAAATTATTTGAAAATCAAACAGTGAAAAATAATATTTTATTTCCTTTATTAACGATTGAAGGGAAGAAAAAAGAAAAACAAGATATCAAAATCAACACTCTTTTAGAATATGTAAATCTCAAAAATAAAATTGATCAACCAATTAATAATTTATCAGGCGGAGAAAAACAAAGAGTAGCTATTGCTAGAGCAATTATTAATAATCCCAAAATCTTGTTAGCGGATGAGCCGACAGGAGCCCTTGATCATCAGAATGGTATTATCGTGATGGATATATTAAAGAAATTATCGAATTCGTGTTTAGTCATATTAGTAACTCACGATTATGGATTAGCGCAAAAATATGGTGATACGATTTTATATTTATCTGATGGAAAGATAATCAAAAAAGAAACATTAAATAATAAAAGCAAAGAAAAATTATCCTTATCCTTAGCCCCTTATAATGAACGTAAACCTTCAATTCCTTTATCTTTTTTAACTTCGCATTATTCTACTACGAATAAAAAAAGAAAATGGCGATCGAGAAT
>JAXERM010000008.1:0-14932 GCA_034116505.1 Bacilli bacterium
ACAGCCGATAGCTCTACCGACTGAGCTAGATAGGCATGCACATTAGTGCGATTAAAATATTAGCATAGAGCCTGATTTTAGACAAGAAATTATTTTGCTAATTTTTGATTAATCAAAGAAATAACGTCTTTTAAGGTTGCTAAACTAGAAATTTCTGTACTAGTGAATTCCACATTAAGACGATCTTCGATCGCTAACATGACTTCCACTAAATCAAGCGAATCTAAACCTAATGTAGATAATGGATCATCTTCTTTTAAAGAAGAGACATCAACTTTGTCTTTTAAAATATCTTTTACAACTTCAATTGGATTCATGATTATCTCCTTTGGCTGTAGTAATTATAACAAAAAATTTGTTTTTATAAAGAAAAACGACTCATAAGTGAAGTTACGAATCGTTTTTTCTGTATTAGAACATTCTTAAAGCGTTGATGTTTGCAATTGTATCAGACACTTCACTGCTAACTGCGTTTGTCATACTGGTGAAAATCGCGGTTAAGGCTGCGGATACAGTCACAAAGATTGTTAACACCAAAATAATGCCTAATAATTGTCCTTTGATTTCTGACATCTTTTTTCTCCTTTCTAATTGTAATAACCAATTACTGTTGTTCTTGATACTTCAATCATCATCGTTTCGTTAGAAATAATGATGGGGTCAAAAGGATAACCAATGACATAACTGAAAGTATCGCCAAATGTCACATTATCTTTTGTGTACGATACAAACGTGACATTAAATTGTTGTTCTAAGGTATCGATATATTGCTGACTAACAGACATGTT
The DNA here is from genome assembly GCA_034116505.1 of Bacilli bacterium. Taxonomy (GTDB): domain Bacteria; phylum Bacillota_I; class Bacilli_A; order RFN20; family CAG-826; genus RUG13091. Next base: position 789 of record JAXERM010000008.1, read on the forward strand.
TTTGCTGATTAAATAAGAAATAGAAGTACTTTTAGCGTCTAGTTCACTATAAATAAATTGCACTGAGATCATATCGACCCCGAATAAGAAAAATAACGAGACGAAAATCATTGATAAAATTAAAGATACTTTATAAGACACTGACCATTTCCCCCATAAGTGTGATGATGCCAAACATTAATAAGATCGTTAAAGAACCCGCTCCTACGAGAGGAAAAGTAGATAGACCACTCATGCTCTTTTCTTTTTTATCAATTAATCCTGCTTGATAACTTTGTTGCATCTGTGCAAATAAATGATGAAATTGTAGCATCGTCATTTCATTCTCACCTTCATCCACCATTTGATAAATGCTAACCATGACATTTTCGATGATTTCTTGGTTAAATTTTTTAGCAAAAGTTATATAAGGTTTAACGCTTTTATCTTCATCAATTCCTCTTAATAAAGCGGTTAATTGTTCTTGCATCCATAAAGAAGCATAATTAATAATTGCGTTTAAAGACTGATACACATTGTATTTATTCTTAATAAATAATTGAAAATAATTAATAATAGTGACAAATTCTTCGTCGTGATTCATGACGTTTTGCTTTTGTTGATTTTTATAAGATGAGAAAAAGAAATAATTGAGCAAAACTAAAATCATCACACCAACCAAGATGAAAATCATTTGCTTAAAATAAATAATGGCAAAGGAACAAATAATTAGAATTAGGGTGTTACTGACAATTAACTTTGCTAATTCCTTTTTATAATCTAGGTGTAAAGAAACAAAATATTCTTTAATTTTATTCATGCATAAACCCCTTAATATCTATTCTGATAAAGCGCTTGAAAGCGATATAAAAAGTCCATAACGCAAAAGCCATAATTGTCGCAATTCCTAGAACATAAAATAAAGAAGAACTTAAAGAATCATAAAATTGTCTTAATGCAATTCTAAGAAACGCCATAATGCCAAAAGTTAGTAGCCATAAAGTTGAGAATTCGATTAATTTTGTGCGGTTAATTTGCTCTGCTTTATATAAATATTCGCTCTCTTCTCTTGCGGTTGATAAAAGGTGACTAGACATTTTTAAAATATCCCCGCCTTGTTCGTTATAAATATTTAAAATTTGTAAAAATAGATGATAAATATGAAAGGGAAAGAATTTTTCTAGATAATCTAATCTTTCATTCACATCTAAATGGTCGATATCATCGATCTCTTTAATAAAATCTTTAGCTAAAGCATCGTAACTATTTTGATAAGCTGATAGAACACTTTCCTTAATAGAAAGAGAAATAATAAATGTATTGATAAATATATAACATTGTTTGTAACGGTATGTTCTTTTTAAGAATAAGGACAATTGTTTTTTTATCACGACAAAGAACAATAAAAATGACAATATCAAAATCGCCCCACTAGCGAACAAATTGTTGCTCGCTAATAAAGTAATAAGAGTGACGATAAAAGTCGCTATCGCGGCAATAAAATAATAATTTTTCATTTATCCTTCCTCATAAATGTCTTTTGGAATAATGGGCTGATATTTCTTTTAATTCTTTTTGCTAAAGAAGGGGAAACTTTCCCATATTTTTTATTTGTAGATCGATATAAATAATTCGGTTCACCATCATCAGTTATTTCCATCACACTATCGATATAGCGATGAACTCTACCTTCTTGATCGATATCTTTAGATAAATAAATATAAATCGGTAGATGATGGTAGATATCTTTATATAGAGAATCCAAAGAAAATTTCATATCATTCATCCTTATCATCGATACGATACGATTAGGCATATTCTCGATATCTAATGCGTGAATTGTGGTAATGATGCTGTGCCCAGTTAAAGCGCTACTAAGAATTTCTAGCATCTCTTTACCTCTAGCCTCAGCCACGATTATCCAGTCCGGGTTATTTCTTAAAGCGTTTTTAACCATATCCTGGATTGAATTATTAATAAATCTCTCGTCGATTTGCCATGTAGTTAAATCTAAATTGTTAGAAGGAATATTATTGAGTTCTAGTACGTTATCAATCGTGATGACACGAGTGTTATCTTCCATAATCGAAAGAAGATATTTTTGTAATTCCGTCTTACCAACACCTGTCTTACCTCCAATAACAAGAGAAATATTGTTATCTAATAATGCTTTCAATAAAGCGTACATCTCGTCAGTAATAAAACCTTTATTATCGATAAGGATCTTTTCGCTACCAATTCTTAAAGAGAATGTCACGACTGGTTGATATAAATATCTTCCAATACTTTGATGCACGGCGTTAATGCGATATTTTTCAATCGATACATCTAAAAGCGGATTTTGAAAAGAGAATTGCTTCATCGATATATTTGCGATTTGTCTAATAAAATCCTTGGCTTGTTCTAAAGAAATATTGATATCAGCTTTTCTTCTACCGTATAGATTATGCACATAATATAAATCTTGCCCGTTATAAGATATATCGGTGACATTTTCATCATTTAATAAATCTTTTAAAAATGAATTTTTGATATATGTTAATGCGTTAGATTGTTCCATTTAATTATCCTTAATATAAAAATTCATGCTTTTATCGTAATAATAATCTAAGACGATCTTTGCCTTGATTCTCACGGTTACTGCGTTACATTTATCACTCGTACAAATCGATAAATCATCCTGATAATAATAAGAGAGATACAGTTGATAATCTTTAGAATAATGAATGATGTTGTTATTAAAGTAATAGGTTAAACCATCATATAATTTATTCTGGTCAAAATAAGGGATAAATTCATCGCTTTCTTGATGGATCGGAATACTATTTTCAAATATCGAAATCGGTACGTTAGTCAATGTTCGGTTCACTCCATTAATGCGATAAGTTAGAGTAAACATATAAAACGACATAACAGCAACCATTAAGGAATAAAGAATGTTAATCATAATTCTCTTCTCCTACGATGCAATATTCTGAACCACTACAACTCCCAATTAATGTTCTAGTAGTTAAATAAGTAATACTATAAGTAAATGTGGTTTTATTTGGACCAAATCTATTAACTTTTATAACGAATGTTTCGTTTTCAAAACTCTTTGCAGCGTTTATTGGAAGATAAAAATATTTGGTCGCTACAAATCCATTAATAGGATCAAGACTCATCATCAAATTATGAGGATTTACGTACATTATTTCTGGAAAAGCGAAGTAAATCTGTTCTTTATCTCTTTTAATTGTTAAGGGAATTGACATCACATAATCAAATTTATCTTTCTTTTGTAAAAGTAGAAAACTTGGAAACAAAGAACGATATGTAAAATAAGCACCGGTATTGGTAATGTCATAGCAAGATGCATAATTAATCCTGATCTTATTTAAGTTCAAACGATAATATTTGTCCTCGTCAAAATAATCTAATAAATTTTCACAACCGATGGCAAAATTATCTAAATAGGTAAATCCTGGTCTAGCAGTTGTTCCTGGTAAAGAATAAGAAGAGCCAAGATATTTATTTAACGATATTGTTTCTGATTTCATCGGTAATAATTTAAAAGAGTTGGAATAAAGCTCACTACCATTACTATCGACAATACGGAAACTCGCATATAAGCCAGTAGAGGTTAAATATGTCGATAATGGCAAATTGAATGTAACCGTATATGTTTCCACCATTACCGCATGCTTTGCTTTTGTTTGGATATTTGTATAATTGTTCGCACTAGAACCAACTGAGAATATTTCTCTAATACCTGAATAATTTTTCAATGATTTAATTGAAATGGTATAAGAGATATCACTAGCTTTCTCTGGCAAAGTATGTAAAAGCGGACAATTAACGATGAAGTTAAATATGGGTTTAACAATGATTTTAGAGGGCAATAAGGCGGAAATTAATAAACTAATCTTTAATAAGAAAGCTTTAGGCATTTAGATAATTATTTAAGAAACAAATCATGCTCTGGTATTTTAGGAAATTATATTCTTCTTCTGTGAACTTGTTGGTCCACCAGTAGGGATAATCGTTAAAGAAGAAATCATTATTTATTACTAACTTATGTATTGAGGATAGGGGAATATAAGCGTTGAGAACTTTGTTAAGGTAATAAATTGAATTTGATGTATGTCTATGTTTTTTTGAAAGAAAGGTGAAATACCTATGAGCGATTTGTTCGATTTGTTTGACTAAATCTTGATAATTTTTTATCATTTCCATCTTTTTGCCCTCCTATTTAACTACGTTAGGGGTTTAAAAAGAAAAAGTGAGAAAAAATTTTTAAAAAATAAAAAATATTTTGCATAATGCCTATCGGTATCTATAATTTAAGATATGATTATCTTAGCGGGTGCCTCTGCCAGTGGCAAAACAGAAGTAGCGAAAGAATTAGCCAAAACATATCATATCGTCAAGACTATCACCACAACGACTCGTCCTATGCGTGTAGGAGAAGCTGATGGTAAAGATTATTTCTTTGTGAGTAAAGAACGCTTCTTAGAAATGATTAAAGAAGGTCGATTTGTTGAATATACAATTTATAACGGTAATTATTATGGTTCTACTAAAGATCAAATCGCTTCTGATAAATGCGTCGTCATTGATCCTGCTGGATTAAGAGCGTATAAAAAATTAAATGATAAAACAATTATCACTTTCTTTCTTGATGCATATGAAGACACTAGATATCAAAGAATGCTATTAAGAGGCGATGAAGTTAATAAAGCTAAAAACCGGATATTAAATGACCGCGAAGCTTTTAATCCCAAATTATTAGAAGAGGCTGATTTTCATATCGATAGCGAACATCAAACAGTGGAAGAAGTCGCGAAAATTGTTTATGATCTTTACACTCACGAATTAGCAAATAGATTAAAATAACCATCTATTATACTTAATAATTAATTATAGATATAAACATTAGATAAAAATAAATAAGCCAAAAGATATTGTCATAATAATGGCTTATTTTTTATTAAAAAATGATATATCAGCAAGATATATCACCTAACATTAAATATATTAATATAACGATATTTACATCTGGAATGTTAAATATAAAAAGATAAAAAATCCTAATATTAATAATAAGACCGATAACAAGATAAGAATTGTAAAAGCAATCTTACGATCGGTTTTATTTTTAGGATTAAACTTTGGCTCGTTTTCGCCTCTTTTTTCTAAATCAACATTCTTATATAACATACTTATATTTTACCATTATGGGATGATTTAATCATCGTCCTTTTTATTTAAGACGGTCACTTCTAATTTTTCCACCGTATATTCATCAGCCTCTAACACTCTAAAGTGATAATTGGCAAAATCAAATTCATCTCCCACTTTCGCGAAGCGATCTAAACATTCTTGGCAAAAGCCAGAAACAGTTGTGTAATCAGTTTCAAATTCTTCATCATATCCGATCTCTTCAAAGAAATTATCGAGATTCATCCCGCCATCGACGATATATTTCCCTTCTTTAGTGATGATTAATTCTTCTTCGATTTCGTCCATCTCATCAAAGATATCACCAACGATTTGTTCTAAGATATCTTCCATCGTAATAATACCTTCTGTTCCCCCGTATTCATCTTTAACTATCGCGATATGAATACGACTAGATTTAAATTCTGATAATAAATCTAAGATTTGATGGTTTCTAGGAATAATTAATGGTTTAAACATTAAAGATTTAATATTAATTTTTTCTTTAGCTAAAATGGCTTTTGATAAGGTTTTTATCGATATAACACCAATGATGTTATCGATTGTGTCTTCATAAACAGGAATACGAGAATGAACAAATAATTCTGGATTAGATAATAATTCTTCCACTGTATCTTCGATATTAATTGCAAACACATCGACACGAGGAGTCATAATTTCAAAAGCTTGAATATCATTTAAATCAATCGCACTTCTAACCATCTCCGCTTCATTTTCTTCTAATAATCCATCATTTTCAATTTCATCCACCATAACGGAAAGAACATCTTCATCAATCTCATCTTCTTCTTTTGCTTTTTTGGAAAACAATTTCACAATTAAAGAGAACAATTTGGAAATAGGGAAAACGAAGATGAAAAATAATATTTCAAAGAAATGGACTGGATGAGCAAATAATAAGGCTAAAGAATAATTAAAGCGTTTCGCTAAAGCTTTTGGAATAAATTCACAGAAGATAATCACAAATACAGTAAAACATATTGAACCAATCATCGGTCCAATTTCAGGATTAATTGCCACACTAATCGCGGTAATTAAAGAAGAAGCAAAAATATTCGCGATATTATTACCAAAAAGAATGGTTGAGATTGATCTTTCGTATTCAGTAGAAAGATGTAACGCTATTTTTGCGTTTTTATTACCTTCTTCGATCGCTTTCTTTAATCTTTCTTGATCGACCATGCCATAGACTGTGTCACTCATAGAAAAGAAAGCACTAAATATCGCAAGAATCGGAATAATAATCCAATACCACCACATATTATTTCTTTCCTTTCAATAATGATGGTTCAGAAATGTCTTCCACTAATTCTTCTAAGACATCTTCCATTGTCACCATTCCAATAATTCGCTTTTGATTATCTCTTACTAATGCGATATGTGTATGCTGCTTTTTAAAACCATTAAACAAGTCATCAATCATAATACGAGAAGAGACAAAATATGGTTTTTGAATATTCTTTCTAATTGATAGATGCGGATTTTGAATATAAGCCGCTAAATATTTTTTAATATTTAAAATACCGATCATATTATCGAATACCTTATCATAGACCGGGATACGAGAATAATTAGTGTTAATAATAATGTTATTTAATTTATCGATATCTAATTCATTAATATCAACAGCAAATATTTTTTCTCTTGGTGTTAATACTTCTTTCACATTAGTGTCGACAAAATCTAAAGCTGATTGAATAATTTCACTTTGTTCTTCTTCTAATACACCTTCATCGGTAACGTTCTCGACGATATTTTCAAAATCTTCTTCGGTGAATTTAGAGTCATCTTTGACCTTAAATATCTTATCGATGAATTTACCAAACGCTTCAAAAATGATTGATATTGGAGTCAATATCAACATACAAAAATACATCGGATAAACGAACAATAAAGAAATTGTGTCAGGAATAACTTTTGCGATCGTTTTCGGTAATGTATCACCTAAAATATAAACGACAAAAGTCATGATTATTGAAGATATTAAAGGAATATATTCTTCAATTAACCCATAAGACTCTAAAGATAAATTATTCTTAAATATATGATAAAAACAAATTGTTGATAAAGTTGATATGATTACTGCGACAATATTATTACCGATTAATACAGTTGATATCGCTCGGTCATATTTATCGCAAATTTTTAATAATGTTTTTGCGGATAGAGATCCTTCATCTGCTTTTAATTGAATTTTGAAACGATTGCAACAGCCAATCGCAGTTTCATAACAAGAAAAGAAAAATGAACCTATTAAACAAATACCGATAATCGTCCACGATATAGGGTCGTCCATTAATCTCTCACATCCATTCCATGTCTAATTGACATAGAATGATAATAACAAAAATAATAAATATTGTAAATATGCCCATAATAAAACCCCTCCAACATATCAATCGAAGGGGTTAGAAATGAATAATGATTAATATAGATTATTCTTCATCACAATCTTCATCATCCGCTTCTTTATTTGCGGCTAAATCTTCTTGAATGCGAGAAACATAATCGATATTTCCGACTTCACCTTGTTCAAGGTTATCTTTGCTCATGACGTCTTTAATTAATTGTTTACAACGTTTGACGCTTAATGGGCTTCTAACTTTAAAGACAAGTGGGATATCAGCGTAAATGTTTTTATCACCTGCGTCTTTAATTGGTAATTTAGAATCTTCGTAATCTTCTGGATTAAGAGCGAAATATAATTTTAAGCTCTTACCTGCAATTGTCATTTTAATATATGTTTTGCAGTGTAAACGGAATGTGTCACCAGAATTAGAAACGCGAGAATGCATACCGTAACTCATAATTTCATTTTTGAGTTCGTTATATAAATCTTTGATTTCTTGTTCAGCGTTAGTAATACGATCTGTAAATGGAATACGAACGATTAATGGTTTAGCTGGTTCTTCTTTGACTTCTTCAACGACAGGAACTGGATCTAAGACCACTGGTTCTTCTTTGACTTCTTCAGCGACTGGAGCTGGTTCTTCTTTTACTTCTTCCACTACTTCAGGGACTGTTTCTTCCTTAACTTCCTCAACGGGAGCTGGTTCTTCTTTAGGTTCTTCTTTGACTTCTTCTTTAGGCTCTTCTTTTTGACAAGGAGCAGGATAGCCATAGAAATATTGGACTACAACTGGAGAAGAGAAGTTAGCACCTGTGACATTGTTATTATTAGAAGATGTTGGTAATGGAGTTTTATTCTTTTCTAATTCATCACGAATAATTTCTCTAACTAATTCTCTTAAATCAGCTTTTAAACCTTCTCTATCTTCTTTTTCTCCTTCAACTGGAACAGGGACAGGAATAATACGATCATCGCATGATTTAACTTCATCAGCAACTGGAGGTTCTGGTGAATATTCTGGATCAGGTAATTCTTTTAAATCATCTTCGAATTCTTCTTCTGATTTAACTTCTTTTTCTGGAATAGCGTCATCGGCTAAAACGTCTTTTTCACGTTTGAAGGCTACGACGTGGATGAAAGCAAACAACCAGGATAATAACGCTAATAAGGCTGATAATGCCGCTGTACCTAATAAAGCGTAGACAATAACAAGAGTTTTAATATCACCGGCACTAGCTTTGATTAACCAAGCATAACCAAATGTGTTTGTGAATTCTGCACCAGCAAGACTTCCGTGTAAACTAGCGAGGAATTCGCTCACTGCGAACGCGCCTAATAAAACCGCTAATGATGGTAATAAAGCAAGGCCTCTTTTCTTAATAATAGAAACAATAATTGTTACTAATAAAAGTAATAAGGCAACACCTAATGCAACATATACACCAATCGTATTAATTAAATATGCACTATTCTTAAATAAAATAGTGTCCCATAAACGAGTTAAGTGAACTATTGCAAAATCTTTAAGCGCACCTAGACCGACACCGATGAAAATGAATAATGCGACCCATGCTGCAAAAACAACAAAAGCAAAAATTTCAAATCCTATCGCGGTGCCTTTAATTGATTTAGATCTTTTCATAAAAAAGCACTCCTTTTTGTTAGATATATTGTATGCTCGCGCATATGTAATTGCAAAAACTTTTTTATTAAATTAAGCGCAAAAAGGGCATATTTTAGCCAACAAATATATAAAAACACTCATTAAAATGTTATTTAGAGCGACGCCATATATTAATTGATTTGATAACGTTATTCTTTTTATTGTTAATCAGATAGGTTATTTTTCTATTGATAGAGGAGATGGGAATATAACAAATCCACATTTCATTTTAGACTGTTTTCTTTGTGATTAAGAAATCCCCATGTTTGTACATTTTTGATTTCTGCATATTTTATATTTTTGACTAAAATCAAAGAAGCAATTACAGAAAATCGCAACAAAGCAATGGTAGTAGTTAATAGCGCGATGATTATCACTTATTATAAAATTGGCACTATTATCAACAAAAAAAAGGAATGGGGTAATAGGTATATTAAAATGCTTGCTTCTGATTTGAAAGAATGTGGGAAAGGTTACTCTACTGATCAGCTGAAACGAATGGCTCGTTTTGCTAGTTACTTTAGCGAAAGAGAAATTAGTGCACAGGCTGTGCACCAAATTCCATGGAGTACAATTGTTGAGTTAATGAGACTATCTTCTTCTAAGGAAGAAGCACTTTGGTATGTTGAACAAATAAACAAAAACAGATGGTCAAGAGCAATTGTTATAAAGCAATTTAAATTACAGGCCTATCAAAGACAAAATATTTTGTCCGCTGTTTCAGATGAGAATTCTTATATTCAAGGCATTATAAAAGATACACTCGCTTTTGATTTCATAAGCAAAAGGGAAGTGACAGATGAAAAGAGTTTAAAAGACAAGTTTATCGATAACATCTTATTATTTCTTCAAGAACTCAGAACAGGATTTGCATTAGTGGGCCGTGAATATAAATTAATTACTCCAACTGGTAAGAACTTTTTCATTGATTTATTAATGTGCCACACTAAAGTTCATGCTTATGTTGTTATAGAAGTGAAATTAGAAGATATCACCCCCGCAGATTTTGGCCAATTAAACTTTTATGTGAACGCGATTGATGATTTAGAAAAAACAGAAGTTGATAATGAAACAATAGGAATATTGTTATGCAAAACAGCGGACAATTATGTTGTAGAAACTTCTTTTAAAGGATTGAAGACACCAATAGGAGTGTCAAAATACAATCTTTTTGAAGATTTACCTGCATATTTAACAAACAAATTAAAATCAATAGATAAAACAGAAGATAATGATTCATCGCTAGAGTTAATCAACGATTCAAAAGGGGAAAGGATATAAAATGAAAAAATTTATTTTAAAATGGGGAAAAGGTAGCGTTTGTGAAATACGAATTATATATAAGACATTAACAATCGAAGCAGAAAACATTGATGATATAAATCCATTAGAAATATTGCCAGAGCACATAAAAAGAAAAGTACCATATGTTAGAAAAATCTTTACTTCTGAAACAAAAAGAAATTACGACTATGGCAGTTGGGTGGATTTTATCGAAGCTGAAGAATTAAAAACTAATTATCGCTAGTAGATTGAAACGCTAAAGATCAACGAATCATCGTTTAAATAGATTCTTAATAATTCCGAATTATAGAGCGCAATTATTTCTCCGACAAATTAATATCATCATCTAAAACAATTGACCTATCATTTATTTATTTTAGAATGCGGTTATACCCTTCCTATAAGTCATCAAATTGGGAATAATATGTACCGTCTTCAAACATCTCAAGTTGTTCTAACCATTCATCTTTACCTTCTATAAGAGTCACAAAAGCGTCTGCACAACTATTTTCATCAATATAACCCTCTAAGAATAAGAAATTATAAAATTTCTTCATCGATGTAATCATCGCGGTCATAAAGGATTTACTAATTCCAAGATATTTTGTTATAAGCCAATAACCGAAAAAATCTCCGAAATCCTTATATCCATCAAAGATAGTTCCACAGTAGGAATAGGAAGTTAAATAACAATTAGCAAAAGTATCAACATTATTAATGTGTCGATTAATTGTCTTTTTAGATAGTTTTTCTGCTTTTAAAAATTGTTCAAATTCTTTGATAATTTTATTATTTGCTTTGCTTATTTCTTCAGCCCAAGCATCATAATCCATTTTTTCTTCTTTAGATTTTAAATCGATTATTTTTTGTTTGTTTTTCTCATTCATATTAAATACCAGTGACTCTTTTTATATAATCTAGAGTCCATTCTTCTTTTTTAACATAGTAAATTAATAATGCATAAGACGCTTCATTAAAATATATCTTATCTTTACTTTTTTCTAGAATTTGCATTTTTTCTAATTTTTCATAATCTTTTAAAAATTCTTTTTCTTCTATATTAAAATCTTTTAATTTCTCCAAAAAGGTTTTATACAAATCATCGTATGTTTCAGCAAGAGCGAATAGATATGATTTTGTGTTTCTTGGTAAACATTCGGTAATTGATATTCTTGGCATATCTTTATAGTAAGCACATTTATGCTGCAGCAAAGACATTGTTACAGTATTACAATATGCGCTAAGCATTTCATAGAAAAGAAAACATTCAAAAAATCCATTCGGGCGATAATAATTAATCCAACCTTTTATGTTTTGAAATTGATATTTTTTAAAATATAATTCTTTGCCTATTAAGGCATATAAATAAGGAAATTCATCATATAGTGATTTGAATTCTTTATCTCCCTTAGCAAGATTATCTAAATATAAAATAGCAAACCTTAAGGCGACACTAGAATTTTCTGGGCAATTTTTAACAAATTCTCTTAATTCATTTATTTTATTTTGCCCAATGTAATAAGCCACTAGATGGAATCTTTCTCCAAGATTATCACCATCATTTAATTCCATCATTTCCTTAATTATTTGATAAGCCTCTTCAACATTTTTATTTCTTTCATATCTTTTTAATATATCCAACAAAATAAACATATATGGTCTAGTGTCGTGGTAATAATATAGGTCTTCGACATCATCAAAATTATTTTTGATAATTTGCCAAGCATCTTCTTTCAATTTTAAAAGTGCGTCAAGTTGTTGCTTTTCTGGAAGCAAGTCCACTAAACGATGCATAGAATCAATGTCAGTTGGATTTATTTCGAGAATTTCATTTAAAGCACGCCTTTTTTCACTTTTAGTTGTGGCTGAATCATATTTATTATATAGATTTTCTAATTTTTCTAGTTTTGCATCATCAAACATATCAAAATCCTCTTTATTTAATTCTATAAATTTTGATGGTAATAAACTACCAAAATTCTTATAAGAATAAAATTCTCTACCCATTATCGGATTATCGGTTTTAGCGATGGTTATGTAGTGAGAAATTTTAAAAGGTATTTTTTAATGCTATTTTTGCATGAAAAAATACTCCACAGATTTATATCTTCATTATGTTTTACCCATTAAGGTTAAAAAAAGACATCCCGATACCATCAGAATGTCACATTTAGTTCTTTCGAAAAAATACTTGAATAGCTTATCTCTTTTCTCAAAATTTCATTAACGGCTTTCGAAGTTATTCAGTCATTTTATTAGTTTAATCAAGCATGAGCCTCTTTAACCAATTACATTAAGTGCCTGTTCATTAAATTCTTTCATCACCGTTTTATTCTTTATGTTATAAATAACATTCGTATCTTTTTCACAATCTATCTCGCCAACAACACCTGCTGGATCTTTAAGGACAATATCATCGTCCATAAAGGAAAGATTTGTGTTTTTATTATTTGTATGAGTGATTTTTGAGTGGGTGTAGCCATCAATGTAAACCATGTTTTCCCATACATCCAAAACTACAAATTCATTTTTTGTTTTAGCAGTAAGCAAAGGTATAACATGATGAAGCTCAAAGCCAGGCTGTTTTTTAACTTCGTGATTTTTAAAGTATTCTTCTTTTTCTTTGAGTGATCTCTTGAGTTTTGTATCGTCGTCAAATAAACTAGACTCGCCTAAACGAATAACAAGTTTTTCTTGTCTCAATTCAAACAGAACAGTTTGGTCCAATAGCATAAAAATTTGCTGGGTTTCATTTTTCCAGTTGTGAAAATCGCGTTTGTTCAATTTGTTTCCACCAAATTTCTTAGGATTACAATACTCGGCAACAATATCCACCACTGCTTGTCTTTGAAATCCGCTCATACTCCTAAATTCTAATACATAATCAACCAATTCAGATTTTGTGTACAAATGACCATTTAGTTTTTGATCAATAAAAGACATGAAAAATTGAAATTCTGTCATGGTTAATTTATCGTTTATTGAAACCACATCTAATAATTCATCTGCTAAGCCATTTGTCAAAGTGTCAATCGCTTTTGTATAAATTAAATTTCTTTGAAAAATATCAGCTGCGTTTTTCACAAGCTCTACTCCAAGCGGGGTCAATGAAACAGATTTAATCTGACTTCTTTCAAAAGGTCCAATTTTGTATCCATGTTCATTGTATCTATAGATAAAACCCATTCTATGTAAATCAACAAAAAAGTTCTTTCTCACTGAATCCTGAGTACATCTTTCAAGCTTGGCACAAAGATTGTTCACATATTGTGCATAAACTTTTTCTTCTGGGTAATTATATGGCCTTTTGCTTAAGTCAGTAGTTCTTATAAACATTTTGTTGCGACCAACGAGATTATACATTTCAGTAAGCATTGTTGTTATGAAAACCACATCATACCTATTGTGTTGAGATAGTTGGATTCCTCGATAGTTAACATCAAGTATTCTTTCAGCCAAAAAGCGTAGACATTTTTTGCTTGGATCGATTTTAGTAAGATTCTCCCTAATTCCCATTTTTCAGTCGCTCCTTAATGATTCGATAGTATTCATTGTTGTTTTCACAACCGATAAAATGTCTTTTAAGTTTTTTTGCGATATAAGCGGTAGTTCCTGTGCCACTGAAAAGATCCAAAACTAAGTCGCCCT
>JAXERM010000009.1:0-22983 GCA_034116505.1 Bacilli bacterium
GTTGATTTATGGCCTGAAAGCGTGATTGTAACGCATGCGGTTAAAAAGAATTCTTTAATCTATCGTTTTTTATATCTATGGAGTAAATCTTTATATCGTAAAGCCGACCATGTCTTAATAGGCTCACCAAGTTATGAGGAATATTTTCATAATGTCTTAAAATTGCACCCAAAGATGACTTTCTTACCACAACCTAGTTTAGTGGATGAAGTGAAGGATATTCCAATTGAATATGATTCTAAACAATTCAACTTATTATATTGTGGTAACATTGGCTTAATTCAATTAATCGATTTATTGCCTGAAACATTATTAAGGGTTCCATCTTTACATCTCCATATTATTGGGATGGGTCCAAAAGAAAAATATCTTAAAGAAGAATGCGAAAAATTAAATATCATAGATCGCATAACTTTTTATGGTCCGATGCCCGCAAAAAAGGCTAGCCGCTATTTCGTTAATGCGGACGCTTTATATGTTCCCTTATCTAAAGAAGGATTTGTTGGTAAAACCATTCCTAATAAATTAATTATGTCAATGGCCTTCAAAAAGCCTATTATAGCGATATTAGATGGCGATGGTAGAAAAGTATTAGAAAAGACAAAAGGCGGCTATTTTGCCGAAGAAAATGTTGATAGTTTAGTTTCAATTATCAAAAAAATGATGAAATTGTCCAAGGACGAAAGAGATGAATTAGGTAAAAGAAATTACCAATGTTATTTAGATCATTTCACCACGAAAAAAGTTACTGAAAAATTAGAACAAATTTTAGCGGATGAAATTGGCCAAGAATGATTGAATTTGTTTCGCTACAGAACTTAATGAATATAAATCTTTAGCGATTGCATTAGCGTTTGCGATCATCTTCTTACGTTTATTCACATCCATATTAGCCGCTTCTAACAAAGCGGTTTTTAAATCGCTTATTTCATTGCTATTTACCCAAATCGCCGCATCATTAAAACGATGCATTAATTTGGTATTCTTTAATGAAATAGTTAAAGAGTTACTATATAGATATTCGATTGTTTTGCTTGGAATGGAAAAACGGTCTAAGTCTTCATTATAAGGGCGAGGATTGACGCAAGCGACTGCGTCATTTTCATATTCATTAACTTTATGTATTGGTAATAATTTTAAATAATGAATATTTGTTGTATCTTTAATCGCTTCTTTGATTTCTTCTTTATTTTCATGATGACCGCAGATAATTAAATCCATTGTCTTAATATCTAGTTGTTTAAATGCTTCTATTAAATTATAGACCCCATATTTTCTCATTAATGATCCACCAAAGAAGAAATATGGACGAGTAGAATTTGTTTGTGTGACTTTAATTTCGTCCTCTAATAAACCTTCTAAAATGAATGAGGGGAGATTATGAACATTAAATAACTGGTTGAGTTCATCAGTTAAAGAGATAAAGCCATCAATTTGAGATGCTTGTTTTAATAAAGATAATGTATATGAACGCCCCGTATTAGAAATATTAGATGGGGAATCTGTACATACTCCAATTAAAGGGCAATTATATTTATGTTTAGCTTTTATCGCCACTTTTAAAACACCAGGATTAATCGTATCAGTAATAAAGATGGTATTTCTTAAATCTAGATTTGATAAAACTTTTTTCGCTTCAGGAAATAAAGATAAATTACGATAAATCTTTCCTCCTGATCTTTTAATGTAATGCCAAGATAAATGATCGTTATCTTTTATCGTGAATTTATTTAAGTATTTAAAGGAAGAATTTTGATGAGAAAAAGGACGAATAGAAATGACATCCACATCATTATTAATCGCTAAGAACGAATTAATTTGTTATGAAAGTTTTGATTTGATGGATTTAATGAGATTCGCCACTTAGGATAAAACTCATTCCAATCTTTATCTCTTTGGGCGGTAGTGAAATATACGATATGCATTATTTAATTCCCTCGATAATTTTATTTGCTGATGCTTCAATAGTGTTTTTTCTTGCCGTTTTTATTGCGTTAACAGCTAAGGAGCTATCAATTAGATTAATTTTTTGAATAATATCATCTTCGTTATTAATATCTAATATGTATCCGTTAATTCCATCTTTGATTAATTGCATACTAGATATCACTTTATTGCTACTGAGGACCGGTAGACCATTCGCCATTGCTTCTAATGTTGTATGACCGAAGATATCTTCTTTTGATAAAGTGATAAAAAAGTCACACGCTTTTAATATCATAAATAATTGTTCTTTTGATTGATAAGGAAGTAGATATACATTATCAATGTGTTCCTCGTTAATCAGATTTATATAATCATTTTTTAATGGCCCAACACCAATTAATAGTAATTTTGCGTCAGTTTTTGCGAAAATTTTGATTAATTGAATATTATTTTTACGTTCGATAAATTGGGTTGGACAGACAAATAATCTCCCCTCAGGCAAATCATATTGCTTTCTTAAAAATGATTTCTCTTCATCAGTTAAAGGTTTTTCAATAATATCTTTTTCTAAGAAATTGGAATATGGATAAAAATGAATTTTATTCTTATCACCACCATAATGGATGATGTAATTATCCGCGAGTGGACCTGGTGATAAATAAGAAGAAGCAGATGAAATAAAATATTGTTTAATCTTCTTCTTTATATAAAAGTCTTTTTTGATAATTCCCCCATTGATTTGTAAGACGAAAGGAATGTGATGCTTATTCATATATCGAATAGCTTTTTGTTCGGCAATTGTGCTATAGCCATTCATCACAATGACATCATATTCTTTATGGTGTTGTTTGATGTATTTTCTTAATGCACCACTAAAGCAATTTTCTTTACCAAATAATCCTTTATCGATAAAAAAGTGATTAAAACCATAAACATTATCTTGATAAAAGGTGTTTGGACGATCTTTTGCTTTTCTTCTTTCGAAAATCACATCGATATCGATATGCTTAGCGATTAAATTAAAGCATTTCACCTTATATGGGGCTGGATGATTAAATACAAAAAGGGCTTTCATGGTTTTATTATACGCATTTCTTATTTATAAGAAAAATGATATTCTTTAACTATGGATAAAAATTATCAAACTTGGAAAGAATTCTTTAACGATATTCAAAATAAAGAATATTGTATAAGTCTTCATAAATTTTTGGATCACGAATACCAAAACTATACAATATTTCCGCCGCGAAAATTATTGTTCAATGCCTTTGATTTAACTCCATTAAAGAAGGTTAAAATAGTAATTATCGGTCAAGATCCATATCACGAAATAAATCAGGCGATGGGATTATCTTTTAGCGTCCCTAAAAATATTAAAGTTCCTCCATCTTTAATCAATATATTTAAGGAAATTAAAAATGAATATCATTGTGAAATGGATTTTCAAAATGGGGATTTAACTTATTTAGCAAAACAAGGTGTTTTATTATTGAATTCTTTATTATCAGTGAGGGAACATTTACCTTTAAGTCACAATATCAAAGAATACGATTTATTTTTTAAAGATGTTTTAACGGTTTTAGATCATCAATATCAACCAATGGTGTTTTTGCTCTGGGGTGGACCAGCAAGAAAATATAAAAAATATCTCCATAATCCTGATCATCTCATTTTAGAATGTGCGCACCCTTCTCCATTAAGTGCAAATCGTGGTGGATGGTTTAACAACAATCATTTTATAAAAGCGAATGAATATTTAGAGCAAAAACACGTTTCAAAGATTGAATGGAGCAACATTAAGTAATATAATCTATCTCGGGAGCTAGGCGAAACCTGGCTGAGAGGACTCTTCTTCGAGTCGACCGCACCTGATCCAGGTAATGCTGGCGGAGGTAATCTTTTTATTTCCTCCGGGTGATATGTCCAAGGAGGTTTTTTATTATGATGGACGAAAAAATTTCTTGCGATACACCCAAAGAGAGCAAAGTAGCAACTTTTCTTTCCAAATTTGCTCCTTTATTAATTTTATCTTTTGGATTAATCGCTTTCTTATTTTTATTTGGAAATGTCTTAACTTATTCAACAAAAGATCCAAATACTGGAGAAAAAGCATATTTTGCTTTGAATTTGCTAGGATTTTTCGACAAAACAGTGACAGAACCATGGATTATGATTGTGATCCTTTCTTCGCTTGCAATCGGTAGTTTATTACCACTTGTTTCCTATTTATTCCCAAAAGCTAAAAAAAGTCTTTTAGTATCATCTTTATTACTTTTATTATTAAGTGCATGTTTTATTTTCATTGGCAAAGAAATATTTTTATCATTTGCTTATAACAAAATTGCAAACTTTAGAAATGCTGAATTAGGATGGGGAAGCGCAGCAAGTATTGTTAGTATTGTTGCCGCTAGTGTGGCATGTTTATTCGCAACTGATTACGCGAAAGAAAATAGCGTAAGAGCAATCGCAGAAGATGGCTTATTAATTGCCGCTGCATTTGTTTTGAACTTTATTAAAATCCCTCTTTCCGTTACTGGTGGTAGTGTGAATTTCCAAATGTTACCTTTGATGCTTATTGCTTTAAGAAGAGGTCCAGTCCATGGATTTGTTTGTGGCGGTTTAATCTACGGTTTATTAACTTGTTTAACTGATGGTTATGGCTTTGCCACATATCCATTTGATTACCTTATCGGTTTTGGTAGCGTGGCAGTGATGGGCTTATTCGCCCCAGTTATTCTTCCAAAAGAAGGTAATCCTTCAATCATTAAAGGTATTTTATTTATTGTTTTAGCTGGTTTTGTTTCCACTTTAGTCAGATTTATTGGTAGCACAATGAGCTCAATGTTAGTGTATGGTTTATCAATTACTGACGCGATGGTATATAATGCTGTTTATATTCCAGTTTCTGGTTTATTAGCAGTAGCTGCCCTTTGTTTATTATATCCAGCATTACTTCAAATCAATAAAAGATATAAAGCATAAAATAGGTTAAATAATTAGAGTTTGGCAATTTGCTAAACTCTTTTTTTGTTATTTATTTAAATAAAAAGATAAATAAAACAATATCTATTTTTTCGATTTCTAATTAAAATATAATATATTTATTAGAAAGTTTGAGAATATCATATGGATAAAGAAAAAGTAGAATTGCAAAGACAAGACCAAGAGGATATTAATTCACTTCTTCCTGGTGGAAAACCAATAAATAAACCAACTAAGGACTCACCTGCATACGAAGATGTAATTGAAGATGCGCGTTTAAAATTCCAAAAAGATTTTAAAGCCGGCAGAAGAAATAGTTACATTATGATGGGCATAGTTTTACTCTTTGCTGTTGCTGCAGTGATCTGCATTGGTATGAAAGAGATGGCTTTTAAAGTGATTGGTTGGAGTATTGTTGGTGTGACCGTTGTTGGCATGATTGTTTATTATGTTCTTACACACAATAATCTTCCTCATAAGACAAAGGAATACATCGCTTTAGTTAATGAACAACTTAACACTCGTAATTTTATGGACACTCGTTTTAGTGAAGTGACAGTGGATGAAAAAGAAAAAATCGAACTAGCAGATCCAAGCGCGGATGCAGTTTATTTAGGCTTGAATAATATCGCTTCTAGAAATGTTATTTCTGGTAAATTCGCTAATCGGTCGTTTAAAGTCGCGGATTTAGGTTTATATGCTGGTGAAGGCAAATCTCGTAGTGCAGCCTTCGTAGGAAAATATGTTTCTTTCGTCAATGATTTACATTTTGAAGGTCGTTATATCATCAATATTAAAGGCGAAACAGAAATTGATTTACCAACTGATATTGAAGATTTAGTGGTTTTAGAAAACGAAGATAAATTCACTTTATACGGTAAAAAAGATGCGAAATACACAAGTGATTTATCGAAAAAATTAATCGAAAATATGAAAAAGATTGTTATTAACAATCATTTGTTAAATTTAAATATTGTTATTTGGGCTGGCCACAGCGCAGTTTATTTATCTTGCGATGATCAAATTATGACTCTCCCATTCCAAACTCCATTTGTTAAGGATGTTAACGAACAATACGCTAAAACACTTGTTGATTTATTAGAAATCCTTAATCTTGTGAACGAATAATTTATGAATTACATTAATCACTGGCTCGGAATTCAATGCTTTAAACATGACGGTACCATTCATCGATATTGGGACCGTGGTTTAGTGTTGGAAAATAATGATGACTACATTGTCATTGCTACCAAGAGAGCTAAAGTTATTGAAAATAATGGTAGACGCTGGTTCACGAAGGAACCTGCCGTAACTATATTCTCTAAAAAAGAATGGTGGAACGTGATTTGCATGCTTAAAAAAGACGGCATTTGTTATTATTGCAATATTGCCTCCCCTTCTATTATTGAACATGACGCGATTAAATATATCGATTATGATTTAGACGCTAAATTATTCCCTAATGATGATATTCGTCTATTAGACGAAAGGGAATATAAATTTCATAAAGATTTATTTCATTATAGCGATGATTTAGACGCTGTTTTGAAATATACAGTGAAAGATATTAATAATAAGATGAAGAATAGAGAATTCCCATTCATAGATGATATGATCAGGGATTATTATCAACTCTATTTAGAAATTCTAAATAAAAAATAATTATGAACAAAGTTGTTATTACAAATAGTAAAGAAGAAACTATGTCTTTAGGGAGGAAAATTGCTCAGAAATTTCCTTCTGGTATTACACTAGCTTTATCAGGTGATTTAGGAGCTGGTAAAACCACTTTAGTACGCGGAATCGCTGAAGGATTACATATCAATGAGATTGTCCAATCACCAACTTTTAATATTATGAAAATTTATCTTAAAGGTGACCGTCCTTTAATTCATATTGATGCATATCGTTTAGCGGATATCAATTCTGATATTGGTTTAGATGAATATATTGGATATGAAACTGGTATTACGGTGATTGAATGGCCGATGTATTTAGATTGTTTACCTGATAATTTAGTGGAAGTAAGCATCCATCATTTAGGTGATGACAAACGCCAAATAGTTTTTAATTTTAAAGATGACTCTTTAGGAGATTTAATTGATTAATATGTATCAAATATTATTAGATTCATCTAATACTTCATTAACAGTTGGAGTGGCCAAAGATTTTTCTTTATTAGAATTTGTCAGTTATGAAGCTTGGCAGCAACAATCAGAATATATGATTCCAGAATTACAAAAATTAATGGAAAAATATCATATTGATATTGATGATGTTGACGCTGTGTTGGTGGCAATTGGACCAGGTAGTTATACAGGTGTGCGCATATCACTAACTATTGCTAAAACGATTGCTGCAACCAGTGATATTAAAATCTATACTTTCTCTTCTTTACAAATTCTAAAAGATGATGATAAGCCTTCGATTTGTTTGATCAATGCTCGTTCTAATCGTTCTTATATAGGAGTTTATCAAAACGAAAAAGTCATCATTCAAGATACGATTTACACAAATGAGCAAGTGAATGAATTTATTGCTAACCACCCTGAATATTCGATTTGTGGTGACACTAAATATTTAGGAATTGCGGGAAAAATACCTTCTTTATGCGCTCAAATGCTCTCTTTAATACCATATATGAAGCCAATAAAAGATCCACTTGGTATTAAGCCAGCATATTTAAAATAGTTATGGAACTTATCGATTTTAAAATTGCTAACAATAAAGATATTGAACGTATCATGGAAATAGAAAATGAATCTTTTCTTGCTCCATATAATAAGGATGAACTGATTTATGAATTAAACGGTAATCCAGTTAGTGTTTATTTATTAGTGACCATTAATGATTATGTTGTTGGTTTTATTGATTATTGGATTACATTTGATTCCGCTACAATTGCTCAAATTGCGATTGATAAAAGGTATCAAAATCGAGGTTTGGCTAAGGCGTTAATTAAAGAAATGATTGATGACTGCTATGCTAAAAAAGTGCAAACAATTACATTAGAAGTTAGAACACACAATGTTCGAGCAATAAATCTTTATAAAAAAATGGGATTTAAAGAAACAATTATTAAGACAAAGTACTACACTAATGGCGATGATGCTTTATATATGTTAAGGGAGGTAAACTAATGGCGAAGATTTTAGCGATTGAATCTAGTTGTGACGAAACATCTGTTGCAATTATTGATAATGGCAAATTATTGTCCAATGTTGTTTCTACTCAGATTGAAGTACATCAAAAATATGGTGGTGTGATGCCTGAAATTGCCTCTAGACTTCACGCCGAAAACATTGGTGTTGTTTTAAAAGAGGCTTTAGAACAAGCGCATTTAAATGTTAAAGATATGGACGCAATTGCGGTAACTAGAGGCCCAGGATTAATCGGGGCTCTTCATGTTGGATTACAAGCCGCTAAAACATTAGCTATGCTTTATCATAAACCATTAATACCTGTTCATCATTTGACAGGTCATATATACGCTAACGAATATATCGAACCTCTATCTTATCCTTTATTAGCAGTTGTGGTTAGTGGGGGAAATAGTGAATTAGTTATCATGGAAGGACCAATGAAATTTAAAGTGATTGGTGAAACCCGTGATGACGCAATTGGTGAATGTTACGATAAAGTTGCACGTGTATTAGGTTTACCATATCCTGGTGGTATTCCAATCGATAAATTAGCAAAAGAAGGATTGCATACCTACGATTTACCAACTCCATTAAAAGGCGAAGATACCTACGACTTATCTTATTCTGGATTGAAGACAAACGTAATTAATCTCGTTCATAAATTGGAACAAAAAGGTGAACAAATCCGCATAGCGGATATGTGCCGTTCATTCCAAGATGTCGCTGTTGATCTTGTGATTCATCGCGCGATAAAAGCAGTGGAAGAATATAAAGTTAAAGAAGTTGTTTTAGCCGGCGGAGTTTCTGCTAATTCGTATCTAAGAGCACAAATGAAAAACGAGATGGAAAAACGAAATATTAAAATCAATATTCCACCTATGTGGTGTTGCACAGACCAAGCTGCGATGATTGCAAAAGTTGCTGAACATTTATATGAAGATAAAGTGTTTGCTTCATTAGATTTAGGAGTAGATCCTAACTGGTATATTGAAGACTACAAAAATTTCTAAAAGTTAATGATTAATAATCTATTAACTTGTTATAATAATCGAAAGGAAAATTGCTTATGAAAAAGACAGTATTAAATCGTGATCTATTCACATTGTTAAAAGAAAATCCAAAAGAATTAGAAAATATTCATGAAGTATTATTAGAAGGTTGGGTAAAAACTAATCGTGATAATGGTTCGATCGGGTTTATTGAATTTAATGACGGCACATTTTTCCGTAATGTCCAATTAGTTTATTATAAAGAAAATCCTCATCATGATGTTCTATCAGCATTAAGAACAGGAGCGGCTGTTAAAATTAAAGGTCAATTACATTTAACACCTGAAAATAAACAACCTTTTGAAGTAGTTGTTGATGAAGCTGAATTATTAGGCGAAGTGGATGAAGATTATCCGCTTCAAAAGAAAAGACACAGTTTTGAATTTCTTCGTGAAATCGCTCATATCAGACCAAGAGCGAATACTTTCCAAGCAGTTTTTAGAGTGAGAAGTGTTCTTTCAATGGCGGTCCATTCATTTTTTCAAGAAAGAGGTTTCATTTATGTGCACACACCATTAATTACAACTAATGATGGTGAAGGTGCAGGTAATGTATTTGATGTAGTAACTCACGATACAAAAGATCCAAATTCTTTCTATGGTCGTAAAGTGAATTTAACTGTCACCGGTCAATTACATGTTGAACCATTTGCTTTGTCTTTCAGAGATGTTTATACATTTGGTCCAGCCTTTAGAGCGGAACATTCTAACACTGTAAGACACGCTTCCGAATTCTGGATGATTGAACCAGAAATTGCCTTTGCTGATTTATCAGATAACATGAATTTAATTGAGGATTGCGTAAAATATTGCATTAAATACGTCATGGATAAATGTCCAGAAGAGATGAATTTCTTTAATTCAATGATTGATAAAACTTTACTAGAACGTTTAAATCATGTTTTAAATAGTGAATTCAAAAAAATGACATATACAGAAGGTATTGCTTTATTACAAGAAGCAGTAAAAGCTGGCCATAAATTTGAAAACACTGATATCGTTTGGGGAATGGATTTACAATCAGAACACGAAAGATATTTAACCGAAGAAATTGTAAAAGGTCCATTATTCTTAACCGATTATCCAAAAGAAATCAAAGCTTTCTATATGCGTCAAAATGACGATGGAAAAACTGTCGCTGCATGTGATTTATTAGTTCCATTTGTCGGCGAATTAGTCGGTGGTTCTCAAAGAGAAGAACGCTACGAATTATTAAAAGCTAAGATGGCTGAACTTGGTAATGATAAAGAATTAGAATGGTATTTAGATACAAGAAGATACGGCGGTTGTAAACATTCTGGATTTGGCATTGGTTTCGATCGTTTATTAATGTACATTACTGGCATGAACAACATTCGTGACGTGCAACCATATCCAAGAACAAGCAACACAATTAAATATTAATCAAGATGGAAAGTAAGAATAACGAAAACGAAATTGTTAGAAAACAAAAAATAAAAAATAGACTTTTCGGTCTATTAGTTGTTTTAGTTATTCTTTTAATTTCTTATCTCATTTATGAATTAGTATATATTATTAATTTATAATTGATCGGTTGTAGTAGGATTTTGTTCTTCAATAATTTGTGAAGTAGCCTCGTTTTGGTTATAACCTTCGAGGCTTTTTTGAAACACGGAAGAAGATAATTTATACATTCTTATAGTACGTGAGATTAACGACTGTAAAGCAATTAAATACCAAACACATCCAACAATCATTAAAGTCATATAAATATAAGATACAATTGCGTCCACTTCAAAATGCGGACTATTAATTAATGTTGGCCACGATAAAATCAATGAATTAGAATCAGTTTTTATTACTTGAGAAAAATCAAATAAGAACAATAAGGTTCCAAATCCCTCTTTATGATAATCAAAAACGTTGTAATTAAAGCGGTTGGCAAACACCATAAATAAAACTAGTATTAAATTAGCGGTCAAAATAATTAATAAAGGAATCCAAGCTTGTTTAACAAAAAGTCTCCAATTCTTTTTGCGGGCGTACTTAATATAATGCTTTTTGTCAGTAATGACCTTGCTTCTTACCACATCACTAGTTAATGTATCCATCCTCATGCCTTGCCATTTCATTAATCGAGTGATTTGCATACCGATAAAGCCAATTAAAACAAAAACAAGGATAAATATTAAAAGGAGAGCGAAAATTAATCTTTTATCATTTTCAGTTAATTTGATTAATAACATAAATTCTCCTTTCTAATAGAAAATATCAACGCCAGAGGATGTTTCGTTTTCCTCTTTTTCGTCCATAATTTCATCTTCATAATTTTCTTTTGGTTTATCTATTTTCGGTAAGATAATTTCATTTTCTAATTCGATATTTTCCATCGGAGGTTCTTCGACGAAAATTTCTTCTTGCGGTGGTTCTTCTTTAAAAACAGCTTCTTGATTAATAGGAGCCTCATTTTCAGGGACTTTAAGTTCCTCTTTTGCTTCTTCAATATATTCTTTTTCGACTGCCGGTTCTTCAATCAAATTTTTATTTTCTTCTTTTAAATAATCAGGGCAATAAAAAGGATCGGTTGAAATTGGAAGTGGAGATTGTTGTTCCACTAATACTTTATTAACATCAACGTTGAGATTCATTTGACGATTTTTCTCAATGTTATTATTGATGATTGCTTCATTAATTCTTCTTTTGGCTTCGATATCTTCTGGTAAATCATCATATAAAGAACGACCTGAGAAAAACAAAATAAGACCTTTAATACCTAAGATCAAAAACATGAATAAAGAAACGACTAAGTATACCGCTAAACAAATAAGAAGTAGAGGTAAGATAAGAACGTATAATATTCCTTTGCCAAAATTTTTAAAAAACGCTGCCATAGAATAATTAAATTGTATCTTTATTATTTCTCTTTAACAAACAATTATTGATTAGAACAATAATTAATTCGAAAAGTAAAATAATACCGATTAATAAGAAACCGAGAGGGACCGGTAACAATGGATAAAAAACACCAAATAGAAAAAATGTTAAAAGAAGAGAAACAAGAAAACTAACATAGATAAAAATGCTCTTCTCTTTTATCAATTCAATAAATATAAATACACCGACCACTAAAGCAATTTCTAATAATAAAAAAGCAATCGGACCATAGATAAATGCGAAAACAATCATGATGCTTAACAGAGCTAAATTTGTTAAAAATAATGGCAAAAGTGGCGTATTTTGATTAGAAAAGCTATATCCAAATTTAATTATTTCATCCTTTATTACTAAAAAAGAAATGATTTCTTGCACCATCGAAATAAAGAAAATAAAAACTGGAACTAGATAATCTAAATAAACAAAATCTTGTATATTCAAGGCAGTGGCAAAAACGGTAATGATATTACGATTTGTGATTAGTTGAATTAAAGGAATTGATGCATACGAACATAACATCTCAGCAAATGTCGTGATGATAATGACATAAACAATTGGCACTTTCTTCTCGATAAATAATCCAAATAAAAAACCTGAAATAATCGATGGAATGACATAAAAGATCGTGTCATCAATACACCAGAAAGTTATTCCTAAACATAATAGAATTGTTGATATTGCATAAATGAAAAAATATCTTTTTGGGCATTTCAAAGTGACTAACACCGATGTTAAAGGCAAGACAAACACAATCAAAAATAACAAAACAGGAACTAATGTGGTTATTAAAACAAAGATCACATTAATTGCCGCCATAAGAGCCATTAAAGGTATGCTTTTTATCAAGTTGTCATTCTTATGATTGAGTTTCATATTTTTGCAATATTTTAATATATTTTCTCACAAAATGCTTTAACCAATACTAATTATATAATATATGAAGAAATTGAATTTTTTATTATTACCTTTGTTACTGTGTTCTTGTACTCTACAAAAAACATATCATTATGTCGATGCCATTGATCGGTACATTTCCTATTACGATGTCTTTTACCAAAAGCTTAATCAATATTATATTTATATATATTCTTCCTTTTGCGGCCATTGTCGAGAATTAGAAAGCGACATTGTTTATTACGCTATAAAACATGATAATTTTTTCTTATTGGAATATACAAATAAGATAAAAACGGGCAGTAATTATTATGAATCAATTGGAGTTCATGAAATGGAACAAGTAATAATTCCAGGAACACCTACTATCTTGAACATAAAAGAAAAAACGTTAACCGATATCTTAGTTGGAGAAAACAATATCAAAAACTTTATCTCTAATTGATTAGAAATATCATTTATGATACTATATTGCTATGCAATATATAAATTATTTAGATCGATTAAATGAACGCCAATATGAAGCGGTGACTACTTCGAGACAAAATGTCAGAGTTGTGGCTGGTGCTGGTAGTGGCAAAACGACAGTTTTAACATATCGTATTGCTTATCTAATTACCGAATTTGATGCTTCACCTAATTCAATTGTTGCTTTTACTTTTACGAATAAAGTTGCTGCGGAAATGAAAAACCGCGTTATCAATATTTATCCAGATGCCCAAAAAGATTTATGTATTAAAACATTCCATTCTTTCGCAGCGATGTTTTTAAGAAGGGAAATTGATGCGATTGGTTTTCCTAGAACATTCACAATCTTAGATGACTTAGATCAAACAAAATTAATCAAGGATATCGCTGCTGAATTTGGATACAAAAAGAGCGATAAAATTGTTTCAATGGCTCTGAATTATATTGCTAGTAATAAATTAAGAGCTAAATATCCTTCCGATATCAATATTACTCACATTCGTTTTCCTGAAGAAAAAACATGTTTAGAAATATATGAAAGATATGAAGAAGAAAAAGATAAGATGTTGTCTTTAGATTTTGACGATCTTTTATTAAAAACAAATTATATTTTAGAAAATTTTCCTGAGATACGTGCTAGGTGGCAATACCGTATCGATTATATTTTGATTGATGAATTTCAGGATACAAATGATGTTGAATTTAAGATGATTCAATATTTAAAAAAACCAGAATGTTCAATTTATGTTGTCGGCGATCCCGACCAGACTATTTATACATGGAGAGGTGCGAATCAAAATATCATGTTAGATTTTGACAAGCATTTCCGTGATGTACAAACCATTATTCTCGATCGAAATTATCGTTCTACTCAAACAATATTGAATGCAGCGAATCACTTAATTGATTACAACCGCATGCGTGTAAAAAAAGACTTATATACTAAGAATGCTTTAGGCGATAAAATCAATGTTAAGAGAGCTTCTTCTAGTAAACTAGAAGCGGACTATGTGGCACGCGAAATTAAAAAATTAAAAGCAACCGGTCAATATGAATATAAAGATATTGTCATTTTATATCGTTCAAACTATATTACTGTTGATTTTGAAACTGTTTTAACTTCTTATGGCATTCAATACCGCATATATGGTGGTACTAAATTCTATCAAAGAAGAGAAATTAAGGACGTTTTAAGCTATTTCCATCTAATTATTAATACACTTGATGATGTCTCTTTTGAAAGAATTATTAATGTGCCAAAAAGAGGTATCGGTGAAACTTCTTTATCTATAATTAAAGCTGAAGCGCTAGCAAACAAAAAATCACTTTATAATTATGTGAAAGAAGTTGATGCTAATGATTCTAACGCGCCTAAAAAAGCTATAAATGCTTTGAAAACGATGATTAAACGGATCGATGTCACTCGTGATTTAATAGCGAAAGATGAAGAAACATTCTCTAAAACTTTAGAGGATATGATCATTGATTTTGATTATTACAATTATTTATCACAAGAAGAAGATGGTGATGAAAGAATTGAAAACGTTAAGGCATTATTTCAAGACATCCGTCATTATCTAAGTGAGAATCCAGAATCAACATTTGAAGAATATCTACAAAACATTGCATTATTGTCCGCTCAAGATGATTACGAGGAAGGCGATTACGTCACTTTAATGACTGTTCATACCGCAAAAGGATTAGAATTCCCGGTCGTCTTCTTAGTCCGTTTTAATGAAGGAGTGTTCCCAAATAATCGCGCTTTAATTGAAGAAGGTCATAAAGGATTAGAAGAGGAAAGACGTTTAGCTTATGTTGCATATACAAGGGCTAAAAATTTGTTATACATTAGTTACACTGAAGATTTTTCTTATGTTTTAGGTGGTTATTTAAAGATATCTCAATTTGTACAACAATCTGAATTACACCCAGATGATAGAAATAAAAAATATATTGATTATGATCGTTATCAAAGTAGAAATACTTCATATCAATATGACGCTTTCTCTAATAGAGAAAATAATAATTCTTCGTTTGATTTAAATGATCATCATGTTCAAGATTTAAAACCAAAAACCAATGGTATTAATGAGTGGCATGTTGGTGAAATTGTCTTGCATAAAACTCTTGGAAGAGGTGTCGTGATCGGTGTTGAAGGCGATGATATCATCTCAGTCAATTTTGATGATCATGGTATCAAGAAAATGTTAGGAAATCATCCCGCGATTAAGAAAGGGGAATAATTTTATGAATCCACGTGAAAGAGTAGAAGAATTAACCAAATTATTAGAAAAATATAATTATGAATATTATGTATTAGATAACCCTTCAGTGTCCGATGCTGAATATGATCGTTTAATGCAAGAATTAATGGCGATTGAAAAGGAACATCCGGAATTATTATCCCCATTTTCTCCTTCTCAAAGAGTGGGTGGACAAGTCCAAGATGAATTTAAAAAAGTTCCGCATCAAAGAATGATGCTTTCTTTAGCAAACGCTTTTAATGAAGATGATTTAAGAGATTTTGATCGTAAAGTTAGAGAAGTCATCAAAGAAGATAAAGTTGTCTACATGGCAGAATTAAAAATTGATGGACTAGGTATGTCGCTTGTCTATCATCGCAATTTAATGTACGCCGCCACTAGAGGCGATGGCTCAGTAGGTGAAGATGTCACAATGAATGTTATCACGATTAAATCTGTTCCTTCACATATTGATTTAGATGGTGATTTTGAAATTCGTGGCGAAGTATTCATGCCTAAAAAATCATTAGAGAAATTAAATAAAGAAAAAGAACAAAATGGTGAACCTCTTTTTGCGAATGCGCGAAATGCTGCTGCGGGAAGTATTCGTCAACTCGATAGCGCTGTTGCAGCTAGTAGAGGACTAGATGCGTATTGGTATTATTTTGTGAACGCGAAAGATTATAATATTCGCTTTCATAGTGAGGCTTTAAAGAAAGCGGAAGAGCTTGGTTTTAAAACAAATCCGGAAAGAAGGCTATGTTACGGAATCGATGAAGTAATTAAATATATTGAAGAATACACCGCAAAACGCCCATCTTTAGGTTATGATATCGACGGTATTGTTATCAAAGTGGACGATATGTCCTTATATGATAAATTAGGTTATACTGCAAAAACTCCGCGTTGGGCAATCGCATATAAATTTCCTCCAGAAGAAGTGATAACTAAATTAACCGATATTATTTTTACTGTTGGAAGAACGGGAAAAATTACACCAAACGCTGTGCTTGAACCAGTACGTGTTGCGGGTAGTACTGTTCAAAGAGCGACACTCCATAATGAAGATTTCATTTTAGAAAAAGATTTAAGGATCGGTGATTATGTCGTTATTAGAAAAGCCGGTGACGTCATCCCTGAGGTAGTAAAACCTCTATTAGATAGAAGAAACGGAAACGAGATTCCTTTTACAATGATTGATAAATGTCCTGAATGCGGATCTCCTTTAATTAGAAAAGACGCGATGCATTTTTGCATGAATCAACATTGCCCTGCTAGAAGAATTGAATCCATCATTCATTTCGCGTCTAAAGATGCAATGGATATTGATGGATTAGGAGAAAAAGTAGCGGAACAGTTATTTAACCAAAATTTCTTCCATAATATTGCCGAGATATATGATTTATCTACTTATCGTGACGAAATTATTGCCCTTGATGGATGGCAAGCTAAATCCGTTGATAATTTATTAGAAGCAATCGAAAAATCAAAAGCAAATTCTTTAGAAAGAGTATTATTCGGTCTAGGAATTAAGGAAATCGGAGCTAAGATGGCAAAGAATCTAGCAAAAATATATCTTAATATCGATAATTTAATGCTAGCCAGTGAAGAAGAATTATTAGAAATCCCTGATGTTGGTCCAATTGTGGCTTCATCATTAACAAATTTTTTCGCTGATTCTTTTAATAAAGAATTGATTCAGAATTTAAAAGATAAAGGTGTCAATTTCAATTATATCGGTTCTACAATTAGGGCTGCTAATTCCTATTTTTCTGGTAAGACTGTTGTGTTGACTGGCACATTATCATCAATGGGAAGAAAAGAAGCAACAACTCTTTTAGAAAATCTTGGAGCAAAAGTGACTTCTTCTGTTTCAAAAGCCACTGATGTTGTAATAGCAGGAACAGAAGCTGGTTCAAAATTGGACAAAGCCCAATCTCTTGGCATTCAAGTGATGGACGAAACAGAATTTTTGGCCTTAATTAAATAACCCACATTTTCATATTCAAAAAACAATTTAGCCCTCTATTAATTTAGTGGGCTTTATTTTTTATTTAATAAAAATTAAAAATAGTGGTAAAATCACTTGCATGGCAGGTAATTATTATGAGAGCTGTTAATAAAGAAATATTAAAAGGTATTGCGAACAAATTGATGTTCGACATGGATGAATCCGAATACGATACTTTATTAGAAGAATTTGATACAGTGATGAAACAAATGGAATTAATTAGCCAAATCGAAGGAGTTGACGAAGCTTCTCCAATGGTGTTTCCTTTCGACGTTACAACAACATTTTTAAGAGAAGATGTTCCAACAACTCCTTTATCAAATGAGGATGCTTTAAAAAATGCTTCTGATGTGATTGAAGGACAAATTCGTCTTCCAAAGGTGGTGGGATAATGCATTATTTAGATAGATCAATCATCGATATTCATAACGCCTTATTAAAAGGTGAAGTCACCCCTTTAGAATTAGTGCAAGAAGCTTTAAAAAGAGCAAAAGAAGATGACAACAACGCTTTTGAATATATTGCTTTTGATGAAGCAATCAAAATGGTCGAAGCATTAAAAGACAAAGATAAAAACGAATTATTATGGGGTATCCCTTTTGTTATCAAAGATAATTATTCAACAAAAGATATACCAACTACGGCTTCTAGCAATGTTTTAAATGGATACACTCCTATTTTTTCAAGTGAAGTCTACCAAAGACTGATTGATAAAGGAGCTATCTTAATTGGTAAAGCTACCTTAGATGAATTAGCGATGGGTGGCACAGGCATGACCGGACATCTTGGCTATACATTTAATCCATGGGATAAATCTCATCTCCATCAAATTGGTGGATCATCATGTGGGTCCGCTGCAAGTGTTAGTAGTGGTATCGTTCCTCTAGCTATTGGTAGTGATACTGGCGATAGTGTTCGTAAACCAGCTGGTTATGCTGCTTTAGTAGGTTTTAAACCAAGTTGGGGTCGTATTTCTCGTTTTGGTTTATTCCCATTTGCTCCATCTTTGGATCATGTTGCTTATTTTACTCGTAATGTTAAGGATAGTGCTTTAACTTTATCCGTTTTAGCGGGACGCGATGAAAAAGATTCTACTAGCAGTACCCGTGAGGTTGAACCATATTTAGAAAATATCAATTCTGACATTAAAGGAAAGAAAATCGCGGTGATTGAAGAAATCCTTGATAGCGTTGAAAATCAAGGAATCCTTGATGCTTATCATAAAACCTTAAAAGCCTTAGAAGCAAAAGGAGCGATCATCAATCGCGTGCATATGCCACTCGCCTTATGCAAAGCGGTTTATCCTACCTATAAAGTTATTTCTTGTTGTGAAGCGACAAGTAATAACGCTAATTTAGACGGTATTAAATTCGGACCTCGTTATGAAGGTGATAATTACGAAGAAGTTATGACTAAAGCCCGTACAAAAGGATTTAGTGAATTAATTAAAAGAAGATTCATTATTGGTGGTTACTCATTATTAAAAGAAAACCAAGAAGAATTATTTTTAAGAGCACAAAAATGCCGTCGCTTAATTGTGGACGCAGTTAATAATATTCTGGCTGATAATGATGTAATCTATCTCCCAGCATCTCCAAACACCGCTCCATTATTTAATGCTGGTAGTAACGACAAATTATCAAATGAATATCTCATTGCGGATAATTATCTAGCAATTGGTAACTTTGGTGGACTTCCTTCATTGACATTACCTTTAGGTTTTGAAGATGGTTTACCATTTGGTGGTAACGTTACTGGTCGCGCTTTTGATGAACAAACAGTCTTTAATATTTCTTTAGCGATTGAAGAGATAACTGGACTTAAAGATTTAGTGGCAAAGGAGGGTAAATAAGATGAATTTTGAAGCTGTTATTGGTTTAGAAATCCACGTGGAGATGAAAACCAAATCTAAGATGTTTTCTTCTGCTCCTGTCACTTTCGGTGACTTACCAAATACTCAAACCATGCCTTTGGATTTAGCTTTTCCTGGAACAATGCCAGTTGTTAATAAACAGGCAGTGATTAATGCGATTCGTGTATGTCACGCTTTACATATGACAATTGACCATGAATTATGGTTTGACCGTAAAAATTATTTTTATAGCGATTTACCTAAAGGTTATCAGATTACTCAACAAAAACGTCCAATTGGTAGTAACGGTTATTTAGAAATCAATACTTCAAAAGGAATTAAGAAAGTCCGTATTGAAAGACTCCACATGGAAGAAGACACTTGTAAACAACTTCACTCCTGGGATTGCACTTTATTAGATTATAACCGTGCGGGCATTCCACTAGTGGAAATCGTCTCTTTACCAGATATGCATACAGGTGAAGAAGCGATGAAATATGCCGAGAAAATTCGTTCCATTGTTTCTTTCTTAGAAGTCAGTGATGGAAAGATGGAAGAAGGTAGTTTACGCTGCGACGTCAATATTTCATTAAGACCAATTGGTAGTGAAAAATTTGGCACTAAGGTAGAAATTAAGAACCTCAATTCTTTTGTTAATATTCAAAAAGCGATTGATTTTGAAATTAAAAGACAAGAAGCCGTTTTATTAAGCGGTGGTGTAGTTCAACAAGAGACAAGACGTTTTGATGAAGCTACTAAAGAGACTGTTTTAATGCGTGTAAAAACTGATGCAGTCGACTATAAATATTTCACCGAACCAAATATCGCTCCTATTAAATTAAGTGATGAATTTGTTTTGGAAGCGATTAAATCTTCTCCCGAATTAGCGGAAGAAAAATTAAAACGTTATGAGGCATTAGGACTAAATGAATACGATTGTAATTTATTAATTTCTAATAAAGATAATTGTGAATATTTTGATGTTTTAGTCAAAGAAGGTGCGAACGCTAAATTGGCTGCTAACTGGGTGTTAGTGGATATTCAAGCAGTGTTAAATAAAAATGGTATCTCCATCAAAGAATTTAATGTATCAGCGGCTCACCTAGCGACATTAATTAAAATCATTGAAAAAGGTACTTTATCCAATAAACAGGGCCGTGAAATCTTTAAGAAAATGTTAGAAAAAGATGAAGACCCTAACACATACATTAAAGAAACAGGTGCGTCAGTTATTTCTGACGAAGCCAGTTTATTAAAGATTGTGGTTCAAGTATTAGATACTTACCCTCAATCAATTGTTGATTTTAAAAATGGTAAAGACCGAGCGATTGGTTTCTTAGTGGGACAAGTGATGAAATTATCCCAAGGTAAAGCTAATCCTGCATTAACTAATAAATTAATCCAAGAAGAAATGAGGAAAAGGTAATGTCAATTTTGGTTACAGGAGGAACTGGTTATATCGGTTCCCATACAGTTGTTGAATTAATCAACCATGGATATGAAGTTGTTATCGTCGATAATTATTCAAATTCTAAACCTGAAGTATTGAATCGTATTTATCAAATAACAGGTAAAAAAGTGAAGTTTTACCAAGCTTCTGTGCAAGATGAAGCGAAAATGGATGAGATTTTCGCGAATGAAAATATTTCTGATATCATTCATTTTGCCGGTTTAAAAAGCGTAGCCGAAAGCGTTAATAAACCACAATTATACATCGCTAACAATGTCGGTAGTTCAAGAGTATTACTTCAATTAATGAAAAAATATCATGTACATAATTTAGTATTCTCTTCCTCCGCTACTGTATATGGTGTTCCAAAGAAAGTACCATTAAGAGAAGATGATCCTGTCGGAGGATGCACTAATCCTTATGGACAAACAAAATTAGATATCGAATATATGCTCAAAGATTTCGCTAAAGAAAATCCAAAAGCAAATATTGCAATCTTAAGATATTTCAATCCAATTGGTGCTCATCCTTCTGGTTTAATCGGTGAAGATCCTAACGGTATTCCAAACAATTTAATGCCTTATATCACTCAAGTTGCAGTTGGTAAAAGAGATCACTTAAATGTTTATGGTGATGATTATAAAACCGTTGATGGCACTGGTGTGAGAGATTATATTCACGTGGTTGATTTGGCGCACGGTCACTTAACCGCATTAAGAAAATTAGAATCAAAACCAGGTTTAGTGATCTATAATCTTGGAACTGGTAGAGGCACAAGCGTTCTCGAATTAGTACACGCTTTTGAAAAGATGAATAATATTAAAATTCCATATGTGATTTGTCCAAGACGTCCTGGTGATGTTGATGAAAATTACGCAGACGTTAACAAAGCTTACGAAGAAATGAAATTCAAAACAGCATTAACGATTGAAGACGCATGTCGCGATAGCTGGAATTGGCAAAAGAATAATCCAAATGGATATGATAAATAAAGGAGAAAATATCGATGAGTAAAGCACAAAGAATTTCAATCGAAAACAAAAACGGTGATGTTTTATATGGCTTATGTTGGCATGTAGAAAATAGTGTCGCAAATGTCATTATTATGGAAGGTATGGAAGAACATTCTTCCCGCTACGATCATTTCGCTCAATATTTAAACAAAGAAGGTTTCAATGTTTATTGTATTGATGCTTATGGTCAAGGTGAAAATGTTAAACAAGATTTATCTAATATTGGTCTTGTTCCTTCTTCAAGTTTTAGAAAAATGGTGCAAGCAGTTGACGCATTAGTGGTCAAACTTCGTATCTCTTGCCGTCCAACATTTATTTTCTCTCACTCGATGGGATCATTTATGTGTCAAGACTATATTCAAAGATATACAGAACACGTCTCTAAGGTTGTTTTATGTGGAAGTGGTAGTAAAAATCCTGCTGTCCCATTAGGTTTCTTCTTATCAAAGATGATAGTTAAAAAATCAAATCGCAATAAGAAAGCAAAATTGTTAAACAAATTAATGTTTGGTAATTTCAATAAGAAAATTGAAGATAAAAAAACAGCTTTTGATTGGTTAAGTTACAACCAAGAAAATGTTGATAAATATATTGCTGACCCATTATGTGGATACGGTCCTACAAACGGTTTCTGTTATGAATTTTTGAAAGGCATGAATCGTTTATATAAAAAGAGATTCTTACAAAAAATTCGTAAAGATTTAGATATATTTATTATTTCTGGTAGTGAAGACCCAGTTACTAATTATGGCGCTTCTGTTTCTAAATTAGAAAAGATGTATAAAGATTTAAACGTCAAGAATGTGCAAACAAAGGTTTATGAACACATGCGTCATGAAATTCTGAATGAAGATAATCGTGAAGAAGTTTATCGCGATGTCGTTAATTTCTTTAAACAAGATTTAGAAAAGAAAAACGTTATCTAATCCATATTTATAAACGCGCCCGTAACTCAGCTGGACAGAGTACCTTCCTCCTAAGAAGGGAGTCAGACGTTCGAATCGTCCCGGGCGCGCCACAAAGATATGGTTTGCGTAAATTCTTAAACTAAATTCCGT
>JAXERM010000010.1:0-4547 GCA_034116505.1 Bacilli bacterium
TATCCTTTTTTCAATACTGATTGGTGCATCACCCATGATTAAAAAATTCTTCTTTAATAATGTAAAACCAATTACTAAAGATTTCTCGTTTTCTTCCGTATATTCATCTAAATAACGATTGTAATTCTTTAACGTTATACCATCGATGGAAATAGGAAAATTAGATGCACTATTAACATATTTTTTAACTTTAAAATGATTATTTAGGCTTTCTAATGCTCCTGAATGATCAAAATCATCGTGTGTCGTAATTACTAAATCAATATCATATAGCTGTTTCTTTTTGAAATATGGAATCAAGCATTCTAAGGCTAGATCTTGATAAATAGAGCCACCAGTATCGATTAATACACTCGTATCTCCTTTACGGATTAAGCAAGCATCTCCTTGACCTACATTGATAAAAGATACTTCTGCGGTAATAAGATTATTGATCGGTAGAAAATATATGAATAAAGAGCAATAAAATATTGCTTTTAATGGTCTTAAAAAAGGTTTAAATTTTGTAAAAGAAAAATAGACAATCAAGATGAGAGCGATGTAATAAAGCAAGCAACCATAGAGATTAAAATTGTTGGAGTTGATTGAAAAGCTGAATTTTCCTAGGAAATTACTAACCTTATTAATCGCTTGAGCGGAAAAACCTATCAAAACCGATGCAAAAGGCAATTTACATAGCGTTAATACAGAAAGAAAACCTGTGAAAAGCATTAACGGTCCTAGGATGACACTATTCCAAATTAAACTAGGCGTAACCCCCTGATAGAAATATATTTCTAGAGGGATAAAGGCCAAAAACGACATGGTCGCATAATATATTTTTAATTTTATGCCTTTATGACAATTTAATTCTCTTAGTAGTCCTTGCCATAATATCGCCAAGAAAGCGACAATAAATGATAATTGCTTAGATAAAAATGGATCGATTAATAGAAATATCAGTCCGAAGAACCCTACGATAGTAATATTACTAAATTTATTATTTAGGAAATATTTATTAATATGCCTCGCTAACATAAAGACGAATACCCTAAAGGGAGTAAATTTACCTATCGTAAACAATAAATACGGCGCAATTGATAATATTGCAATAAATTCTCCCCATCGCTTTTTCATCAAAAACGATAATATTAACGATATTAATGACACATAAGCATATAAATAAAACCCATTTACGGTCGTGAACCTTCCTAAATGTAGTTTTTCTAAACCTTGAACAAATTCACCATCTAATGA
The DNA here is from genome assembly GCA_034116505.1 of Bacilli bacterium. Lineage (GTDB taxonomy): Bacteria > Bacillota_I > Bacilli_A > RFN20 > CAG-826 > RUG13091. Next base: position 1,237 of record JAXERM010000010.1, read on the forward strand.
ATTCATAAACATCACACTCGAGATGAATTCCTTTGCTTCTTTATTTAATCCGTTCAATATGGATTTTTTATAAGCATTCATCCTTAATGGTGTTTTAATTAGATAAGTATATTCCTTAATAATTAATTGATGTTTAATTCCTTTATTTGATAAATATTGATTAAAATCAAAGCCGGACTCCACAACACTAAAATCGATATTAGTTATCTCACCACTTATTTTTAATACATCACCTGCCTCAAATTGATTGTCTTTTTGATAGACGTAATATCTTTCTAAAGATTGAAAGATAAAATAATTATCTTTCGCTTCGCTTACTACACCATACTTTGTAGGAGCGGACAAGGTGTATCGTTGTGTCAAAACATTTACTCCTACACCCATTAAAGTGAAGCTTAAGCAAAGAACGCCTACCTTTATATTATATTTCTTTAAAACAATAACAAAAGCAATTAGTCCTAAAATACTGAAAAAAATCATCGAAAAGGACCAAGATAGACCAAGCCAATAGAAAAGAAAGATTAATAAGATGATCACTCGTGTAAAGTAATATAATTACGTATTTTTCGATAAGTGGCATTGCCGATGCCGTAAACATCCATGAGTTGTTCTAATGTCGTGAATGTAGTGTTTTCCATGCGGTAAGAGACAATCGAATTAGCAATGCTTGATGTAATACCATTAATTTTAGTTAATGTTTCAGCATTATCTTTATTAATATTTACTTTTTCAATTGCACTATTGTTGCACACATCATTAGCGTCATATTTACTAGCGATGTAATAAGAAGAACCAGCAGTTAAAGTAACGTCATAGAAAAACGCTAATTCGTCGCTATTATTAGTTAAACCTCCTGCTGCTTCTATGAGATCAGCCATTGTGACCTCGTTATCCATTTTATATGTTCCTGGTTTAACTACTTCTCCTTCAATCGTATAAGAATTAGCGTTAACACTTGAAACATCGGTAATATTGCTGCCATTCATATTGACTTTCGGGTCAATGACCATAAAACCAATAATAATCACAGCAGCGGCGATTACCACGCCGATCATGATTTTAAACATAAAATAAAACCTCCTATATATATGTAGGAGGCTATATAAGATTTAGTGAGAAAAAATCTATTTTTTTATGAAATTTTTACAATTCTAACTTTGTATTTTTTAATTGCTTTGACATCAACGACATCACCGACTTGTTTACCGATAATCGCTTCACCTAATGGACAAGAATTGGAAATCTTACCATTCATTGGATCACTTTCGACTGTGCCAACGATTTGATATTCGCTTTGTTTACCAGTTTCAATAAATTCGATTACAACGCTGGAACCTAATGATGCTTTTGAAGTTTTGGCGTCTTCTTTGATTAATTCTGAGTTATTAAGAATATATTCAATTTCATTAATACGAGCTTCAATTTCCGCTTGTTTATCTCTAGCAGCATCGTAATCAGCGTTTTCACTTAAGTCACCTTGAGCGCGGGCTTCCGCTAATTGGGCTTTAACTTTTTCACGTTCAACGTCAATTAATTGACGAAGTTCATCATTTAATTTTTTATAACCGGCTTTAGTAAGTTTATTTTTCTCTGCCATAATAACACCTCATTTATTTGCAAGCGTTATTATAACAATAACGATATGCAATTTCCATAGTTTATTTATTCCATTAGGTTATATATAATGATTAGCGTTATGGCAAGAAAAGAATCGAAATTGTATCAAGTATTGATTTTATTTCTAACTTTTCTAAAAGTTGGTGCTTTTACTTTTGGTGGCGGATACGCAATGATTCCTATTATTCAAAAGGAAGTCGTTGAAAAAAGAAAATGGGCAAATGATAACGATATTTTAGATATTTTAGCCATATCAGAATCTACTCCTGGTCCAATTTCCGTTAATACTGCCACTTATATCGGCTTTAAGGTTGCTGGTTTTTGGGGCAGTTTTTTTGCTACACTCGGACTAATATTACCATCTTTTATTATCATTTATATCATTTCATTATTCTATGAAACATTCATGCAATTAACTATTGTTCAAGCGGCTTTTAAAGGATTAAAAGTTGGGGTTATTATCTTATTGGTAAATGCGGTGATAAAGTTAAATAAAGCGATTAAGCGTAACGCTTTTTCTATCACGATTTTTGTCATTACATTGATAACAATGTTATCAATAAGTATATGCAAACCATTTATGAACCCCACTATTTTAGCTATTTGTAATCGCGGTTCATTAATCTTAATTGCTTTTGGATTAATAGTTGGCTTAATTAATGGTTTATTAAATCAAAGAAAGGAGAGTAAATAATGGTTTATTTTGAATTATTTTATGTATTCTTTCTTATAGGTTTATTTACCTTTGGCGGTGGCTACGCAATGATTCCGATGATTCAAAACGAAGTAGTTGGTAGAGGTTGGATCAACGAAGGAACATTAAGTAATTTTATCGCAATTAGTGAAGCGACTCCTGGACCATTTGCTATTAATATCTCCACTTTCGTCGGTAATCATGTCGGAGGTGTTTTTGGGGCAATATGTTCCACTTTGGGTGTGGTCACCCCTTCATTTATCATTATTATTCTTGTTTTCTTAATTTTAAGAAAAATTATCCAAACTAAAGCAGTTCAAGGTGCTTTAAACGGAGTCAGGCCAGTCATTGTCGCTTTAATTTTAGCTACTGCGATTATGTTTTTCCTCAAATTAGCGTTTTATAGCGGTGAAGATTTATTCCAAACCGATTTTAATATCGATCGTATTTCTTTAACTTTGTTATTATCCTTAGGAGTCTTCCTTATTATTTATAAAAAAGTGCAAAAGAAAAACCTAAATCCGATCTTACTATTATGTCTTTCAGCGGTTTTAGGTATTGTCTTATTTATTTAATTGTTTGAAATGTTGGATCTTCTTGGTAAGAATTGAAGATCTCTTCTAATTCTTGATATTCATCTTCATCTTCTATTTCCATTAATCCATTTGTTGCTTCATCATAACGCATGACCATGACTTCATCTGGATTATTTTCATATAAGAAGACATATAATGCTTTTCTTTCTTCGTTATCACAAGTGAATAAAACGTGCAATAAATGTTCTACCCCTTGTTCATCCACTACAGTCAATTCTTTTTTATCCATAACTCACCTCTTATTTACTAATTTCATCAAGCGCGACTTTTAATGCGTGTTCGATATTATCTTTATTTTTTCCGGCACCAGACGCTAAATCGTTTCTACCGCCACCGCTGCCGTTTAATTCTTTTGTCACTAATTTGACAATATTTCCAGCTAATAAATTTTTCTCGTTCGCCGC
>JAXERM010000011.1:0-2921 GCA_034116505.1 Bacilli bacterium
AGATTCATGGACACTAGTTGGTCTTTGCTAGCGATGAATTCTGGCTCGCCATTAAGTGGAGTGGCAACAACATCCCCTTTATCATTTTTAATAACAGAAGATTCAATCATTTTGGTTAAATAATGTTCTTTGTCATAAAAACATACGCCTCTTTTAACCGCTCCATTTTCAGCGAGAGTGTTATTGATATTAAAAGCGATGTTCGCATATACTCCTTTGCTATCTTTTGGTAAAGATCTTAAAAAATCTGCCGCGACTTTATATGTTTCTTGTCCATAATAATCATCGCCGTTAATGATAATAAAATTATCTTTAATTAAATCTCTAGCTGCTAATAAAGCGTGAGCGGTTCCCCATGGTTTTGTTCTATCTGCTGGAGAAACAAATCCTTCCGGTAAATCATCATTTTCTTGGAATGCATATTCCGTTTTAATAATTGGTTCAACTCTTTTACCAATTGTTTCTCTAAAGATTTCATAATGTTGTTTTCTGATGACAAAAATAACACTATCAAAACCCGCTAATTTTGCGTCATGAATGGAATAATCAAGAATGAAGTTTCCGTAATCATCCATTGGTTCCATTTGTTTTAAGCCTCCAAACCGAGAACCCATACCGGCTGCTAAAATGACTAATTGCATAACTATAACTCCTTATTTAATGTAAGATATTTCATCATCGCACATATTGTTTTTGCGTCTTTAATTTCACCTTTATTGATTAAATCAATAATTTCTTCTTTGCTGAAATAATAAACATCAATTACTTCATCAATATCTAAGTGTCTTTCCACTTCTTGCACGTTATCCGCTAAATATAGATATATGATCTCGTTAGAATAACCACAAGTTGGATAAATTTGTCCTAGATCAATTAATTTATCAGCTTTTAAACCAACTTCTTCGATTAATTCCCTAATTCCGGTATCATAAGGTTTTTCACCTATTTCTAATTTGCCTGCAGGAAGTTCCCACATCTCCTCTTTATATGCATATCTAAATTGTCTAATCAAAGCGATCTTATTATCTTTAATTGCTAGAACACATACTCCACCACGGTGATGGACTACTTCTCTTTTAGAGTGTCTGCCGTTTGGGCAAATAACTTCATCGCAGTGAAGTGATAAGATGCGTCCTTCATAAAGGACATTTTCTTTAAATGTTATTTCTTCTTTTTTCATAATTATTATTTAAGGAACAGTGCGGCTGCACCAATCTTTCCAGAATCATAACCTAAAGAAGCGATAACAACATCGACTTTAGGCATACCATTACCGTAATAACCATAATGGTGTTCTTCAAAATATTTAATAATCTTGTCGGTTAAATATTTACCTTCGTTAGCGATCCCGCCAGATAAGATAATGACTTCTGGGCGGAAGATGTTGCAATAATTTAATAAACCTTCAGATAAATATTTCACGTAATTTTCAACAACTTTAATAGCGGCTTCATCGCCTTCTTTTGCGGCAATAAAACTCACACGACCATCAACAATACCTAAACCTTCCGCAATTTGATGTAAACGAGAAGAAGGATTATTTTTCATCGCTTCTTTTGTATCAAATATTAAAGCAGATGCGCTTGCGTATTGTTCAAAGCAACCTTTTCTACCACAACCACAAGGACGACCATCTAATTGGATGACCATGTGGCCTAATTCAAAGCCTTTGCCTTCGTTACCTTCCACTAATTTGTCATCGATGACCACACCGCCACCAACACCAGTGCCTAATGTAATCATGACTGAACTATGATAATTTTTGCCACTACCAAATACTGTTTCACCAAGTGCAGCAGCGTTCGCATCATTTGTAATCTTTGTGGCCAATCCTGTTTGTTCTTCAATCATCTTTTTTAATGGTAAATTTTCCCATCTTAAATTTGCAGAACTGCAGACAATTCCCTTATCAGAATCTATAATTCCAGGAACACCAATACCTACACCACAATAAGGTTCATCATAATCGTGTTCTTTTTTAAAATTATTAATTGTGTCCGCTAATTTTTTAACTGTGATTTCTTGATCTTCTCCTTGAATTACAGGAAGGGAGAAACGATCTAACACTTTACCTAATTCATTAATCGCGGCCCCTTTAATTGAAGTGCCACCAATATCAATACCAATAACTATCATAATTTGATTAAATCTCCGTAAAAATTCATTTATTTTTATGAATTTGCCAATGTTTTGTGAAAAACAAAGTCATTTTGCTCATTAATATAACCGACTTCTCGATCGTTGATGATAATACTTCCATCATCATCGACAAAACCAATTTCGCGATTATCCATATAAATAATGCCGTCGTCAGTTATTTCAGCGAATTTTTTACCCCCAATTAAGAGAGTATTGTCTTTTATATAACCGACAATCCTATCATCAATATAAATATTGTGTCCAAAACAATCTATAATTAACATATTTTATTCCTTATGTACTTTTGCTTCCTTTTTCGCTTTTGCTTTAGCCCTAAAAGTAGTATATCCATGAGGGATTGTTTCTTGTCTAGCTCTCGCTATTGCCATATCATCACTATTAACATCCTTAGTAATAGTTGAACCAGCAGCAGTAAAGGAACGATCATCAATTTTAATAGGAGCAACCATGATTGTGCCACTACCAATAAAGCATTCTTCACCGATGGTTGTACGATCTTTATTAAAGCCGTCATAATTTGCTGTTACTGTGCCACAGCCAATATTTGTTTTTTGACCTACTTCTGTATCACCAATATATGTTAAATGAGCAGATTTTACTCCATCGTGATAATGAGCATTTTTTAGTTCAACGAAATTTCCGACACGGCAATTATTTTCGATCATTGTGCCTGCGCGCAATTTTGCATATGGGCCAATTTCATTATGATTACCAATTGTGGAATCACTAATCCAACTAGATAACACCATATTCTCATCACC
>JAXERM010000012.1:0-45255 GCA_034116505.1 Bacilli bacterium
TCTTCTCCCCTTACTTTAAAACATGCTTTTAATCAAATTAATGATGAAGAATACGCTGATGAAGTGACATTATCTACTGAAGGCGAATATACTTTTACAAATAATTCCCCATTATATTTACGCTTAGAAAATAATAATGAAGCGGAAGTAAATGTCAATTATATTACCTTATATTATCCATGCGCGTCCGTGTACGAAGACTTTACTATCACTTATCACACTAATGGTGGTTCGATCGCAGATCATGAACCAAAAACACATTTCTGCGAACTAACAGAAAATAATGGGTTCTACTATACTGAAAAAGCTGGAACTTATTTCGCTATGTATGCTTCTAAAATAATCATTATGCCCAGCTCTGTTAAAAATCAATCTTTCTTATGGGCATACAAATTAGGTTTAAAAATACATAACTTAACAAATGAATACGAAGTTAATCAATATGTTGCCGCAGGTACATCTAATCAAGAAGTTTTAACAAACAGTGATTATTGGATTTATTGGCATGATGATTATACAACAATAAATACAGATTTTTTCGATCCTGCAAAAGATGAACCTAAAGTTAAAATCGGTAATGTGATTCATTTTGGCCAATCTCTATCTGGGTCTAGTGAAGGGGCTTCAATAAGCGCAAAAATTTACACTAAAGAAAACGCCTCTATTTATGAAATTACTTATAATAACCTCGCTACTGTCCCAGAAGTAATCAAAAGTGGAGATGTCTTTAAATATTGGAAAGCACAAAACAATAAAGACGCTTTATCTTTATATCAATACGGTAACAGCACTACTTTATATGCATATTACAACTCTGATTATCAAAAAGGTTTAGCGGTTTCTTATTTATACACAAACACATTAAAAACATCCGATAATGTTTTAAAGAATTCTGATATCGTGATTTGTGCATTCGCTCATCCTAACGCCGATGGTACATTTTCTGATATGGCAGATACAATGTATCGAGCAAGAACAATTAAGAATACTATTAAAGAAAAGGGCTACGGCACTAAAGTATTATTCTCTATCCAAAACCCAATACCTATCCAAGAACCAACACAAATGTCTATTATTTCTGCAAGTGCTAAATTACGTGCCACATTCGTAAATAACATCGTAACAGCAATTAGGGATAATGGTATTGATGGTGTTGATGTTGATTGGGAGTTCCCAAAAGCTGAAGAAGCCACTAATTATACCCTTTTAATGAAAGATGTTTATGAAGGTGTTAAAGGTTTAAATTCTTCGCTCTTAGTAATGTCTTCAGTCGGGGTTGATACTTGGAAGCGTTATGATGTGACAAATTCACAAAATTATGTCGATTATTTCAACGTAATGACATACGATTTACAATCAACAGGCACTGTACAACATTGTTCAGCATTATATAAATATACTTTTGGTGACAATAACACCTTGTCGAGTTATTCAAGCTGTGAAAAAGCAATCGGTTATTATATTAATGCTGGAGTGCCAACTAATAAATTATTATTAGGAATCCCATATTATGGACGTGTCTATTCTGGTGTCAGTGGTATAGGTAGCACCGGCACAACAATTGGTATAGGTAGCTCTTATACAGGTTTAGCAATAATGCATTTTTCCGCTATTATCGAAACATACAATAATGGCAATTCCGGATATGTATATTGTTATGATGACCAAGCTCAAGTTCCATATCTTGTTAATGAAGCAGAAGGTAAAGTTATTGTATATGATAACGAACTCTCAATTGCTAAAAAGGCTGAATACGCCAAAAACCTTGGTTTGGCTGGTTTATTCTCCTGGCAGGACGGCCTCGATTATGAAGACACATTAGCAAACGGCATGTTTGATAGTGTTAAAGGTTGGACTAAATAACATTAAACACACAAAAAACACCTTAAGATGTGGAAGTCTTAAGGTGTTTTATTATTTATAATAAATCGTCATTATTATCTTCTTCACTCGAGATAAATTTTACTTCGAGATTATTTAACGCTTCTTGAATTAAAGGTTCATAATCGAATTCATTTTCGAATTTTAAACATTCATCTAAATGAGGAGCGGTTTTAGGATTTTTAGGAGTGAAGATTGTGCAGCAATCAATAAATGGTCTAATTGAGATATCATAAGTGCCAATCTTCTTAGAAATATTGATAATGTCAACTTTATCCATACAGGCGCATGGACGAATTATCGGTGTGTTTGTCACTTCGTTAATTACTTTCATCGATATTAATGTTTGGCTAGCAACTTGACCAACAGATTCCCCACTAGAGATAACAGGACATTTTCTTCTTTTTGCTAGACGATCCGCTAGGCGGAACATCATTCTTCGCATCATCGTAATACAATAAGATTCTGGAACATGATCATATATCGCTTCTTGAATCTTGGTAAAAGGAATAATGTGCAAGCGGATACGAGGCTGATAATTATTTAATACTTTTAATAAATCTTCTAATTTATAGATAACCCCTTGTTGTGTATATGGAGGAGAAGCAAAATGAATGCATTCAATGCTTACGCCTCTTTTCATCATTAAATAAGCCGCGACCGGAGAATCAATTCCGCCAGAAAGCATATGCATCGATTTTCCACCTACTCCTAAAGGATAACCGCCTGCCCCTAAGAATGTTTTTGCAAAAATATAGCAAGCTTCATTTCTTACTTCGATAGAAAGAAGGATATCGGGGTTATGAACATCAACTTTCAAAGATAAATTTCTTAAGATATGACCGGCAACCATCCGTGTAATATCATCAGAAATAATCGGATATTGTTTATCACTTCTTTTGACTTTAATTTTAAAAGTATTTCCTTCTTCTTGTTGAATCAACATCAACGAAGTTTCTTTAATTTTTTCAATGTCGCGGTCAATTAATTTATAAACTAAAGATAAAGATTGAATACCACTGACACCTTGCAAACGGTTGATAACAGGTTGATAATCTTCGCCGTTTAATATCACATAAATATGGTCAAATCTCGTCTCAAACTCTAAAGAGGGGAAATCTTTCAATGCTTGTTTAACATTTTTAGCTAAGATACGAATAAAATCTTTTTTGTTTTTCCCTTTAGTGGATAATTCACCAAAACGAATCATTATATGGTCATATGTCATCATATTATTTCACTTCCTCCACGATCTTTTCTAACGATGATATAAACTTATTTATATCATTTTCATTATTTGATAAATCCACACTAACACGAATTGTGTTATGGGCTAATAATTCATTATGTTTAATTGCTTGCACAACATAACTGATTGGTTCTTCTTTTGCGTGACAAGCAGAAACACTACTAACCATAATACCTGCATTAGATAAAGCTTCCACGACCACACTAGCTTTTTTATTTAATAATGAAAAATTCACAATATGAACATTTTCTTTTGAATTTAAAACATATAAGTCAGGATGCTTTAATAAATAATCCACTAATAAAGAAGATAATCTTTTTGCATGTACATATAGTTGTTCTTTTCTTGATAAAGATAGTCTAAGTGCCTTGGCTAATGAAGCAAAAAGCGCGACATCACTTGTGCCACTTCGATAATTATTTTCTTGTCCTCCACCAGAGAATAGCGGTAATAAATTAATGTTTTTTCTTTTTAATAAACAACCACTGCTATTGAGTCCATGAATCTTATGACCGCTAAAAGTGAACATATCTATATCTTGATATGGCAAATCAATTTTTCCAATCGCTTGTGTGGCGTCAACATGAAAAGCAATTAAAGGATAATCTTTTAATAAAGCCGCCATTTCTTTAATCGGATTAATGGAACCAATCTCATTATTAACCGCCATAAGGGAAACTAATATTGTCTCTTTTTTTATTGCGTCTTTTAATTGTTTAACTTCAATAATACCTGCTTCATTAACGGGCAATACCGTAATATCAAAGCCAAAATAATCTCTCAATTGATAGAATATTTCTAAAACAGAAGGATGTTCAATATTAGAAGTGATAATATGTTTTCCGCGATTTTTATTGTATAAACAATAACCTTTAATCGCTAAATTATTGCCTTCGGTGGCCCCGCTTGTAAATATTAATTCATGACTAGATTCAATATTAAAAAGATGCAATATTTGCGTTCTAGCTTTTAATAACAAGCGGTCTGCTTCTTGCCCTAATAAATGGATGCTAGAAGGATTGGCAAAATATTGTTTTTTAACTTTATTAAAAGTTTCTATTACTTCTTCATCCACTAAAGTGGTAGAAGCATTATCTAAAAATATTATTTCTTTATCGGCCATTGTTTGAATCTTCGACATGCATGCGGCGATATAAGGAGTTCGCGTCATGATAAACTTTGCCAAATTCCCCGTTAAAGAAAGATTTTTCTAAAACGCACAATTGTTGATGCACATCTTGTTGGTGTTTGCGGTCTCTATTGGCATAAACAATCGCTGACTCCGCTAATTGGCATTCACGATATTTATTTTCAATATCTTCAAATAACGCATTTGCGATATGTTTTAATTCTTCTACTTTTTCATTAACGGCCGCAACATCGATTGGTTTTGTTTTAATTGTTTGATCAATTTCATTGAGTAAATTATAACAAGTCTCAATTTGCGGTTGATAATTATCGTATAAAGGAGTGACGTTAATTTCTCTTAACATCGCTTCACATTTTTTACAATTATAATAATAGACAAACACCATGCTATAAGCTTCTTCAGAATATGACTTTAATCCTTCGATATAAGCCTTGAAATCTTGAATGCCTTTATAAGCAACATCATAATCTTTTTTCAATTCTTCCATTTTACTACGTAAGATGGAATAAGGTTGTTTTGTTCCACTATGGATGTAATTATCTAAGACACGCTTAGATTTACCGAGATTATTCATATCAGTCTTTAAAACTTCGATGTTTTGTAATTGTTCTTTACAGATGATATAAACATCATTTACTTCCGGTAATAAAGAACAGATTTTTAAGAATTCTTTTTCTAAATTAATCGCACTTTGATAAAGGCCTAATTCTTCTGTTTCGAAGATTTTTTTATCTTCAATTTCATTAATTAAGCGATTATGCATTTGCTCCACTTCTTCAATGATTTTCTCTAATTGTTCCATGATCCCAGCGGTCTTTAATTGGATTAAAGAATTTTTAACATGTTCTAAAGTTTGATTCCATTCATCGACTTTATGACGGAAAGATAAATTGAATAATGGGATACCTTTTCTTTCGTATTCTGTATATTCGTTTGTTAAATTATGAATCTTTTCTGGTACGACAGTTTGTAAAACGATGCATAAATTAGGTAGAGAAGATAATGCGGATTCTAATGCCTTAATAACATTCGCGATTACTGGCAATAAATTATTAGCTTCTTCATATTCAGCACTTTCAATATGTTCATCGAAATCTAAAAAGTTACGGTCTAATTTATCAAAAACTTTTGTAAATGAAGTTGCCACTAATTCTAGGTCGTTAGAATTGGAATAAAAGATTTTCTTAACGCGACGATAATTTTCTCTTAATTTCAAAATAGCTTGTCTTGCTTCTTCTTCCGGTTTAATCACTTCCACTAAATCGCGGTCTAATAAAGTCACCGCTTCTTCAAAAGAATTAATTGCGTGCTTTGCGTCACTAATGACAGCTTTAAGGTTTTTATATTGTCCTCCCGCCACTAAAGAGTTGAGTTGCTTTAACATTGATTGAGCAAAACGATCATCATTTTCAAATACTTCTTTAAAGCGTTTAGAATATTTTGTGTATTTTTCCACATATAAAAGATTTGTACGCGAAATAATTTCTAAACGGTTAATATATTGACTATCTTGACCCACCAGCAAAGCGTTGCAATAAGAATATTTCTTTTCTAAATCACGGATTTGACGTTTATAGGCTTTACGAGAAAAGACAAAAACATATAAAAGAATAAAAACAATCACTAGAATAACTGCGATAACGGAGATGATAATGGCAATACCAACAATGTTATTATCAGAAGCTAAGATATGCATAAAATTCCCTCCAATTATGTTCTATATATCGAATTACAATAAAATTGTATTTTTTAATATCTTGTGAATTAATTCTAAATGTTTTTATGCTTCACCGCAACTTTATTGTAAATAAAACAATCGTTTGTTCGATAATACTGGTTTAAAAGGCAAAAATCGATGAAAAAGATGAAAAAAAGTTTGATTATAATGTCGGTATTTATTATATTAATACTGCATGTAATGCAGCATGTGAATACGACTTGTCTGATGTTCTTAATTAAGAAGTAGCCGAAGCTCAATGGTGAAATAAGAACACCCGGAGTCAGGGATTCACACCTATTCATTATTTTGCAAAAAAATAAAGAAAAGGAGGATATATCATGAGATATACAGGATCAGATTGGAAAAGAAGCCGTCGTCTTGGTTTTTCTACACTCGAAACTGGTAAAGAATTAAAGAAACGTCCTTATGGGCCAGGCCAACATGGTAACGCTCGTAAAAAGAAATTATCAGAATACGGTAAACAATTAACAGAAAAACAAAAATTAAGACAAATGTACGGTGTCAACGAAAGACAATTCCGTCGCTTATTCATGATCGCTTTAGCTTCTAAAGAAGTCACAGGTGTCGCTTTCATGAAATTATTAGAAAGCCGTCTTGATAATTTAGTCTATCGTATGGGCTTCGCTCGTACACGTAGAGCAGCTAGACAATTAGTCAACCACGGTCACGTCGAAGTCAACGGAAAGAAAGTTGATATCCCATCCGCATTATGCTCTGTTGGTGATGTTATCGCAATCAGAGAAAACAGCCGCGATCTTAAAGTTGTTAAAGAATCTTTAGATTCATTAGGAACAAAATGGCCTTGGGTTGAAGTTGATGCGGAAAAACTTTCTGGTAAATATGTGCGCGAAGTTGAACGCAATGAATTACCAAAAGATATTCAAGAAAGTCAAATCGTTGAATTCTACAACCGTAAGCTCTAATCTAAGATTACAAGCAAAGAAAAAGTCGTTAATGTTCTTAACGGCTTTTTTTGTTATTAAAATTGAATGATTAATAGATAGGATACGCTACTTTCTTTAAGCGACTATTTGGATAATTTTCTCTTCCTTCTTTTGCTTGTTTATTTCCGTCAAGCATGACCAAATCGCCGGTAAATCCACATGTCGTATTGTTGACAAAATATGTTCCAACACCATACATGTCAACTGGGACATTTAACGCTTTCCATTCTTTGATCTTTTCGGCTGTGAATGAAGAAGAAACAACAATTTTTACATAGGTAAAACCTTCATCATCTAACGCTTTTCTTAAAGCAAAGATCAATTCTTTACAAACACCATGAGGATCAAATCCACTAGTATCTTTATCATCGAAATAATGATCGATTAATGATTTAGAAGTGTCGACACGGACAGCGTTTAATTTTTCTTTTAAATGTCTCGCTAAAAGTAAAGAATCACGAACCACATTATTATGGTAATCGATTAAAGCGGTGACTTTTTCGTTTGGGAATGATTTTAAATAAATATCAGCGGCTTTAAGTACATCACCACCACAAATTTGAATCAAAGCATGTGGCATTGTTCCCATACCTTTTCCACCCCACCATAATCCTTGCGCGTCAGTCGATACTTTTTTAATGCCCGCAACATAAGTTGCATAGCCATCACCAATTTGTGTATGATAATCGTCTTGACGATCCCCCATCGAGAAGATTGGTGTATCACCAATTTCCTTCATCACGTTATATACGTTTGTGGCCACGCTGCTACGGCGAGCTAAAATACCGTCCACGACTGATTCTAAGAAACCAAAATTTTCATATTTACCAGTAACTTTTAAGACAGGTTCACCATAATTAATGATATCTCCATCATTTAAAGCTTCGATTTCTAATTCTTCTGGGTGAATCGCAAATGTATGAATTAATGCAATTGCCTCATCAACACCACAGAGCATTGTGTCATCTCTTCTTTGAAACCATTGCATCGTGACAATGTGGTTTGGTTCATTTTCTTTAACGATTTTATTGCTTTTTAAAAAATAATTTGCGGAATAAAATCCATCTTTTAATTTGGGATCAAATTGGAATGTCTTGTTCGTTAAACGAGATATCTTTCCTTGTTCCTTTAATTCAATCTCCAACATAATTTGTTTCCTCCATTTGGAAAAAGTCTTTTCCTAACATATTTTTATCATCAACAACGACTATTTCATCGTCAAAAGATAAACCTAATTCTTTATTTGTGCAAATATGACCGTTTAGTAATGTGCCTTCAAATACACTTTCCTTCACTAATTCACCATTATTTAGTCTCGTGCCACTTTTTGTCACAACCACTAAGTCATGAATATTAACATTTTTATCTTTAATGATTGTGCTTATGACATCATTTTTTGTGTCAACAATCACATATTTTTTATGTTCATCTAAATCGATAACATCAATCACTTCACCCACGAAATATTGGGGATTATCATTAAATTCTAAAGTGGTTAATTGATGATTGACTAAAATGGAATTAATAATTTCTATTAAAGGTAAAGATGGTGAAAAGATTTGCCCATTTGTTTTAATCTTCACCACTTCTTTAATATTAAAAATGTTGTATCCTAATAACACATCATCATGATAAAGCGATACGACATTATCATTAATCACAACACGATTATTTTCTAGTTCATTATTAAAAATAATAATTAAGACATCGCCGATATTTTTATAGGAATAATAAAGTACATAATCTCTCATAATTTTTTAACCTTTATTCGATATATTGGTTGTCCTTTTGTGCGAAAATTGATTTCGTATTCTGTCAAAGCATCATAAGGATCTAAACCATCGTAATTATCATCGTTACTAGTAATAGTAAATGAAGATAAATTAGATAATGTTTCTAAAGTAAATAAATATAAATCACGGTTATCTGTTTTAAAGATTATTTCTCCATCTTTAGTTAATACACGGTGATATTTAAGGAAGAAATTTTCCGCTGTTAATCTTCTTTTTGCGTGACGTTTTTTAGGCCATGGATCAGAGAAATTTAAGAAGATAGTTTTTACTGAATTATCTTTTAATTCATCCAATAATTTATCAGCGTCGATATACATTAATTTTGCGTTATTGATATGTCCTTCATATAATTTTTTGGCTAATATACCAGAGCAAGTGGTATTACGTTCAACACCGATAAAATTTTGTTCAGGATATTTATTCGCCATATCAACTAAAAATTTCCCTTTCCCAGATCCGATTTCTAATAATAATGGCATTTTTAAATCATTTATGGTGGAAGGATCCACTAATAATTCGGGATGTTCTTGTAAAAATGGCAAAGCCCAAGCTTTATATTTTGTTCTCATCTAATGCCTTTCCTAAATCGTAAATAGCACGTGCGTAAATCGCGATGCCGCTAAATAAGTCGGCTTTTCTAACACGTTCATGATTTGAGTGCATATAACAATCATAATCAATATGTTCCATACCAAAAGCGATGATGTTATCAGCTTCTTTTGCGTATGTCCCACCACCAATTGCTAAAATCGGAGTTTTATCATCTTTAGTTTCATCGATGTAGCTATGATGTAAGATTTTCACTAATGGAGAATTTTTTGGATAATAAAGAAGTTTAGAAGTGCCTAATATTTCAATATTAAAAGGAGCAGAATTCTTTTTAATGTTCTCTAATAAAACATTAGGTTTACAAGTGTCAACATAGCGGAAATTAACCACCATAGAAAATTCGTTATCCTTATAATTTAATAAACCTACATTTAAGGAATTATTACCCATGTCTTTACTATGGGCAGAAGCTTCTAAACCAGCACCTGTTAAAGAAGAATAATGCTTAATAATAATTTCTAAATTAGGATCTTGATAAAATTTGGCAAGAGCGTCTAATGCTTTCATTCCGGCGTTATCACCTAATTCAGGAGAAGCACCATGCGCGGCTTTTCCGTGCACTATCACTTTCATCATTTTATCAATATATTCTACTTCGTAATCATAATGTTCAACTGCTAAGAAATGGATAAATCCATCATCTTTATCCATCATGATTTCACATTTTTCAATAACCGAATTAGCGGCAACTCCACCATGAATTTCTTTAACATGAGTAATTGGGAAATGATGTTTAACTGCAAAATTAACGATGCCTTTTTCCGCAAAGATTAAAGGGAAGGAAGCATCAGGAGAAAACCCAGCATTTGGTTGCGGTTTCTTCAAAGTATAAAAATAATGATGCATACCTAATGAACCGCTTTCTTCATTTCCACCTACTAAGAAACGCACTTGATAATTGCCTAACAAATGATTATCACGTAATGCTTTTAAAGCATAATAAGCCGATAAAAGAGGACCTTTATCATCGGCCACGCCTCTACCAGTAAAATGATCGCCGCGGTCCACCGCCATAAATGGATCTTGATTCCACCCTTCTCCAGGCGGGACAACATCCGCGTGAGCTAAGATGGTGATATTTTTATCACCTTCGCCGCACAATATTTCTACGACCATGTTGTCGTAGTTAGTGACCTTAAAACCATCTTTATTTGCTAAATCAGCAATAAAAGATAAAGCGTTTGAGACACCTTTACCAAACGGATCTAATTTCGTCACTGTTTTTTCATCATAAACGGAATCGATCGCTACGAATTGTTTCAATGATTCCACTAATTCTTTTTGATATCTTTCAGTTATTTTTGGAAATATCGACATATCAATCATAACCTCTTTCTATTTATTAATATTTCTATTAATAATATGATTAAGACCTTTTAAGCAAATGTCTTCATCATAAATATAATCTTTTGGTAATAAATCTTTAATGAAAACGCTATTTCCACCTGTAATGATATGTTTACAAGGATAGCCTAATTCATTTTCATAGCGGTTAATTAAACCTAAAATCATTTCTAAATGACCATAAACAATGCCGGCATTCATCGCTTCAATTGTGTTACTAGCTAAAATAGATTTTGGTGCTTCTAGACTGACTTCAGGCAACAAAGCGGCTTTAGAAATTAAACTATTCGCACTTAAAGTTAATCCCGGCATAATTAAACAACTAGTAAACACACCTTTATTATCTAATAGCAATATCTTACTAGCGGTCCCTAAATCTGCGATTAATATCGGATAGCCATATTCCTCTTTTGCGCCTACTAAATCCGCGATTAAATCATTACCGATTTCACTTGGATTATCAGTTTTTAACATCAATCCAGTTTTAACTCCAGGTTGAATTGAAATAACGTCGACATTAAATATTCTTTTTAAAGCGTTTTTTAAAGGAACATTAACGCTAGGAACAACACTCGAAAGAATAATATGTTGGATTTTATTAATTTTTATATCATTATCTTCAAGACGACGTTTGATCACGGTGAAATATTCGTCTTCGGTATGTTCTAAACCAGTTGTAAGACGAATCTTTTTGATTAATTTGTCATTATAGAAAACACCTACACCAATGGAGGTGTTACCAACATCGATACATAAATTCATATTAAATTGCGACAATATTCAAGATCTTATTTTTTACAAAAATAATTTTCTTAATTTGTTTCCCTTCTATATGGCGTAGTACGCCGTCTAATTTCATAGCCTTTTCTTTGACACTTTCTTCATCGCTATCAATCGCCATCTCTAGCGTTGCTCTTAATTTACCATTCACGCTGACGGCAATTTTAACATTTTTATTAACGATCTTATCCGCGTCATAAGTTGGCCATGGCTCATAAGCAATCGTGTGGTCATGACCTAATTTTTCCCACATTTCTTCACCGATATGCGGCGTGATACAAGAAATTAATTTAACAAATCCTTCCGCGTATTCTTTTGGTAATTTATTCACTTTATAAACTTCGTTAATAAAGATCATCATTTGTGAAATCGCAGTGTTAAACGCTAAAGATTCATAATCTTCAGTAACTTTTTTCACTGTTTGATGATAAACCATTTCTAATTCAGGCACTTTTTCATCAGTTAAAATATTATTTTCAATAATCGCACGATACACTCTTTCTAAGAATTTATGCGCCCCTTCCACTCCTTGATTTGACCAAGGTTTACTCGCTTCAAGTGGACCCATAAACATTTCATATAATCTTAATGTATCCGCACCATATTGCTTAACAATATCACTTGGATTAACGACAAATTCTGGATAACGTTTGCCCATCTTAATACCGTTGGAGCCTAAGATAAAGCCTTGGTGCACTAATTTTTTGAACGGTTCATCAAAATTAATGTAGCCTTTTTCATATAAATATTTTGTCCAAATACGCGCATAAATCAAATGACCAACCGCGTGTTCTGGACCACCGATATATAAATCTACTGGCAACCAATGGTTAGCTAATTCTTTATTACAAAATTCTTTATTATTATGTGGATCTACATAGCGTAAGAAATACCAGCTACTACCCGCACTACCAGGCATTGTAGATGTCTCTCTTTGACCTTGTATGCCATTTTTATCATAATTTTTCCATTCTTTAGCGTTTTCTAAAGGTGCTTTGCCGTTATGACCTTTATAATCATCTAATTCTGGTAAAACTAATGGTAATTCATCATCATCTAAAACATGGATTGTGCCATCATTAAGATGAACGACAGGAACTGGTTCACCCCAATATCTTTGACGGGCAAAAATCCATTCTCTGAATTTATAATTAATCTTTTGTTCGCCTAATTTATTTTCTTTTAAATAATCAAGCATCTTATTGATCGCGTCAACTTTATTTAAACCATCTAAGAAAGATGAATTAATATGCACGCCATCACCTTCAAATGCTTCTTTAGAAATGTCTCCACCTTCTAACACCGGAATAATATCTAAACCAAATTTTTTCGCGAAAGCATAATCGCGGCTATCATGAGCAGGAACTGCCATAATGGCGCCAGTGCCGTAAGAGGCTAAAACATAATCTGATATATAAATCGGAATTGCTTTATTATTCACTGGGTTAATTGCGTAACTACCAGTAAAACAACCGGTTTTTTCTTTTGATAAACTAGTTCTTTCTAGTTCACTTTTTTGGCTAGCTTCTAATATATAAGCATTAATTGCTTCTAATTGTTCTTTTGTTGTAATCTTTTTTACTAATTCATGTTCTGGAGATAAAACGCAATAAGTTGCTCCAAATAATGTATCGCATCTTGTAGTAAAAACGACAAAAGATTCTTTACTATCTTTAACATTAAATCTAACTGAAGCACCGATAGATTTACCAATCCAGTTTCTTTGAATTTCTTTTGTGGATTCTGGCCAATCAATTTTATCTAAACCGCTTAATAATCTTTCAGCGAATTTAGGTTGATCAATCACCCATTGTTTTAAATTTTTGCGAATGACTGGATATCCACCTCTTTCGCTTTTACCATCAATCACTTCATCATTAGATAATACTGTGCCTAATTCTTCACACCAGTTAACTGGCATATCGACATATTTAGCGTATCCATCTAAGAATAAACCTTTAAAAATCCATTGTGTCCAATGATAAAATTCCGGATCGGATGTTGAAATGGTACGGTCATAATCATAATCAAAACCTAATTCTTTTAATTGTTTAGTAAAAGTTTCGATATTGGTTTTTGTAAAACCTTCTGGATGATGTCCAGTTTGAATCGCGTATTGTTCGGCTGGTAAACCAAAAGAATCAAATCCCATTGGATGGAGGACATTATATCCTTGCATTCTTTTCATTCTAGAGACGATGTCAGTTGCGGTATATCCTTCTGGGTGACCAGCATGTAAACCAACTCCAGATGGATATGGGAACATATCTAAAGCATAAAATTTAGGTTTAGAAAAATCATAAATATCTGTTTTAAATGTTTGATTATCAGCCCAATATTTTTGCCATTTTTTCTCAATATTAAAAAAATCGTAACTCATAAAAATCACCTATTAATCTATAATTTGATGATATAAAGATAAATATTGTTTTGCGCTCTTTTGCCAAGAATTATCAGTTTTCATCGCATTAAGTTTTAATCTTTTGATTAAATTTTTATCTTTACTAGCGTCTAATGCGTAAAGAGATGTATATCGCATATCATCATTAGCGTAATTATCAAAGCCAAATCCGTTAGATGTTAAACGGTTATTATTATCATAATTAATAACAGAATCTTTTAAACCACCCGTTCTTCTGACGATTGGTAAGGTTCCATATCTTTGAGCGATCATTTGTCCTAAACCACATGGTTCGAATAAAGATGGCATCATGAAGAAATCGCTACTCGCGTATATTAAGTGAGCAAGTTCATCGTTATAACCGATATAAATCGCCATTACATTCGGATATTTCGCTCTAAGATATTCTAAATGTTGTTCATAATCATATTCGCCACTTCCAAGAACAACAATATTGCAACCCTTGGAGGCAAGTTCTTCAATTGTGTCAAACAAAATATCGAATCCTTTTTGCCATGTAATTCTACTAACCATAGAAAATAATGGTAAACCATTATCAACAATATGTAATCTTTCGAATAAAGCTTTCTTATTTAATTTCTTTTGACTGGTGAAATTGTTAATAGAGAAGCGATATGGAATATATGGATCGGTTTCTGGATTAAATTCTTCATAATCGATACCATTTAAAATACCGATAAAATCGTCTTGTCTAATTTGTAGGACTCCATCTAAATGCATACCACCCCATTCAGATAATAATTCATAATGATGGTTAGGGGAAACGGTGGTAATTTTATCAGCGTATACAATGCCGGTTTTTAAAGTAGATATCCTACCATCATGACGGCAGTTGCCTCTTTCATATAATGAATATGGAAGATTAAATAAATTACCTAATGCTTCTGGATCTAACATGCCTTGGAAAGCAGGATTATGAATTGTTAAAACGAATTTAGTGTTTCTAAATTCATAACGATAATAATCATCTTCTTTAACTAAACATGGTAACATCGCACTTTGCCAATCGTGGACATGGACAATGTCGATATTTCCGATACGGCGTAATAATTCTCTAGACGCCATGACGAAAAAGGCAAATCTTTCCCCGTCATCATTATCGCCATAAATATGATCGCGACCAAAATACTGGTCGTTTTCAATTAAATAATACGTAATACCATCGGTATATGTCTTATATATAATTGCGGCATTACGACGCCAAGACATATAGACGTCAAAGCCATCAACTTTTTCTAATTGGCAATTCGCGTGCTTAATCATTTCATATAAAGGCATGACAATAATCACTTCTTCACCCGCAATCGCTAATTCTTTAGATAAAGAATATGTGACGTCTGCGAGTCCGCCTGTTTTACAAAATGGTTTAGCTTCGGAAGCCACCATTGCTATTTTCATTAAATTATTTCTCCTTGAGAAATGACCACAACTTGGTCTTTCTTACCACTGATTTTTTTCACTTGTCGTGCTTTTGCGTCACGATCCATAATAACATAAGTCATTTTTGTATTTGTTTCAATGGATGAATTAGCGAATAAAATACAGTTTTTAATCGCTGCGCCTTTTTCCACTGTCACACCACGTGACAAAATACTATTTTCAACTTTGCCTTTAATAATACATCCGTTTGCAACGAATGAATTTTTAATGTTCGCTTCCGGTCCATATAAGGCTGGAGGAGTGTTATGAGTAGAAGTATAAATTGGCCAATTATCTAAGAATAATTTTTGACGATTAGAAAATTCTAATAATTCTAAAGAATGATTAACATAATCGTTCAATGATAAAATCGGTACGACATAACCGGAAAATTCATAACCGCGGATAAATAATTGATGATTGCTAATCGCGTAAGAAATCATATCTCTTAAATTAAATAAAGAGGAAATATGAACTGAATTAGCAATTAATCCATTAAAAATTGATGATTTAATAATATAAGTATCTAAAGAAATGTTGCGGTCATTTTTATTACCAGGGTTAGCGAATATTCTTTTCACTTCGTTATTAACGCCTAGTTCAATGCAATCAGCACCGATAAATTCCTTATTAGCGTCTTCTCTAGCAGAATAAACAATCGTAATATCCGCTCCGGATTTAATCGCTTCAGAAACAATGTCGCGATAATCAATACTCATTAAGTAATGAGCGGGAGCAACAACAATATAATCGCTACACACATCATCCATTAACGAAGCATTCATGAGTAAATTGTTCACATCTGTGTTAAATGGAGTGCCTAATTGTTTTTCGTTCATCAATAAACGTAAAAAACCAGTTTTAGTATTATTAATATAAATATTACCGTCACGAATATGACCTCTAATCGCATTCATATTCTCTTCCACTAAAACCGCAATTTGATCAATGCCTGAATTAGAAAAATTAGATAAAGTGAAGTCAATTAAACCATAACGGCTTAAAAATGATGTCGCGGCTAAAGGACGATATTCAGTTAATCGGCCTAATTTAGGAGCGTGATGTAGATCACAAATACCGAGAATTTTACTCATTATTTTTTTCCTCCTTTAGAGATTAAAATCACTGTATCATTACCGAGATTGATTTCTTCATTTGCTTCAATCTCCACATTCGGTGCAATAATCGCATTATGAATTTTTGCCCCTCTTTTCACTCTAACGCCATCCATGATGACGCATCTTGTACAAACCGCATCTTCCTCAATCACGACTTCATCAGAAACAACACAAGAATCAACCATGCCTAAGATAATTGCTCCTTGGTTTGCGATTGAACGGACGATTGAACCTTCGTGTCCAATATAATGTGGTAAAGAATATCTATCTTGTGTATAAATACGTGTGGATGGATCGCGGTCATATAAATCTAAATCTTTACCTCCTAAAGCGATATCCATATTCGCTTCGTGGAGTGAAGATAAAGTCCCAACATCCCGCCAATAGCCTTTAAAACGGTAAGCTTGTAATTTTTTGCCGTCATTAAGCATATTAGGAATGATATTTTTACCAAAATCGTGATCGCTATTTTCATCTTTTTGGTCATCTTTTAAATATTTTCTTAAAACCTTCCAACTAAAGACGTAAACACCCATTGAAGCTAAATTACTTTTTGGTTGTTTTGGTTTTTCTTGGAATTCAGTAATTCGGTCATTTTCGTTGACCGCCATAATACCAAAACGGCTCGCTTCTTTTGGATCAACTTCAATGACAGAAATGGTCGCATCAGCGTTTGTTTTGATATGTAAATCAATCATTTCGTTATATGTAGTTTTATAAATATGATCACCAGATAAAATTAAGACATAATCTGGATTAGTACTATCGAGAAAATCAATATTTTGGGCAATTGCGTCGGCTGTACCTTTATACCAATTAGCCCCTTCTTCTGTTTGTCTAGGCGCTAAAGATGTCATTAATGAGTGAACACCATTAAGCCCCCATTTTTCACCATTACCGATATAGCTATCAAGCATCGTCGATTCGTATTGTGTTAATACTCCAACGGTGTTAATTCCACTATTTGCACAATTGCTTAGTGGGAAATCAATAATACGATATTTAGCAGCAAAAGATACAGCTGGTTTTGCATTCTTTTTAGTTAAGGCTTCTAATCTTGTGCCTTTGCCACCAGCAAGAATCATTGCGACTACTTTATTTGACATATTCTAAAACCTCCAATACACGCTTATTATAGCACTCGCACACGCGTTATGCACGCACACTTTAATTATGAAATGATGGTTTTAAATGCGTTTTTTTCTTTTTATCGTCAACGACTTGTAATAAACTATTGCTATGAAAGTTCATCCAAGTTATTTAAGATTGTTGTTATTATTTTCTGCCAGTGTCTTACTATGTGGGATAATATTATTCCTGGTATGTATTTCATTTTTTCTGTCTATTCCTTGGGGATGGCAAGCATACGCAATTATCGCGATTTGGGTAGTTTTATCATCAATATTCGCGTTTTTCACTTTTTTTCGTAATTATTATGAAGTAAATAAACGCTATGTGATTGTGCATCGTGGTTTTAGACAATTAATCTATTATTACAACGATGTAGTTTATATCGATGAAGAAAAATCAACCCGCAAAAAAATGATTCATTTCTACACGAATAAAGGTCATACAAGATATATCACTTTTGATAAAAATCAAATTCTTTATAAAACGATGCTCTCGAATTGTAAAAACCGTTTAACAAAAGAAGAATTTGAAAGAAGATATCCAAAAGTGAAATTATAGAAAAACGATATTGCAAACCCTTATAGGATTATGATATTATTTACCGCGAACGAATAGGAGGGCTACGATATGTCAAGAGTATGTCCAGTTACAGGAAAAGGACCATTAAGCGGCAATAACCGTTCACATTCATTAAGAGCAACTCGCCGTAGATGGAACACCAATCTTCAACCAAGAACAGTGGTCGTTGATGGTAAAGTAATGCGTGTTCGTATGTCCACACGCGCCTATCGCAGTCTCAATAAACAATATAAAGAGAGATAAAATAGGATTATCCTGATAAAAAAACAGCCGTGTTGGCTGTTTTTTTGTTATTTAATTTTAAGCTTGAAGCACTAATAATATAATCAATAAAAGCGGATGGATAATTGCGCCAAAAATACTGAGCCATTCACTAAATGCATAAGTGATATATTTCGGACGAACATATGTTTCTTGTCCTTTGTCATCTAATTTCACATCCATTTTAATATTTAATGTTAATTTCGGATTCATTGTAACTCCGAAATAAAATAAAGCTACAACACTGCTTACGATGAAGAACACTAAATATAAAGGTTCTAAGAAATCTTGATAATAAGGGAAATAAATAACCGCGGTAATTCCTGGAAGTAAAAAGGCGGTTAAAAATAAGAAAATAGAAAAGGCCATATGGGTCTTTAATAATTTAAGCGGAACGAAAAACATCGTACCGATCAAAATTGAATTAATGCATCCAACGATCGAAGCAATTAATACAATCGGATTATTTAAATGAACATTTAAAATAACATAAAAACCAATTAGAAAACATAAGCTCATGATCAATGCTGCGTTTCCTAAAATATTATCGCTAAAACGACTTTCATAATTTAATTCATAAGGAAAAGTGTTACGAACGTGATAAGTTAAATTAAATCTTTTTTTATAATTAAATATAGAAGCAAAAACGCTGACAAAAAAGAAGATGACAAAAAAGATATAAAAGCCAATCGAAAACATTAGCATTGTTTCATCTCCTTAATTCTCTCTTCCATATCTTCATGACCAAATAAATAAGAACCCGCCACTAAGATGTCAACTCCAGCGTCAACACACTTTTTACTAGTTTCTTTATTTATCCCACCATCGACTTCAATTAAGGTTTGATAATTATGAGTTTTTATGTAACTAGATAAATAAGAAATCTTATCTAAAGAACATTCGATAAATGATTGCCCACCAAATCCAGGCTCGACACTCATAATTAAGACTAAATATAAATCTTTCATAAAAGGAAGGACCTTATCAACGGATGTATTTGGTTTAATCGAAATACCAGGTTTTGCCCCTAATTCTTTAATTAAATCAATCACTTCTTGCACTTCATTATCATCTTTGCATGCTTCATAATGGAAGGTTAAAACATCCGCGCCAGCTTTGATAAAAGCTTCCGCATATCTTTTAGGGTCACTAATCATAATATGAACATCGTTAATCATATGATGAGAATGAGAAATCGATTTTAAAACTGGAACACCAAAAGAAATGTTGTTAACAAAATGACCATCCATTACATCGAAATGTAAATATTCAGCACCTGATTTTTCGGCTTTTCGAATTTCTTTTTCTAAATAAAGAAAATCCGCACTTAATAAAGATGGAGAAACATAAACTTTTTTCATTTTTCAAACCTCTTAAACTTATTTATTGCTTGATTCGATAATTTTAAATAACAATCATAGGCAACTTTAGGATATTGTCCAGAAGCCACCATTTCTTTAATTAAACAATTTTTTTCATTGATGTGTAAACAATCATTAAAGAAACATTTACCGTAAAATTTAGCAAAACCAGGGTAAAACTCCGCTAAATCTTCTTTATAAAGTTCTAAATCTAATGACGAAAACCCTGGAGTGTCAGCGATATATCCATTTTCGTATGGCAATAAAATCACTTCTTTAGTTTGATGCTTGCCTCTTCCTAATGCTTTAGAATATTCACCAATCGCCCTTTCATAATTTTCATCAAGCGAATTGATTAAAGAAGATTTTCCCACTCCGGTTTGACCTATTAATGCTGTGATATGGTTAGCAAATAATGATTTAACTTCATTCACACCAGCATGATCTATGTTTGATAAAGGATAGACTTCAACTTCAAATTTTAAGAAGACTTTTTTAATTTCATCAATCAAAGCAAGGTCTTTTAATTTATCGATTTTAGTTAAGATAATTTTAGCTTTCAGATTATGCATATTTGCGTATGTCAAATATTTAAACGCTAATAAGTAGGAGAATTCTGGTTCTAAAACACTCTCGACAATTAAGAGTTGATCAATATTAGCGATTAATGGTCTTTTTAAATAATTTTGCCTCTCATAAACTTTGGTAATAACAAAATTATTATCATCAAAATCAACTAAGTCGCCAACGACTGGCTTAATCCCTAAATTACGAAATACTCCACGGGCTGAAGCTTGATAATTTACGCCTTGATAATTGACGGTATAAGTACCGCAGTTGACACCAATAATTACTCCGGGCATTATTTAAAACCAAACAACCTACGAAGGAAGCCTTTCTTCTCTTGTAATAATTGGGGATTTTTCTTAATATTCTCTAAATCATCATATAAGTCTGCTGCCGTTTTATAGCGATCTTTTGGATTACGCTTACAACATTTAAAGATGATTCTTTCAATCTCTTTCGGGCAGGAAGGAAGATATTTTTCTGGGCTAGGAAATTTTTCACGGACATGAGCAATTGCAATATCAATTGCCTTTTCTTTTAAGAATGGTAAATGACCAGTAATTAATTCAAAGAAAGTCACGCCAGCCGCATAAATATCTGATTGGATACTAGCTGGTTTACCTTCAGTAATTTCTGGAGCGAGATAATGAACACTACCGACAATCTCTTTTTTATTTAAAGAAAGCGTATCTTCAACGGTTTGAGCGATACCAAAATCACCTAACTTAATCGTGCCATCATTCATCAAATAAATATTATCTGGTTTGATATCACGATGAACAATTCCATGACGATGTGCGTAATTTAATGCGCTCGCTAATTGAATCATATATGTCACTGCTTCTTCGATAGAAATGAAACCGCGGAAATCTAACATTTCTTTTAAATTTTGTCCTTTAATATATTCATTCGCGATATAAGGAATACCATCTACTTCACCATGGTTATATACTTTGACAATATTTGGGTGATTTAAACAAGCGGCAATACTTGCTTCGTTATGGAAACGACGTAAATTGATTGGATTTTCCATTACATCTTCTTTGATTAATTTAATCGCAATTGCGTTTTTAGTTATGACGTCTTGAGCTTCATAAACTTCCGCCATTCCACCATGACCAATGCGGGCTAATATACGATATCTAGTGTCTAATAATGAACCTATTTTTACTGGCATATTATTTACTAGCCTCCCAAAGGACAATGGCAATATTATCAGATCCACCATTAGAATTGGCTAATCTGATTAATTTAGTCGCTTTTTGCTCAGGTGTATCATCACAATTAATGATATTTTTTATATCATTAAATGGAATATTATTATATAAACCATCTGAACATAACAAAAATGTTTCGTTCATGTATGGATAAATTCTAATGTCTAAATCTAAAGAAGGATATACACCTAAAGCATTTAACAAAACATGTCTTTTTGGATGTATTAATAAATCTTCTTCAGTAATTTGTTTTGTTTTAAATAAATATTGAACGTAAGTTTGGTCTTCAGTAATTTGTCTAAATACACGATTACGTGAGGAATATAAACGAGAATCGCCGATTTGGGCAACAATATAAAAATCATTAATAATCAGACATAAAGTTAAGGTTGTCCCCATACCTTGGAATGAAGGGTTAAGAGAAGCGTGACGATAAATATGAGAATTCACTTTTCTTAATATATTGCTCACCCAATATCTCGCTTCAAACCGATTGAGGAAACGCGCTTTGTTTTGAAATGCTTCGGAAATTTCATTGATCGCCATGCTAGCAGCAAAATCACCTTTATTTTCTCCACCCATGCCATCGCACACAATTAAAAGAATATTGCCTCGAGCGTTAGTTAATGCTGCGACTCGATCTTCGTTATTAATTCTGACCCGGCCGATGTCAGTTTGCGCATAATAACGACCGGATATATATTTTTTATTGCTCATGGTTATCTACTTTTGCTTTTAATTGCCCACATGCGGCGTCGATATCACTACCAAATTCTTTCCTAATCGTAGCCATGACACCACCTTTTAATAAATAATCTAAAAAGGCATGGACGCGATTATTTGAACTACGTTTATAGTCATTTTTATTAGTTTCGTTATATGGAATTAAATTCACATAACCTTTTGTGCCTTTAATCAATTTAATTAATTCTTCCGCGTGTTCTTTTGAATCATTAATATTTGCTAATAGCAAATATTCATATGTCACTCTTCGCTTTGTCAACGTTTCATATTCCTTAATCGCAGGAATTAATAATTCTAAAGGATAAGCTTTATTTATTTTCATCAATTGATTTCTCAGCTCATTATTTGGAGCGTGTAAAGAAATAGCTAAATTAGTCTGTAATCCTTCTAAAGCATATTTTTTAATACCGTCAATTAATCCACAAGTGGAAACAGTAATATGTCTCGCCCCAATCGCTAAACCTTTTTGTTCATTGATGATACGAATAAAATCAATCACGTTATCATAATTATCGAATGGTTCTCCAGTCCCCATCACCACGACATGTGTGACATGTAAATCTGGGTTTTCTTCTTTTAGAAGATTATTCATTACTAATATTTGCCCCACCATTTCTTCCGGTAATAAATTTCTTTGTTTACCTAAGATACCACTAGAGCAAAAACTGCAAGCCATATTACATCCAACTTGGGAAGAGACACAAATGCTACATCCGTATTCATAACGCATTAAGACGCATTCAACTTTCATTCCATCAGATAATTGTAATAACAATTTAATCGTGCCATCTTTAGATACTTGTTTGAGATAGATAGAAGGTAATTCTAAACAATATTTTTCTTTTAATACTTCACGGAAACGTAAAGAAATATCACTCATCTCATCAAAAGATGTTGCCTTCTTTTCATACATCCATGTGTATAACTGCACAGCACGAAAAGATTTTTGGCCTTCTTGCACCATTTGATTTTTGAGTTTTTCCATCGTTAATCCGTAAAGATTAATCATGTTCTTTCACCCTCGTTAATATCGCGTAATAACCAGTTAATAAATCGCTTTCAAAATTATAAGATTGATGAGCTTTTGTTAAAACAAAATCATCATTATCATTTAAGAATTTATTAATCACGTTATTAGTTTCTTTATTAGATAAAGTTGGGACAAAATAAATGAGTTGCCCACCTAATTCGACAAATTCTTTCGCGTTTTCTAATGTTTCAATTTGATTAATAATGAATTGATCTAAATCATTTTGATTAATTCTTAAGAAATAATCAGGTTCATTATTTAATCTATTTAATTCCGTATTGATTGGGCAAACAAAGAATGTGTGCACTTTATTTGATAAACAAGTGATAATTGATGTATGTGCACATTCATATAATTGAATGCCTGATAACTTAAAAGCTTCTAATTGTTTTTTGATATTGAATAAAACGGTTTTGCCTTCCACTAATAAATCAAAATTTAAAGATTGGCCAGTGCGGGCAAACATTTCTTTAATGATGTCGTTATTAGAACCAACAAAGAAACCAATTCCGCGATAAGGATCATAATCAATTTCATTCAATAAATTACGATAGAATGGTTCTAAACGGACAACATTTTTATTTTGATAAGCTTTACTATATTGGATTTTTGTTTCTCCGACATAATGAACGAAATCATCATCTATATAATCAAAGCCTTCTAAATCATCTTTTCTAATAATGCGATAAGTATTTACTTTATTAACATTATTTGTTCTTAAAAATTTAATTAGATTCACTAACCCGTATTGTTTTCTAATCATATTAACAACCCAAGTCGGGACATTATAACGGAGTGAATAATATAAATTAGAACGACGATTTATTTCTTCTGGGATTAATTTATTAACATCGTTTACATCATTAACAAACTCCTCCATATCATCAAGATGAATTCTTTGTAAAACAATACTAACTAATTCACTATCAGGATATTTTTTCACAAATAATCGATTTGCGAACGTGATGAATAATAAATATAAATGTTCGTGAGGTATTTCGTTATATTTCTTATTAATTAAATAAGAAAAGATATAATAATGCCTTAAAGAACATCCAACGAGAGAAATGATATCGTTTTTATCAGTCGCAGTTAATTTAGTTTCTTTCTTGATAAAGTTATTAACCGCCACTTTAAAAGGAACTTCTTTATCAATGACATAAGTAAGGATATCAATCGCTAAATCAAAATACTTTTTCATATGATTAATCTTTTTTTAGGATATCTTTAAAGATATCTCCTGTATATATTTCTTCATCTCCATCGCCTTCTTCTAAATCAGAAGAATTATCTTCATCAAAATTTACGATATTGTCTTCCTTCATGAAACGAGGATAATCTTCATTGAATGAATAATAGCGGCGTCCTTCCTGATAATAATGGAATTCAACCACGACATGAATCGCGTTATTACCTAAGCAATTAAATAATAAGTCACGCATTTCTTCTTCTTTGTCCATTTTTGAAACTGGAGCATGAACAATCATTAAAACGTTCCAAGATGTTTGATCAACACCATTATGAAAATACATAACTGAAGGAGCGATAAAATCAATTTCGTCTTCGCTAGTTTCATAAATTTTGCTGATTAAAGGAGTGATATCTCTTGAGACATCACCAACGATGAATTGGTCTAAACCGATAAATGTAACTGATACCATAATAAATAACCTCGTTAGTTATTATAATATATCTAGATACATTTTTAATATTAAAAATTGTATGGATCGATATTTATTGAAATTTGGAATTGATTTTTTTGCTTAAAAATCTCATTTAATTTTCTTAAAACAGGAAGAACAACATCCTTTTTACGATATTTAATTAAAATATTTCTAACGACATTATCTCCTTCATAAGGAACATATGGGGTTGTTGGTCCTAAAACAACCGCTTCATCTAATAAAGAATCATTAAGAAAATCAATCACATCATAGACACCGTTAATGACATTTTCTTCGTTTTTTCCTTTAACTAAAATAGACACTAAATAAGTATAAGGAGGATAAGAGACAGCCTTACGAATTTTCATCTCTTTTTCATAGAACAATTCATAGTTTTGTCTGGCTGCCATTGTGATAGCGTAATGATCAGGAATGTAGGTTTGAATAATCGCTTGACCTTTTTTATCTTTTCTCCCGCTTCTACCAATGGCTTGCGTTAAAAGTTGAAACGCTCTTTCACTTGATCTAAATGTTGGCATA
Organism: Bacilli bacterium; assembly: GCA_034116505.1. Classification (GTDB taxonomy): domain Bacteria; phylum Bacillota_I; class Bacilli_A; order RFN20; family CAG-826; genus RUG13091. The sequence continues at coordinate 25,545 of JAXERM010000012.1, forward strand.
GATAAGCCGATATCAGCTAAAACGACACCCACTAAAGTCACTAAAGGAAAGTCGTGTCCCTTAGCGATCATCTGTGTGCCAACTAAAATATCGGCCTCGTAATTTCGGAACTTTTCAACTGTTTGCGGAATTTTTTCGCGAATTTTGGCGTAATCACTATCTAATCTAAGAACGCGGGCTGAAGGGAATAAGCGACGACATTCATCTTCGATTCTTTCTGTGCCAAATCCAGTTTTCATCAAATGATTTCCACCGCATTCTTCACAAGCATCTGGATAATTTATCACATAATCACAGTAGTGACATTTTAGCATATTATCTGTGCGATGATAGGTTAAAGGAATATTGCAGGTTGGGCAGCGGAAAATGTGCCCACATTCTCTACAAGATACACTAGAAGAATAACCTCGTCGATTGATTAATAATATCGCTTGTTCTTTGCGTTCTAATACATGATTAATCTCTTCCCTTAAACGTAAAGAAAATATAGATGATTCACGATCTAAATTTTTATAAGAACAAAGATTAATTACGGTTGTTGTTGGTAGTTTTTGATTGTTAATTCTTTTAGTTAATCTTAATAGATGATAAACACCTTTTTGTGCTCTTGCACGCGATTCTAAACTTGGAGTAGCGCTGCTTAAAAGCACTTTGCATTGATGCATTTCGCTTCTCATAATCGCCACTTCTCTTGCGTGATAAAAAGGAGCTACATCTTGTTTATATGATTCTGTATGTTCTTCATCTAAAACAATTAAGCCAATATTATCAAGTGGAGCGAATATCGCGCTTCTTGCACCCACCACTACCATAGATTTACCTTGTGCAATTTTTCGATATTCGTCATATTTTTCTGCTGGTGTTAATTCACTATGTAAAACTGCAACTTTATTAGAGAAGCGACGCATAAAATATTCCACCATCATCGGTGTTAATGATATTTCTGGAACAAGCATTAAAACAGATTTTCCTTCTTGTAAAACTTGTTCTGATAACCTTAAATAGATCTCTGTTTTACCACTGCCAGTGACACCTTCTAAAAGGAAGATTCGATCCGAAGAATGATTAAATTCATCAATCACCTTATTTTGTTCATCAGTTAAAGAAGGAGGAACTTGATAAGAAAAATCTTTAATTTTTAATCGATTTTTTTCTTCTTTAACGATTTTAATACGTTCTTTTAATAATAAATTATCTAATACAGCTTTTTGTTTGATGTCTTTCTTGAGAACTTTACTTTCACTAGATAATAAACGTAACAATTCAATTTGTTTATTGGTTAATCCTGTCTCATCATTATTTGTTACAACAATATATTGATCATATGCAATCTTTGGTGCTTTTAAAGAGCTTCTTCGAGGAGATAGGCTAGGGGGGAGCATCGATTGTAGAACACTGATTTTGGGAGCGATATAATATTCGCTAATTCTTTCACTTAACGCGATTAAATCCGGTTTTAAAAGTGGTTCTTTATCAATCACATCGATAATTGGTTCAATTTTAAAACCCATATTTTCTTCTAAAGAAGAAATTGAATCAGCATATTCGTATGTTTTATTGACATAGCCAACAATTTCTTTCTTATTGAAATGAATTAAAACGCGATACCCCACATCAAGTGGTTTATCACCATTATAATAATAAGAAAAAGGACGATCTAATGAACGGTTATTGTATTCAATTAACACTTCGACAATCTTCATCTTCGTCCTTATTTTTCCTTCATTTTATTTTTAATAATGCTAATGATTTCATTTGAGGCACGATCAATTTTATCATTTAAGACAACGTAATCATAATCTTCTGTCATCGTCATCTCTTTTTTACCTTTTTCTAGGCGTTCTTTAATGATGTCATCACTTTCGGTTTTTCTTCTTCTAATTCTTTCTTCTAATGCATCAAGGGAAGGAGGCATTAAGAAGATGGTTAACGCCCTATCATCATTTGCTTCACGGACATGTTCCATTACTTGTTTAGCGCCGTTAATTTCGATTTCTAGGAAAACGTTATAACCTTGGCTTCTTAACGATTCGACTTTATCACGTGGTGTACCATAACGATGACCAACAAATTCCGCCCATTCAAGGAAATTGCCGCTATCGATATTTTTTTGGAATTCTGCGTCAGAGACGAAATAATAATCCACTCCATCTTCTTCTTTGTTGCGTTTTTCTCTTGTCGTCATAGAAATGGAATAGACGAGATTTAAACTTTCATCACGCATGATGGAATTACGCAACGTCCCTTTACCAACGCCAGAAGGCCCACTTAAAATAATTAATAATCCCTTTTTCATTGTCATTTATTATAAATATAAATTTATATTATCGCAAACTGTATGTTAAAATCTTTTACATGATTAGCAAATTGACAAGCAAAAACATCGAAACTATTTCTTTAGATTTGAAACAGAAAATTGTTCATAATCATATCGCAAATATCTCAATTATTAATTCAACCGATCTATTATGCACTTTTTCTTTATGTCGAAAAGAAAGATTGATCATCTCTTTATCACACCAAAATCCTTTTATTGCTTTAGTGGATATTTTAATTAATGTGCCAACGACTTTAGGACAATTTAATGACGTGATAAGAAAAGAAGTGAAAGACGGTTTTATTTTAGATGTGAACGCGATTAAAGATGATCGCATAATCAATATTGATTATGAGATAACCGACGATTATTTTATTAAACATCGTCGTACTTTAGTATTAGAGTTAATACCTCATCGCCCTAATTTAATGATTTTAGATGAGAATCAAAATATTATATACGCTTCGCATTATTCTTCTTTGACCGCTAATCGAATTGTGCTAAAGGGTTTTAAATATCAGCCTCTTCCGATCAATAATAAAAAGATAGAAGATGATGATTTTGATTATCTTCAATTTAAACAAGAAGTTAAAGATTATTTTTATCAAGCAAAAACAAAGCGTTTAGAAGAACAATTCAAACCTTTGATTACGAGCATGAAAATTCGGATCAAATCATTAAAACAGAAATTAAATAAATTAGATAAGGAAAATGAATTAGCTGAGCAAAGATTTATTTATAAAGAAATCGCCGACACCTTATTAGCGTACCAATATGATAAAGATTTATTATTAGAATACATCAAAGAAAAAGATATTAAATATGACCAATCAATCTCAATTGGTAATAACGCTAATTATTATTATAAATGGTATAAAAAAGCAAAAAGAACATTGCAAATGAATGAAATAGAAAGACAAAAGAGTCTTTTTGAAATCGCTAAATATGAGGATTTGTTAAATAAAATTCCTTATATGAATGAAGATGACTTACTAGAATTAAGCGAAGAACTAATGGTGAAGAAACTTTTATCTAATAAGAAAAAGAAAAAGGTCAACAATATCAGTTTTATACAAATAGATAACACTAAAATCTATTATGGCAAAAACGCAAAACAAAATAATGAAATCACTTTCTCTATCGCTCATAAAGATGATTATTATTTCCATATCAAAGATTATCATGGATCACATGTTGTTATTAAAAATAACAATCCTAATGATGAACTAAAATTAATCGCAGCAGAAATCGCCCTATTATTAAGCGGAAAGGAAAGCGGAGAAGTATTGTTTACGCAAAATAAATATGTGAAAAAAGGCTCCAGTTTAGGTGAAGCCATTTTACAAAAATATCAATCTATTTATATTAATAAGATAAGAGAAGAAACAAAGAAAAAACTAATCGCTAATTAGGATTAGATACTTCGACATAGCGGTCTAAATATTTAATTGTGTTGCTGTCATTAGCTTTAAAAGCGACACTTCCTTGCATAAAGAAATAAGTGGTTGGAACAATATCCTGGTCTTGCCAAACATAATATCCTTCTGTCGCATCCAAAACATAATGTTTATTACTTTCAGTAATTGAAGAAATCGGTAAATAATATATTTTTGCGTGATAATATTTAGCCCACGCTTCCATTGAATTTTTCAAAGATAGACATGCTTCACACCCACTATCGCCGAATAAATAAATTGAATCAATGCGATCGATAAAAGCATGATTATATAAAAATTCAGGATCAATCGTGACAAAACCACCATTTTCCGCATATTCAATCTTCATCTTTTCCCCGGTATAAGAAGAATTTTGATTATTGCATCCAATTAATAATGGGATAAAAAATAATAAATATATTTTTCTTTTCATTTTATTTCATCCTTAAATAAGAAATCTTCACCCTTGATCGCTTCAGAAGTCGCTAAATCATGAAAATTCTGTTGTCTTAATATCTCATAAGCAACAATTGCGACGCAGTTTGATAAATTTAAACTTCTTGCTTCAGGCACCATTGGAAGACGCATCGTATTTTCATAATGATTAACTAAAATATCGTGCGGGATACCAGTCGATTCTCTTCCAAACATCACATAATAATCTTTGTTAATTTTAGAAAAATCAAATGTGCTATATACTTTCGTAGAATAGCGGGTGACATAATAAATATCATGATGAGAATGACTTTTTAAAAATGTTTCATAATCGTCATAATAAAACATCTTCAATTCTTCAATATAATCCATGCCCACTCTTTTTAGATCTTTTGTGTCCAAAGAAAAAGTGATTGGCCCAATAATATGTAATGTAGCGTGAATGGCTACACATGTTCGCATAATATTGCCTGTATTTTGTGGTTTTTCAGGACGAAATAAGACAATATGAATCATGATTAATAGCCTCTAGCTTTACGTTCAGCAATAATTTTTGGTTCAATATTTCTTTTATATGAAGCGATGCTTTCTTTAATAACTTCAATCGCTTTTTCTCTACCTAAAATCTCATCGACATCAGTAGATTTATCTTCTAAAGATTTATAGACAGTAAAGAAGTGACGAATTTCCACCATCACATGATCAGGGATGTCGCTAATATCTTTAAAATCTTTATAGAAAGGATCATCAACACAAACCGCAATGATCTTCTCATCTGGTAAACCGTTATCAGACATAATTAATACACCGATTGGTGCGCATCTGACAAAACTCATAGGAAGAATTGTTTCGCTGCAAAGAACCAAAACATCTAATGGGTCGTAGTCTCGAGCGTATGTACGAGGAATAAAACCATAATTTTGTGGATAATGGGTAGAAGTAAATAAAACACGGTCCAAGATTAAATGACCAGTTTCCTTATCTAATTCATATTTGTTTTTACTACCTTTTGATATTTCAATTAAAGAAATAAAATTATCTGGTTGAATACGTAAAGGTTTGACATCATGCCAAGCGTGCATATAATAATTCCTCCTAAATTGGTAATAATATCTTATCACACCAAGCGAATTACTTCACATTATTTAAGTTCATGCTTTAATTGAAAAATTAAATAATGCAATTTTGACGCTAAATTGTTATCTATTTTTAATATCCATGTTTAATAATTAACTTATTCACTTATTCACTTAGAAAATATGATTAATTTCAATAATTAATAACAATCGAGATATCAAAAGTATGATATTATATTCTCATCTATATGAAAAAAATTGCCAAAATCTCATTCTTATTAGCGTTATTACCTTCGTTAAGTGCGTGTCAAGATGTCAAACATTCAATATACGCGATTAATGTTCAAGGTGATTTTATGGTGAACTTAACAGTCACACAATTGCTCAATTTATTAGAAAATCAAGCAACTTTTATGTTAGAAGTTTATTCTCCTCAATGCGGTCATTGTGAAGACATGGAAGTTTTACTAAATAATTATGTTAAGAAAAAACATAAATTACTCTATCGTTTTAATTTAACGCAGATTCCAACTATTGAAGAATTTAATGAAAAATTATCTATTCCGTATAATGATATTTTTCCTAATTCATTTGTGCCTTCCTTACAATTTATTAAAGAGAGTAAATTAACCTATTCTGTATCTCCAAATAAATTTGATTCATATACGGGAGTGTCTAATGAATTATCAAAACATTTCATCAACACAAAGATGACAATGGTGCAAGATTATCAACAATATGAACATTATAAAAACGAATATAACAATTATGTTATTGCTTCTTATTCGTTAGATGATCCTCGTAGTGTTAATCTCATTCATCGTACTTTATTAAACAATTCTTCTTTAAACAAAAAAATGAATATTTTAATTGTTAATCAGTCGTTATTTTCTGATGAAGATTTCAGTTCTATTAAGCAAGAAATGAATGTTCAATATGACACTTTTACGGCAATTTATCAAAATAACACATATAAAAACGCCTCCAATTATCTTTTAGATGAAGGCGCTTCTATTTTAAATAATATTAATAATTAATGATTTTCTTCTTTTAAGTTAATGCGATTTAAGGCTCTTTTTAATGAGGCTTCAGCTCGATAAATATCAATCGAAGAATCATTCTTAGCTAGATTAATTCTCTCTAACGCTCTATTTTTACTATTTAAAGCGCGAGATAAATCAATCTCATCGATACTTTCGCAAGAATTAACCACTAAGGTTACGACATTATCCTTGATTTTAATTAACCCACCACCGACAGCGAATTTTCTATTTCCGGTTGATGTTTTAATGAGCATTGAGCAAATCTTAATGCTGGAAATTAAATCAGCGTGATTTTTTAAAATGCCTAATGTATATTCTTCCGAAGCAATACTTAAAAACGAAACTTCCGTTTCTAAATATTTACCATAAGGAGTGAGGACAATTAAAAGAAATTCGTCTTTCATATTATTGTTTTAAACTGTCAGCTTTTTGACGTGCTTGTTCGATTGTACCGACATATAAGAAAGCAGCTTCTGGTAAATCATCAGCTTCACCATCTAAAATCGCTTTGAAGCTTCTCACTGTATCGGATACTTTTACATACACTCCACTAAAACCATTGAATCTTTCAGCGACATGGAATGGTTGTGAGAGGAAATTACGAATCTTTCTCGCTCTTTCCACTGTCTTTTTATCTTCTTCCGATAATTCATCCATACCTAAAATGGCAATAATATCATTTAATTCTTTATAGCGCTGTAAGATTTCAATCACGCGTTTTGCGGTATCGTAATGAACTTGGCCTACGATTGCAGGTTCTAAGGCGGTAGAAGAAGAGGCTAATGGATCGACTGCTGGATAAATACCTAAACTAGCGGTGCCTCTATCAAGAACTGTTTTTGCATCCAAGTGTGAGAATGCAGTAGCAGGAGCGGGGTCAGTTAAGTCATCAGCAGGCACATAAATTGCTTGAACAGATGTGATCGAACCAGATTTAGTTGAAGTGATTCTTTCTTGTAATTGTCCCATTTCCGTCGCTAATGTTGGTTGATAACCAACAGCAGATGGCATTCTACCTAATAATGCGGACACTTCACTACCTGCTTGGGTAAAACGGAAGATGTTATCGACAAATAATAAAACATCGTTATGTTCTTGATCACGGAAATATTCCGCCATTGTGAGGCCACTTAAAGCCACTCTCATTCTTGCTCCTGGAGGTTCATTCATTTGACCGAATACAAGTGCGGTTTTACTTAAAACACCACTATCTTTCATTTCGTGATATAAGTCATTACCTTCTCTTGAACGTTCGCCCACTCCAGCAAAGACCGAAATACCACCTTTTTCATTTGCGATGTTATTCATTAATTCTTGAATTAAAACGGTTTTACCAACACCTGCGCCACCGAATAAACCAATCTTACCGCCACGAACATATGGACATAATAAATCGATAACTTTAATCCCAGTTTCAAAAATTTCAGTTTTGACTGATTGTTCTTCAAATTTGGGTGCTTCACGATGTATTGACATCTTTTTAGCGTCGATAAATGGAGTGTTATCTAATCCATCAATTGGTTCACCTAAAACATTAAACATACGGCCTAATGTCACTTTGCCTACTGGTACAGAAATTGGATGATTTAAAGAAATTACTTCCATCCCTCTAGTTAAACCTTCGGTTGGCCCCATAGAAACTGTACGGACAATATCATCACCAACGTGTTGCATAACTTCAACCACTAAACGTCCTTCCTTTAAAGGAATTTCTAAAGCAGTTAATAATTCAGGCAAATGTTGGTCTTTGAATTGTACATCGACAATTGGTCCAACAACTTGGATGATTTTTCCTTTTGTTAATTTTTCATTCATAGTTAGAAAACCTCCTATAATGCATTAGCCGCAGAAACAATTTCCGTAATTTCTTGGGTAATCGCGGCTTGGCGAGCTTTGTTAAATTCAATTTGCAAATTATCCAATAATTCTTTTGCGTTATTTGTAGCGTTATCCATCGCATTACTACGCGCGGCTTGTTCACAAACTTCGCTTTCTAAAAATTTTGATTGAATAATTGTTTTTAAATAAATAGGCACTAATTGGTCCATTAATTTTTGTTCATTAGGTTCTAAAATAGGGCCAAATCCCACATCATTATTTTGTTCTTGTTTTAAAGGAAGAATCATTAAATCAGTCGGAATGAACACTAAGGAATTACGATAATAAGAATATATCAAATGAATCTCGCGATATGTTCCTTTGAGATATTCATTAGTAATTAAATTAGTGATGGTGTTAATTAAAGAAGAATCTTGCAAATTGTTTGCTTCTTCAAAGCCTGATAAGGTATGGAATGTTCCATTTTGGAAATGGGAAATACCTTTACCTCCTAAAATGATTGCGTCATCTTCTTTTTGTATTTTGGCATCCGCTAATTTGAAGATATTGTTGTTATAAGCGCCGCATAAACCTAATGTAGAAGATAAAACAATATATAAATTTTTGGTGGCTTTATCGTTAATTTGACTAAATGGAGATTTTACTTTTTTTACATAAGTAAAAACTTCGCGACAAATATCGTCGATCGCGTTAGCGTATTCCCTGTTCGCGAGCATAGAAGTTTTCCAACGATTAAGTTTCACACTAGAAACTAATTTCATCGCACTGGTCACTTTATATGCGCCTTTAACAGAATTAATTCTTGCTTTTACTTTAGTTAAATTACTAGCCATAAATGTTATTCACTCTTAATAACTGCAAAGAAATCTTTACTAATTGTGTCTAATTTCTTTTCTAATTCATTAGATAAAACTTTTTCTTTGTTAATTTGATTAACTACATCAGCGTGATTATTAACAAAATAATCGTATGCACGGTCTAATATTGCACGAACATCACTAACAGCGAATTCATCTAGATAACGATTTTTAGCGATGAATAATTCAATAATTTCTCTCGCTAATGAACGTGGTTCATATTGTGGTTGACGGAGAACTTGTAATAAAACTTCACCGTGTTTAAGAATTGATAAAGTGGTTTTATCTAAATCACTACCAAATTGCGAGAATGATTTCATTTCTTGGAAGTTCGCTAAATCAATTTTTAACCCCCGAGATACTTGTTTCATCGCTTTAAATTGTGCGTCACCACCAACACGAGAAACAGATAGACCACTATCGATTGCCGGTCTTTGACCAGCATTAAATAGATCAGTCACTAAGAAAATTTGTCCATCGGTAATCGAGATGACATTAGTTGGAATATAACTTGAAATATCCCCAGATTGCGTTTCAACGATAGGTAAGGCGGTAATTGAACCACCACCATATTCTTTTGATAATTTACACGCTCTTTCTAATAAACGGGAATGTAAATAGAAAACATCGCCAGGATAAGCTTCTCTACCAGGAGATCTTTTTAATAATAATGATAAAGCACGATAACTAACCGCATGTTTGCTTAAATCGTCATAGACGATTAAAACATCTTTACCTTGGCTCATCCATTCTTCCGCCACTGCACATCCAGCATATGGGGCAACATATAATAATGGTGCCGGTTCACTTGCGGTCGCAGCCATCACCATTGTGTAATCCATCGCACCGTGGTTTCTTAATTTTTCAACAATTTGAGCAACAGTAGAACTCTTTTGTCCAATCGCGACATAAATACATAAAACATCTTTACCTTTTTGGTTAATAATTGTGTCAATTGCTATCGCGGTTTTTCCAGTTTGACGATCGCCGATAATAAGTTCACGTTGACCACGGCCAATCGGTGTCATCGCATCGATTGCTGTAATACCAGTTTCTAAAGGAGTATCAACACTTTTACGAGTAATAACGCCAGGAGCGATTCTTTCAATTGGACGGGTTTTAGTTGTTTGAATTGGTCCTTTACCATCAATTGGTTGACCTAATGCATTAACAACACGGCCAAGCATTTCATCCCCTACAGGAACTTCCATAACTTGTTTAGTTCTTTTAACGATATCGCCTTCTTTGATTAAAGAATCGTCACCTAATAAAACAGCCCCGACATGGTCGGTTTCTAGATTCATGACTAAACCATAAATATCATTTGGGAACAATAATAATTCACCAAGCATCGCATCATCTAAACCATAAATAATGGCGATACCATCACCGACAGTCACAACTGTGCCGACATCGACAGAATCGACTTTATGATGATAATTTTTGATTTGCTGTTTAATTAAAGCACTAATTTCGTTCGCGTTAATTTTCATATCAATTTGCCTCCTTTTTCAAAAGGTCGTTTTTCATGTTTTCTATTTTGTTTTTAATCGAACCATCATAAATATGATCATGAATGACAATTTTTACCCCACCGATTAAAGAAGGGTCGATTTGATTCTTGAGTTCGACTTTTTTGTTTTCAATTGAAGATATCTTTTGTTCGATTTGTTCAATTGTTTGTTCATCTAATTTAAAGGCACTATAGATGTAGCCCTCGTCTACGCCAAAATATTCATTACAGTAAGAATTAAAACTATAAAGAATATCGAGCAAATAATTTGTGCGATTATTCTCGATCACAATATTGATTAATGAAATGATGTTTTCATCTAATCCTTTTAATGTTTGATTGACCATCTCAATTCTTTCTTCTTTTGTTAGAAATGAGCTACCAAGGACATTAATAAATTCACTGTTTTCTTTTAAAACAGCGATCAATATTTTTATTTCTTCTTGCAAAGAAGATATTTTATTTTCTTCTTTTGCAATTGAGAATAAAGCTAAACCATAACGAGCACTGACATCGTTCATAATTTATTTCATATCCTTGATAAAGTCTTCAATCACGCGTTTGTTATCTTCTTCGTTAACTTCGCGTTTTAAAATTTCATTACTAGCATCTAATGCCACGCCGACAATTTCTTTTCTAATATCTTCTAAAGCTTCTAAACGACTTTGTTCGATATCTTTTTCTGCTTGGATTTTTAATAAACGAATCTGTTCTTTGGATTCATTAATTTCCTTCGCAGCAATATTTTGTGCTTCTCTTTTGGCATTAGAAATAATTTCACTAGCTTCTTTTTTGCTAGCGATTACTAATTCATTTGCTTGTTTGATATTTTTCTCAGAGAGAATCTTGTTTGCTTCTGCTTCTTTGATGTTATTGACGACATAATCTTGTCTTTTCTTTAACATTTTTTTCACTGGTTTATAAGCAACAAAGAAGATTACTAAAATCATGATGACTAGCGCAGCAACTTGAACAACAAAAGATATCCAGTTAGGAATCAATTTATGCCCAACATCTTCTACAATTGAAGAAAAATCAATCAAGATTGATAGACCTATCATGAAAAGTTAACCTCCTTATCCAATAAATAAACACAAAATAGCAATTAATAATGCATAAATAGCGGTTGTTTCTGTTAATGCGCAACCTAAAATCATTGTAGTTCTAATCTTGCTATAAAGTTCAGGATTGCGAGAAATTCCATCGATTGCATGACAGCAGATTAAACCTTCACCGATTGCACTTGCCGCAACAGAGAGCATTGTAATACCAGCAGCTAAATAATTCATAACATTCTCCTTTCTTTAGTCTTCAACAAAATCTTCTGGTGCTTCTTGACCAACATAAATCATCGTCAAAGAAATAAAGACGGTTGTTTGGATAAAAGCACCCCATAAATCAAAATATAAATGTAAAATCCATGTCACTAATGGAGCGAGGAACACTTGATTCCATTGACCAATAATCGGTTCTAAAGAAGCAAAAACCATACCGGATAATTCTTCTAGACCTAAATAGAGGATGGACATAATAACAGTACCCGCGATTGCATTACCAAATAGACGTAACGCCATACTTAATAATGGGGCCCACATGGATATTAAATTGATTGGTAAAAATAAAGGTAATGGATCGATATAACGTTTAAAATATTTCCATTTTGTGAAGCGAATACTCGTCGCGTGAATCATCACAAAGGAAGATAAACCTAAAGATAAAGGAACAGCCAAATAAGCAATTGGACTAGGTAAACCAGTTAAGCCAAAGATAAAAGAGATGAAAAGATATAAGGCGATGCCCATGATATATCCACCGAAATCTTTGAATTGTTTGCCCATTAATCCACTAGCCATGTTATCGAAGAATTCGACACCAAATTCCGCTAAGAAAAGGATACCTTTAGGCTTTTTTAATGGATCTTGAAAATGAGCGCGAATCCCAACATATATCGCTAAAATGCACAATATTAAAACCACAATTAGCGAAGATATTACTTCGGGCGCTAAATCGAATTCTAGAAATTGTTGTACAATATCAATAAATAACATTTTTACCTTCAATAAATGAGACAATAATAGTGATAAATAAACCGATCATATATCCACCCGCTAAAGCGAATAAATTAAATATATGAATGCGGTAATGATAATATAATAATCCGTTTGCCACTAATGTAAATACAATAATTGATAAACGAATTGCGATAATAATAATTTCATTAAAAGCGGACGACTTCTTTAAAGAAAGACTCCGCCTATTTTGAATTATATTTATTATAAATATAATCAAAGTGTAAATTCCTAATCCTAATAAAACACCTAATGGATATTCAAATAATTGCAAGAAATATAAAGGACTTGTTAATAAACCAATCGCTAATAAAGTGATAGAGCAAATTAGGCTAATTTTTCCATATGTGTTAAGACTAGAAAACCACTTTTTCATTATTAAGCCTTAATTTTCTTCAAATTTGTTAATAAAGCTACACCGTCTTGATATTTGATTTCCACTTCACCTTTAATTAATGGACGAATATAATCGCGGAAAGAATCCGCCATTCTAGTTTCATCCACCATCATTGATTGTGGAATGACGCTTTCAGCATTAGCAACTAAAGAAAGATCCGCTAATTCATATTCAATTTGATATGGTTCTTGGCTCACTCTCTTAAAGATTACCATTTTGCCAGTAATGCCTTTTAAAGCAGCCTTAACCGCGTATCTACCAGTCATAATTGCTTCTTGACGGTCAGTTAAAGAGATATAAACTGGGCAAGCGCGTTGTGTTAAAGATAATTCAACCGCTCTAGTAGGTAAATTTAAACGATCTTCCACAATGTGGCATAAATCACTTGCGGCACCACCTAATTGAGCGTGACCGAAACCATCAACACGAACATTGCTCATATCACGAGGGAAATCAATACCTTCACTAATACAAACCATCGCATAGCCTTCACGATCATAAACTTCCTTAATTGAAGCTAAGAATTTTTCAAGATCGAATTTGTTTTCTGGTAAATAGAATAAGTGAGGTCTATTACCTTCTGGAAGGATATCAGGGGCTGCTGTTAACCATCCAGCATTACGTCCCATCACTTCCACGATGTGAACTTTACCAACTTTGAAGCAGTTCGCATCTTTATTTAATGCATTGACAGTGTTAATGACAAATTTTGCCGCGCTAGGGAAACCTAATGAGTGATCGGTACAAGCTAAGTCGTTATCGATTGTTTTTGGAATACCAACTACCACGATATCTAAACCTAATTCTTTTACTAATTGACTCATTTTGTAGCAAGTGTCCATCGAGTCATTACCACCATTGATAAATACATATTTAATATTGTGTTTAACGAGGTTATTCATAATGTTTGTATAGATTGGATCATGAATATCTTTAGGTAATTTTCTTCTTGTTGTGCCAAGAATAGAACCTGGTGTTTGTAACAATAATTCAATTTGTTCATCGTCTTCTTGATTAATATCAATCAAATCATCATCAATTAGTCCTTCAATGCCGTGTAAAGAACCATAGATGTGATCGATTTCTGGTGAAGATTGCGCTTCTTTAATCGCACCGTATAAGGAGGTGTTGATGACAGAAGTAGGTCCACCAGATTGAATGTAAACCATATTTTTCATATTTAAGCTCCTTTTGCTTACAAAATATTATAATAATATTTATTTATTATTTTCAAGCAATATACAACGCATTAAATAAAAAGTAATACCCTTTTGTATTTTGTTGCTATATAGTTATTTTTATCGTAAAATTAATACGCTACTTAAGATATTTGAAAGGAGTTATCAATATGTCATTTAAAGTGGTTTTTGGAAGCGAAACAAAAATATATGAAAAACCAGTATCCGTTTTAGAAGTTGTTGGTGATAATAAAGAATTTGTTTGTGCTTATGTAAATCGTCGTGTTCGTGAATTAACATTCATGATTGATAAAGATAGTGAAGTTATTCCATTAACTGTTAAAGATCGTGACGCAAAACCTTGTTATGAAGCATCTTTGCGTTTTTTAGTGGCGATGGCCATGCGCAACATTCGTCCAGAATTAGAAATTCGTTTCTCTTATAACGTTTCTCGTTCTATTTTTATGCAAATTCTCACTCCAGGTGTCAGTGCCACTAACGCTTTAGTGAAAGAATTAGAAAAAGAAATGCTCAGAATTATCCAAGCAGATTATCCATTAATTAGATCAATCGTCAGCAAAGATGAAGCGAGCAGAATCTTCGATAAGGAAGGTTTCCAAGATAAAGTTAATATCTTACAATACCGTCCAGAAAAAACCGCACACGTATATACATGCGATAACTATAAAAACTACATGTATAATCGTATGGTTCCAAGCACTGGATATATTAACAAATTCAAAATTCGTTTCTATCACCCTGGTGTAATCATTCAATATCCTCGTCCAGAAGTTAATGGTGAAATCCCACAATTTGAAGACGCTCCAACATTTGGTAAAACATTAAAGAGAGCCCATCAATGGAGTAAAGCGACTGGATGCGACACTGTTGTCGGTATCAACCGTCGTATTGAACAAGATGGACCGATTGATTTCATCACTCTTTGTGAACAAAAACACAATCGTCAATTATGTGAATTAGGTCAAATGATTGAAGACGATAAAGAAAACATTCGTTTAATTTGTATTGCTGGTCCTTCAAGTTCTGGTAAGACAACATTCGCTAATCGTTTAAGAATTGAATTATTATCTCGTGGTCTTAATCCAATTAGAATTTCATTAGACGACTATTATTTACCAAAATCACAAGCACCAAAAGATGAAAACGGTGACCCAGATTTAGAAGCAATTGAAGCTTTAGATATCGAATTATTCAACCAAAACATGTCTGACTTAATCGCAGGCGAAAGAGTGGAATTACCAAAATTCGATTTCAAAGTGGGACATAGAGTCAAAGGCCGCACATTACGTATTCCTTCTGATCAACCAATTATTATCGAAGGTATCCACGCCTTAAACGAAAGAATGACCGCTTCTATTCCAAGCCATCAAAAATTCAAAATCTTCATCGCTCCACAAGCACAAGTTAATATCGATAATCACAACCCATTATCATTAACTGACTTACGTTTATTAAGAAGAATTATTCGTGACTACCGTACACGTAATGCTTCCGCAACTGACACAATGAGTATGTGGGCGAGCGTTAGAAAAGGTGAATTTAAATCAATTTACGGCACACAAGAAGGAGCAAATTATGTCTATAATTCCTTCTCATCATTCGAATTATCCGCGATGAAAAAATATGCGATGCCATTATTAGAAAAAATCGATGTTGAAAGCGAATATTTCCCAGTCGCTGAAAGATTAATTCGTATGTTAAAATTCTTCGATGATTTACCAGATGAATGGGTCCCATGCAATTCCATCATTAGAGAATTCATCGGTGGTTCTTGTTACGAAGATTAATTAAAAAGTATTAAGACCTAAATGTGTTCAAGCGTTTGAACTCAGATAGGTCTTTTTTATATATATTAAATAGGATAGAGACATTATTGTGCCATCAAGCGGTCTTAATATTAAAGATGACGGAGTTTTTTGATAAATCTAAGAATAGTTATGATTTTTTTCTCTTCTTCAGTCCCTTTAAATAAATTTAAAAGTTTTGTTTATATCAAATAAAAAAATATAAAAATTAAGACAGTGTCAAAAAAATCAACGCAATAATTTAGATTTGAATATCAACCCTCATAAAATTTAATTGTAAAGCTTATCAGGGGGAAAATTATGATTAAATACGTTTCAAATCTCGCTTCCAATTCTTCATCACCAAAAATTGATATTTCTTGTAAATTAATTAAGATATCAAACACTAGTTATTCTTCTAATACCACTGCACTTAATGCTGGCAATGTCTTGTTTTATCATATTAAATTTAATGGGCTAACATCTAACGACAAAATATATCAGACATACTTAACCTTAGTGTTATTATGCCCAACATATAGTTTTTCAATGAAGTTATATTATGTGGATTCTTTAACTACGTTTCCATCAATCTAAACCATATCCAAAGTAATGATACACTCATTAACGAAAGTCCATTTAACATCGATGAATTGTTGTTCTTTAAGCAAACATTAGAAGATTTCCAAAGCGAAACATCATCAGGATGATTAGAAATATCCAGTTATGCTGCTTCAATCGAAATCGCTTTATATTTATTTGGTATTTCCTCTCATGAATATACTAGTGATGAATTATTCGAAATGGACCAAGCGTGGCAAAAATATTTCCTTGGCCAAGCATATAACAATTTAAATAATTGCAGCAAAACATTAATCAATCACAACATCGATGAAGGAGAGGATTTTATTTCCTTAAATGGAGATGCGACTTCCTATCGCGGAAGAATCCCGTTAAATCCTTCAATGAATTATCAACATTTTGATATTCAAAAAGATGCATATTTTAAATACGATAGTCTAATCAATCGACACATATATTACATCGATGAATCTTCATCGTTTTATCCGTTACATTACAATTTACCTTTAACTAGTTCAGGCACACTCAGTTTATTCTTTAAACTAAATTATACGTGCACTCATTTGAGATACCTGTTTAGTTTTATGATGAGAATGATAATTTATATTTTGCAGTTTATATCAATCAAAATAATCAATGCTATTATCATAAAGATAATCAGGACATCCTTATAAAGGAGAATATCTCTTTATCAACTTGGAAAAATATATATTTAACATATTCGTTAGGATCAGGACAAATCATCATTGATAGACAAACTGTTAACATCACAAATTTAGATTTAAGTAATCTATCATTCTATTTAGGAAGTAATATCGATAAAACATTATCTTTAAAAGGAGAAATTGAAAGTCTCTTCTTTGCTGAAGATTATAAAGAATATGATCTAGATAGAATCAATAAATATAGGCCAGTAACAATCGCTTCTTCCTTAGATAATTTCAAAAGAACTACACAAAAAATTATCAATGTTAATGATCGAAGATTTATCACTACATACACATATGATTTATCACGTGTTGCTTCTGAAAACATATTAGGTGATGATTTGATTAATTATACATACACTGAATCAAATCAACTCTTTAGTAGGACTATTGATAATGTTGCTGATCAATTTAGCTATGATGTTTTCGGAAGACTAGCTTCTTATAACCATTTAAATGGCCAACATCTTGAAACATATTCGTATGATAACAACGGCAATATTTTATCAATTAATATTGCTGGAGATGAAATATCAACTTATTCATTCACATATGATAATCAGCGTCTAGTTAGTGTCACTAAAAATGGGTCGATAATTAACACGATTGCTTATAATGATGATAATGTTCTTTTTCCTTCATCAATGACGATTAAAGGAGAAAATAAATCATTAATATGGCAAGGACACCGATTAGTGTGCATTGGTGATAATATTCTATATCGATATAACTCTGATGGTGTTAGAACTTATAAACACACTGATTTAGAAGAAACAACTTATGGTTTAGAACAAGAGAAGATTATTTCATTAACAAAAACTGTTAACAATGTCTCTTATTCCTTTGCTTTTACATATGATATGAACAATTTGTTATCTTCAATCATTTATAAAGATAAATATTATTTTTACATTAGAGATATTTTTGGAAATATTCTTGGTATAATAAATGATAACAAGCAATTTATTGTTAAATATACTTATCGTCCTTATGGTCAATTTATAAGAACAATAGTAACAACAGATAATGATGAATTGGTTGTTGCTAACCATAATCCATTCTTATATAAAGGATATTATTATGACGAAGAGACTAATTGGTATTACGTCACTTCTCGATATTATAATCCTGAAATTATTAGGTGGATATCTCCTGACAGTATTGATTATCTAGATCCCGAAAGCATCAATGGATTGAACTTATATGCGTACTGCGAGAATGATCCTATAAATTACGCCGACCCTAGCGGGTGCTTCCCAATTTTGACTGTAATTTTGTGTGGGCTAGCAGTTGCTGGTTTGGCAACTATGGGTGTTGGAATGGCAACGGATAACAATTTAGTTACAGCTATTGGCTTAACTATGGTATCAATACCAGCATTGGTTTCTGGTAGTTTGGCAGTTTTTGCAACAACAGGAACTTTGGCCACATGGATTGGTGCAGGAACTATGGTTGCGGGTCTAGGAACGGGGTTGTTTGCGTCTGCAGAATATCAAGAAGCATTTACTGGAAATAACTGGATGTCAAGCAGCTTGAGTGAAGACTGGTATAATGGATTAATGATAGTTACAGCAAGTTTGGCAACTTTAGGAACATTTGCATCAAGTTTTGCGTATTCATTTAATATTAATTCGATACAAAACATAGGCAAGATTGATAAGTATTATGGTATCAAATTTACTCAAAAAGCTCCTAGCGGTAATTTAAGAGTTAAAACATTAGGAATTCATCCGCCACATAATGGGCACCCTATCCATTGGCAATTAAATAATATAAATCCATCTACGGGTGGAATTGGTAAGAGAATTAGATGGGATTTACTACTAAGAAGATTAATAGGTAAGTAAAAAAATGGAGGATTTTATGGAAACTAGTGTAAAAGAAATGTTGAAATATTATTGTGAATTAGAAATTGAAAAATTTAATAGTAGTTCCATATTCTCTATGTTAAACGAATTGGTTAAATCTCAAGAGTTAAATCTTAAAATTGAATTTGGAAAAGCTAAAGACGAAAATGACAAAAATTTATATTTGAGTCTTTCAATTTATAATAAAAATGGTCAATTAGTAGAAATCTTTGATGAAGGATTTCTAACTACATATACTACATTAGTTTTAATTGATAAAAAAGATAGATGCAAATTTTTGTCTTGGCAAGATGACGAATTTATTGAAGATTTAAACTGGATTATCAAGCAATTAAATATATTAGCGAAAAATAAATAGCAAATTACTTTTACAAGCAAAACTGGCGAGTTTGCCTTTGGACTATCCAACGCAAAGTAGGTGCAATTGTTTAAATTGTAATTTGTCGTTATTTATAAGAACAAGAAATATTTTTATATTAAAGATGCATTAAATAATATCCTTGGTATTATTAATAGTGATAAGCAATATATCGTTAAAAAGTCTTATCGACCTTTTGGTCAATTTATTAAGAATATATTAACTAAGAAT
>JAXERM010000013.1:0-26186 GCA_034116505.1 Bacilli bacterium
CATCCATTTTTTAATAGCGGCTATTGGATTATCAAAGAATTTTATATATTTCAAAGAAGAATATGTTACTACCATCTTTATCTCTTCATAAGAAGTCGCTTCTGTATACCCATTTAAATAAATTGGCATGCCACTATTATCTTTTTCAATTTTACCCACAAGCCCATTGTGTCTAAACCACTCTTGCAACCTAGTTCTAAAAACACAAGATTTAAAGAACCTGTTTCTCAATATCATCATTGAATTATTTTGGTAATGGTTCACATTGTTTATATTATCAATCTCAGGATTTTCAAATACAGAATTGTCTAAGAAGCCTTGACCATCCCAAATACAGTTTTTGATTTTGTTATCAGAACTTTCGTAAGCAAATATTTTTTTATCTATATCTAAAAGATTATAAACTTTGGTTGTTGGTTCTTTGTCACTAACAGAAAGAGCCAAAGCTGAAAAGGTTGAATATAAGTCATCAATAACCAAAATGTTTTTAGGATTTAAGCGAATGAAGTTTTCACATCCGCTAAGAGTTAATGCTTTGTAAGCTTGGAAAGCTAAGAAATTTTTAGATACCTTTTCTCTGCTTTCTGGGTTAGTCAAATCAATTCCACAATTTGACCAATCATCCATCTTTTCAAAAAGGTCATCTTTGATGAAAAGAACGTTTCCCTGTCTTGAAGAACTGGCCGATCTCTTGTACATGACATACTTTTTATCACCAACAGAAATAGGATTCTTGTAGAAAAACGCTCTCGCCTTCTGGTTTGTAAAAGACACTTTAATAAATGCGTCATTAACAGTTTTCTCGTTTGTAGGCTTAAGTTTTAATTGTTTTGTTTCTAAAGAAGGCGATAAAACGATAAGCATCTCATCTAAGAAATTGCCTTTATCATCAATTGTGAGCGATTTAATCCAAATGTGTTTCATATATTTAGGCATCCTTTATTAGTGCTTCAAAGAATCTTGTTTTGACATCTCATTCCCTGGTTACTGAATGTTTATAAACAGCATTAAGGAAATCGTTTCTATATTTGACAACAATTAATTCTTTGTTTTCTTTGTCGTAACGAGCTATAAAACCAGCATCCATCCAAGAATGAGAATAAGAATTGCCTTCACTATTAGCAAAGAAAGCGGTTGGGTGAAGTTTAGCGGAATTTGGCAATTGTCCATCAACCAAGTTAATCAAAGTTTCTAAGGAGAATGTTATTTTGTTCTCGATAATCGCTTTTAAACGGTCGTATAAATTTTGATAACGAATTCTTGGCATAATTAAATTCTCTTTTTTTAAAACATCTCTTCTCAAGAAGGAGGTTCGCCTTTTTAATTATACAATCCTCTTTCTCGTTTCAGAAATCAAATTAGCGTCTCATTGATTATCGGTATTAGTTTATTCATAATGTGATACATCTCGTTCTTTGCAATCAAAATAAGTAAGAAATGTATTCTAATTTTGTTTCTCTATTTAAGTTATGATTCAAAAAACAACCAAAAGGTTTATATGCCTAATATTCTATGCTAGAGCCTTTTTTACAATTGCACCTGTGACAAAGGGTTTGAAGATTATCAAAAGTTGATTTACCACCTTTAGCAATCGGAATAATATGGTCGACTTCTAAATCATTTGTCCTTCTCCCACATTTTCTGCATCTATAATGATCACGGTCATAAATAGCAAATCTCATTTTATTAGTTACTTTGCCTCTTTCAACTCTACAGATGGCTTGCCATATATCATTATTCAAATAGTAGTTGCCACGCTTTTGATTTAACTTAGCAATAATTTCTTTGATTTCTTTTGGATAAAACGTAGCTCTTTTAGAGGTTCTATATGCACCATTAATTTTTGTTAATCTCAGACGAACATCAATTGAAAAATCTATAGTAGGAGTTTTTAGATTCTTGCTCACTATTGTTTTTTCGAATTTATTTAATCTTTTCACATTCTTAAGAAGTTTATCGGCATCATATTCTCCAAAAACTAAAGCGTCTTTGATTTCTTTTGAATATTGATTAAATAAGATTTTGTTTTCTAAAGTGTCTTTTAAGGCCTTGTTAATTTGCTTTTGATAATTTACCAATTCATAAGTTAGATAGTCCCGACAAGAAATATCTTCATACATATTTTCGTTATCATAAGAATGTTTCATATCAAAATTCTTTATAGCGTAGAAAGAATATTTATTATTAATCTCTTTCAACTGTTTTAAGGCAATGCTATGTGTTTCAACAAATTTTCTATATTTTTTCTTAAATACAGAAATAGGTATAAAAATACCGAGAAATATAGCAGGCGATATTAAAATAACAATTAAAAACACTGTTGCTGGATTCATAATTTAACTACCACTACTTTGGATCAAGAAGCATTAAATCTTCTTTGATATATTCGAAACCTTTTCTATTGGCTAAATCAACTAATATCTTTTTATTATCTTCAGATATTTTTTCTCCAAGCATAATTGACTTAACAAACGGAAAGGATTGTTTATTTCTACCCATATTTTCATTATAGAACCATTTTTTATAATCTTCATAAGAATTCCATTAACTTTTTTATTCGCTGTAAGATCTTTAACTAGAATATCAAAGAATTTTAGTGGTTCTTTTTAACATCTGGCGCTAATAATCTCACATAGAACGGGCTAATTTACTGTAGTCAATATGAGCAAGAAGTCTATATAGGCAGGTAAGAAAGTAGGTATTATTTACCTAACATTTTTTATATGTGATGGAAAGAGAAAGAGAGGTAATAAAAAAGTACGAATATCCTGGAAACAACAAAATTGACAGAATGAATCGTACTTATATCGACTATTTAGCCTATAAGAAAAGTCATATTAACGAGATGACCACTCAAATGGACTTTCTTGGTTCTATAGTCTCGGACAGGTGCTCTATCCTTGTTATTATTATACCCGACATTCATTTCCCTTTTCTATGAATTGTTAAAGACAGAATTTAGGGAAGGAAATCTGTCGATCAGTAAAGAAATTTAAATTGGTTTATCACCACTATTAAGTAATATATCTGGTGCTTTAATTGCTAATTCAACATCTTGGTCTCTGATATTTCTTTTAGAAAATCTCATGTATGCTTTGTTTGCGTTTAATTATTCAATTACGTTTCATTTAATAAAATTATTTCTTTTCGTTTAAAAATCTCTTAAGCAAAAAGGTCAAAAAATAAGGGAAGGTGTAGATATTATTTTCAAAGCCAATATTTTTTTCCGCTAATTTGATACCAAACTTGATATCATCTATTTTAGTATCCCTTATTAGAGATTTAACTGATTTTAATTTCCCATCACTAGCCTTAACATCGATAGGAATTAAACTGTTCGCGTCTCTAACAAAAAATTCTACTTCTATAGTGGCGTCTTCGCTTTTATAGAAATATAAATCATATCCAGATTTTCTTAACATATCAGCCACTATATTCTCATACAGAGCGCCTTTATATGTATTAAAGTTTTTATTATCTCTTAGATCTTTTGAAGATTCTTCATCTAATGAGGCCACTAATAAGCCGGTATCCATGAAATATATGCGATAATTATCTGGATCATAATTGCCTTTGAGTGGTAAAGCTAAATCATTAAGGCAATATGAAACATTAACTATACCCGCATCGATTAGCCAATCAGTAACACCAATATATTCTCTATTTCTCGCTCCATGAGACACTTTTGATATTCTAAACTTTTTATTATCTTGTCCTAAAAAGACAGGAATTTTTCTAAATACATTTAATATTCTTGTTTTATCAAGTCCTTCAGCGTATTTAGTTATATCTTCCTCATAATCAAGAAGGATTTGTTTTTGATTTAACAAGGTTCCACTATAATTCTTTTGCTCTACAAAAAGTCTAACAATTTCAGGCATTCCACCTAGCACCATGTATTGATGAAATTTTTCTAAAAGGACATTAAATTGAATGTCTGATAAAGGCATGAGCTTTTTCATACAATCATATATTTTTTCGATTTGTTCTTCTTTATAACCCGAGGCCCACAAGAATTCTTCAAAATCCATGGAATACATAGTGTAATCCACTTTATGTCCAGTGCTAACCGATTCAATTTCTTTATATGATATTCCCATTAAAGATCCTGAACAAATAACATCAAACCTCCCATCCAATTTAAAAGATTTAAGTGATGTTGCAGCGTTGATACATTTTTGAATCTCGTCAAAGAAAATAAGAGTTTTCCCTGGAATAAATTCTAAATATGGGTCTTTTAAAGATATATTTTCAAGAATTTTGTCGACTTTATAGCCATCATCAAAAATATCTCTATATTCAGGATTCAAAACAAAATTAATCTCCACTAATTTGAGATTATTTCTTTTAGCAAATTCTTCGATTGATTTAGTTTTACCGATTTGTCTAGCACCTTTAATGATAAGTGGTTTTTTGTTTTTGTCGTTAAACCATTGATCTAAAAATGTGTCAATTTTTCTTTTTAAATATTTCATTTTATAGCCTCGCAAATACATCTTATCACAAAATTCTGGACTTTTTAATGCTGGAAATCACAAAATTCCAAGGTTTTTTTGCCAAAAAATCACAAAATTCTTTAAAACTATATATGTATTAATGATCTATTTATCTCTTTTTTGATGTCTTTGATGATTTTATTTTAGAAACATCATCTTCTTCAAAATATCTTTTTTTAATATATGCTTATATTCAAATTTTTTATTTAGATAAATAGCTATTGGAAATACATAAAACTAGTGAAGCAGGGTAATTGCTCCAATAGTCATGACTATTTTTTCTTATCAAAACGCACTATAAATTGGCAGTATTATCTTTTTTATAAATTGTTAGTTAATTCACAAATTTCGTCTTCTATTGGAATAGATGGCTGTGCTCCTTTACGAGTGCATGCAATAGTGGCGGCAAGAGACCCATATTTTGCTGAAGCAATAAAATCCCCACACTTAGAGTATTTCGCTAGCATAGCGCCACAAAATGTATCTCCTGCTGCGGTGGTATCCACTGGTTTTATCTTCATGCATGGGAATGTTTCGTTCATTTGTTTATCAATGATCTTGAATCCTTTATCTCCTAAAGTAACCACCAAGCAATTTACTTCTTTAAGTAGTTCTTCTTCTCCACCTAACAAGGCGCATTCTCCTTCATTCGGAGTTAATATATCCACATATTTTAAAAACGGCTTAATATCTTTATTTGCTGGCGCAGGATTTAATACCACAAGCATTTCTTTTTCTTCGGCTTGTTTTAAGGCATAACCAATAATATCAATAGGATTCTCTAATTGAGTTAAAAAGATATCTTCTTTTTGAGCGTTCTTTAGAAATGAATCAACTTGTTCTTTTGTGATTTTAGAGTTAGCCCCGCTATCGAGAATGATTCTATTATCACCATCACAAACAATGATTATAGCAGTGCCTGTGGGAGTATTTTCCATAACTCTTATATGTTCACAGTTAATGCCTTCTTTTTGTAATGACTCTAAAGCAGATTTACCAAAGATATCATCACCAATACAGCCACACATATAGACATTTCCATTTGAACGAGCCGCGGCAACCGCTTGATTAGCGCCTTTACCTCCATGGGCAGTAAAAAATTCTTTGCCCATTAAAGTTTCGCCTTTGTTTGGCATGTATGGAGCGGTAATAATTAAATCGGTATTAATTGAGCCAAGAATAAATATGTTTTTCATATAAAATCTCCATCAAAATGCGCCTATTTTATTCTTTAATTAGATATTTTTTAAATTCGTTAGCGATAATTTTGTAAGCGCTTGTTTCATAATGTAAATGATCTTTTTGGAGAAAATATTTAGTGTCGGGTATTCCATCGTCATTTAAGAAATAGCCAGAAACATTCATTACAGTTAAATAGTCTATTTCATTAGCCATTTTCTCATAAAGTTCGTTTGCATCTAAAAATTTATCTCCAAAATTATAATAACTAGCGATACTTAAAGAAGGTGTAAGTAAGTATACCTTGCAATTTGGAAGTCTTGAATGGATGATTAATAAGAATTCTTTAATATTATCCACCACTTCCTTTGGAGAGAATCCTCCATTTCTCATGTCATTACCACCGATATTGAACAAAATATATGATGGTTTAATACTAACAATTCTATCAACTTGTTCAAACCAATAAGGCATTTGTGTTCCACCCACTGCGATATTGTTGAATTTTGAGAAAACACCAATATCATTTTTAGCGTTTACCCACAAATTTAGTTGAGAATCACCAATGAGTAATAATGAATCATCATTTGTTACGGTATTTCTTCCTTTTCTTAAAGTGCCTTCTGGAAGTACTTCGACTTTATAAGAAGTCTTCACAAACGTTTCTTTACACATTATTTCTATTTCATATTCACCAGCTTTATTCGGATTATAGTTACTCCTATTGATCAAATATTTATCCTTTGGAAGAATGGCTTGAATATGATTGTCATAATTAGCGATCACGTATAGATTGTCCGAATTAAATGTTTCTCCATATTCAAATACTCTTTGTCCAGAACCTTTTAAGAAAATGGATTCAATATGTGCATCCTTTAACACACTAGCAATATCTACAACATTACAATATTCTGCAAGCGTACTAACAAAGCAATAGCTACCGCTAAAATCAATGTGGATATCATCAATGTTAATAAAAGCAAAAGTGTTACTAGCGTTATCTTCTAATAAAAGAAATAGGAGGTTTCCTTTGGTGCTTTCAGGAATTGGCAGATTGTAAGGAACCATGATAAAACCAGATAGACCTCCGACTCCATATCTTGTGTTATTAAAAGTTTTGATTTTTATATGATTTCCATCCGGAGAATATTTCATTAGATGACAAGCGAGTTGTTTTAGGTTTGATCCGGCGAGACGGAATGATAAAAAACCTTCTCCCTTGGATAAGAATAATGACGAACGAATGCGACCCATTTTTTGTTCTTCTTCACCGCTATAATTGCTTTCTCCATATCCGAGGAAATATTCACCTTCCTTATTAATTACGTTATTCCAGATGTCAACATTGTCACGACAAACATTAAAAGGGGCGTTTTCATCTTCTTTGTACCATTGAGATAAATCTCCACTTTCAAAGTCTCCATTAGGAACTTGATCTGTCGCGGAAACTATTTCTAATTGAGAAAAATGAGTGAATGTTGATTCTCTATCAGTTATTTCCATACTACTATCTGAGCTTGTACCGCTTTGACTCCCTTCTCCAGAAATTGCACCATCCGTTATCGAACAAGCGGATAACAAAGAAAGAGAAAGAATAGCAATTGCTAACGTCTTTAATTTCATACGCATTTCCTCCGTATTAATTTACTACCTATAAACTTATCTCATATGGCATGATCGTCTACTTATTTAGAAATATCATGCTATATGAGAAATGAGGCATAACTACCGTAAGCAATTAGCCTCATTCTCTATTATTTAAGTTTATTCTTACTAGAATGTTCTGATTGCAAAGTCATCAAGTCTTAATGTGCCTGCTTCAGAGGACATTGCAATGTTGAACGCGATATCACGCATATTGGTGAATTGTTCCGCACTTGCATTTTCTAACACAATAATGTCAGCAACATACATATTGAATGTTGAGCCATTGCGGACCATTCTAACATTCACCCATGTGTCATGCACTTGTTCACCAACCGTGGCATCGGTGAAGCCATCATGAAGTGTGAGCCATCCTGGATCAAACATGACATCACCATCAGATGTATTGGTACAATTCTTTCTAACTTGGATATATCCATTATTCTCATCTGTGTGCCAGAAAAAGAATTTGTTGAATGTATCAGGGTTGTTTTGGGAGAAAGTATCGGAAACAAATGAGATGTTACCAGCAACATGTCCAACGAGGTATAACTTAGCAGTCATATCCCATCTATCACCTAATTCGATTTCGCCATCGAATAATCTTGCTGTTTTAACTGGGTTAACCCATGTAGAACCATTTGCTTCAAGATAGACATTCTCACCATCTTTAACAGCGGTCCAACCACCGAATTTAGCGCCTTCTGCTAAGCCATTGAAGTCGTTGGCAATTTCGTTAACTCTAATTTCGAAATCATCAAGTCTAACTTCTGCAGCTTCGCTTCCCATACAAATTCTGAATTTAACATCTTTCAGTGCTGTTAAATTAGCAATCTCTTGTGCATCAATCATTTGTGCGTCATTAAACCATAAGCTAACTTTATTACCATTACGGACTAATTTAATTGTTACCCAAGCATTATGGAGAACACTTCCAACGTTTTCTGGGGTGATTGATCCATGGCCAGCAATCCAACCAGCATCATAGAGATTATCACCATCACTACTATCTGTAGCATTTCTCTTAATTTGCGTATATCCATTATTTTCATCTGTGTGCCAGAAGATGAATTTATTAAATGTATCAGGATTATTTTCAGAGAAAGAATTAGAAATGAATGAGATATTACCAGCAACATTGCCAACTAAGTAGACTTTTGCAGTCATTGTGAAGTTGTCAGTTAATGCTAATTCATCATTATAAAGAAGAGCGGTATCAACTGGGGTTAACCAACCAGAATTGGTGGCTTTAATGTATGTGTTTTCTCCTTCTTTAACAGCGGTCCAACCACCAAATTCAGCATTTGCTTCTAATTTTTCAAAGTCTTTTACTAAAGCAACTGCTTTATATTGAGCGGTGAAAACTGTATCAGTTGTAATTTGGGTGAGTGATGGATCTTTATCCCATTTTTCAAATCTATAAGTAATTCCATCAACAGTTTTGGTTAATGATCCGCCATTATAGGTAGCATATTCACCATAAGCAACTTTACCTTTTTGGAGTTCTATTTCGCCATCCATAAACTTGACTTCATAAGTTCTTGCAGTGGAAGAGAATTCGGCATTGAAAACTGTATCATCAACAATTAGTGTTCCTGCTGGATCAACGTCCCATCCAGTGAATGTATAGACTAATTCTGCTGTTGATGCTTTGGTTGGAGTTTCGCCATTATATGTGGCATAAGTTCCATATTCAACTTGTGTGTCTTGTAATACTACACCTTCGTTTTTAAATTGAACTTGGTACTTACGAGCTGCCTCATCAAAGAGAGCGAAGAAGTCGGTATCTTGGTTAATAACCGTGGTTAGAGGATCTTTGTCCCACGCTCTAAATGTAAATGTCTTGGCAGCTGTTTGTTCTTTGGTTGGGGTTTCCCCGGTATATGTGGCATATGCACCATCGGCTACTTTGCCAGTTTGAAGAACAACTTCTCCATTTAAGAATCTAACCGTATGTTCGGTTATAGGAGTGCTGCTAGATTCTTCTGAAGATGAAGATTCAGATGTTTGTTGGCTAGAAGATTGACTGCTTGAATTCACGCCAGGTGTTTTACAAGCTGACAAAATCAAACCACATATGAAAAGACAGCTAAACAAAAAACGATTTTTTGATTTCATAAAATTATTCCTTTCATGTTTATACTTTGATTATATATTCGAAAATCCGGTAAAACAACAAAATTGTGTAAACGTTTTCATATTAATATATTAATCTTTTTTGATTAACAAAAGATTGACATACCGTCACGGAAACCTTATCATAATTGTGTAAACGTTTTCACATCATTATTCAGAGGCCAATCAAGAGCACGGAGGTAATATAATGAGAAATAAGAAATATTTATTTTTAGGCGCGCTTATGCTTCCTATTTTTTGTTTAAGTGCGTGTGTACAAGGCGGAGGTAAACATGACTCAAGTTCAGGCGGCCAAGACGTACAACTTTCATCGGTTGCCAGTGCTTGTCAATCCACTCTAGATGTTTATGAATCTATGTATGTGACAATTCACCTAAAAGATACTGTTACGCCTAACAATGTTGAAGGTTTATCATTCACAGCTAATAGTAGAGATACATCAGGTATTACTCTTTCCGCTATTCAAGATAATGGCGATGTTAATGCCTTCTCTACTGGAAAAACAGGCGATTTTATATTAGATATCACTGCTCTTGTTAACGATGTTGCTAAGTTAAATTATGAATATACAATCAATGTTGTTGATAATTCTCCAGTACCTGTAAAGATTAAAGATATTCCTGATCAAGAAATAGAAGCTCCAAAACTTATCAATGGCAAAACCAACTATGATTTGACCATCGATTTAGCGGAATATGTCGATGCTTCTGATTATGTTTCATATCAAATGGAATGTTTAGACAATACAGTTTCTATGTCTATGGATGGGAAAAAGGCTACATTTAATTTCACTACCTTTGGACAAAAAGCTATTACCATTAAGTGCTTATTAAAGGGCCAAGTTCAATTAGAATTATCATTCAAAGCCAAACTAGTCGCAAAAGTCGACAAACAATTATTCAATGGAGACTTTGAAAAAGATTGGTCTGGTTGGGATGCAGATGAATGGGACAAAACCG
This sequence comes from Bacilli bacterium, assembly GCA_034116505.1. Lineage (GTDB taxonomy): Bacteria > Bacillota_I > Bacilli_A > RFN20 > CAG-826 > RUG13091. The sequence goes on from JAXERM010000013.1 coordinate 10,415, forward strand.
CTTATTCCATATATGATTCTCCAACCGATATTTGGGGTAACTTTGTTAATAACGACAACAAATATCTTTATGGTTATTATAACGAAGCAGGAACTGCTGAATTCAGTTCATCCTTATTTAAAGTTGACGGTATTAGACTTGTTACCTTCCTCATGGCAGGAAACGGCACTAATGATCTTCAATTTAGATTAATGAAATATGTCGATGGCACTAACGATGAATTAGTGGCAACTTATAATAACTGGTATTATCCAAAATATTCAGGCTCTGGTTTCATTATGCGAAACTACTACTTCTATATTCCAGAAGCAAATAATGGAGATACTATGTATTTCACTGTCTATGATAATAGAACAGAAGATTTCGGATTTATTTGCTTAGATAATATTGTTACTTATTATGAAGCAGTACCATCTGGTCTTGATAATTATTATCAAGCTGGCTATTGCTCAGATCCAAGTGGCTCTGATTTAGATATGAGAGACACCTCTAACGATCCGTTTACCCCATTAGCAGATGTTACATATCAACTTCCAAACGGAGATTTTGAAAGTGGATATGACCACTGGTTCATGACCACCGCCGATAAGAATGCATACGCCATTTATGGTTCTAAAACCGATATTTGGGGCAATGTTGTTAATGCCACCAAGAACTATTTATATGGATATGCTGATGAATCATATACCACTACATTCCATTCCGACTTATTTAAAGTGGGTGGAACTGGTTTAATTACCTTCAAATTAGCGGGATTCCATACACAAGATTTACAATTTAGACTTGTTAAATACAACGAATCGGGAGACGATGTTATCATCGAAACATTCAATAACTGGTATTGTAATCCTGATGTGAGAAGCTGGTCTGGATTCATTATGCAGAATTACTACTACCGTATTGATTTATCTCAATACAGAGATGCATATTGCTACTTTGAAGTGTATGACATGAAACAATCCAACTTTGGTTTCATTTGTTTGGATGATATTATCACATACTACGAAGAAGATATTCCTGCATCAATACTAATCGAAGAGAATAACTACTATCCAGCTGGATATGTAAACGATCCAAGGTGAGGCTAAAATGTTTTATCGACCAAAAGGAAAGGCTGTTGCAGCTGACGTAATCCCATATTTTGAGAACGGCAAATACTATCTTTTCTACCTTAAAGATCATCGAAACCTTGAAGAGGTAGGAGAAGGATGTGATTGGCAGCTTTTAGTGAGCGAAGATTTAGTCCATTTCGAAGAAAAGGGTATTGCCTTAGAAAGAGGAAAACAAAACGAACAAGACCTTTATGTATATACTGGTTCCGTTATAAAAAAAGATGATACTTATTACATCTTCTATACTGGCCACAACAACCATATTGATGGAGCGGAGAAAATACTACTTGCTACAAGTAAAGACTTAATACATTGGGAAAAAGAAAAAGACTTCTGTTTTTCATCAAACTCTGATGAGTTAGAAATCAATGATTTTAGAGACCCATTTGTTTTCTATGATGAAAAGAAAGAAGAATATGTTATGGTGTTAACTGGTAGATATAAGAATTTGCCGTTAATGCAATATCGCGGTGCTTTGTTAAAAGCTACAAGTAAAGACTTATATCATTGGGAATTAAGTGAAAAACCTTTCTATAACCCAGATGCATATTACACCCACGAATGTCCAGATATCTTTAAAATCGGAGACTGGTATTATTTAGTGTTTTCAGAATTCGTTGATCGATATGTAACAACTTATCGAATGGCAAAGAGTTTAGAAGGTCCATGGATTTCTCCTAAGAACAATCAATTTGATGGACATGCTTTTTATGCTGCTAAATCAGCATTTAATGGAAAAAGTAGAATCATGTTTGGTTGGAACCCCATCAAAGATAATGAATTAGATGATAATGCTTATTGGCAATGGGGCGGAAATATCATTCCACATGAAATCTATCAACTCGATGATGGTTCTTTAGGAGTTAGATGTCCGAAGAGTATTAAAGACAATTACGAACTAGATTTACCTTTAGACATTAAAGTTGTCAGTGGTAAAGCAGAAATAGAGGATAGAAACATTCTTCTTAAAGGAGAAGAAAAAAGAACTTTTGTCAATTTAGGAAAACTTAGGGATAATGTCAAAATTGAATTAGATATCACACCATTAGATGATGCGGGTGATTTTGGTATTTATCTCAACGAAAAAGAATGTTTTGATTATTACTATATGGTGAGGCTTGATCCGCTATATCAAAGAATGATATTTGATAAATGGCCAAGATTTGACCGCACTAAATATGGCCACGTTGATTCAGAAAGACCATTAGAGATAAAGAAAAACAAAAAGAATCACATCATCGTTCTTATTCAAGGAAGTGTGCTTGAAGTATACATTGATGATGTTATCGCCATGAGCGAAAGAATGTTTGAAAAAGGTGAAAACTTTGGTATTCACGCCAATCTAATGAATATCAAGGTGGAAAACATAATCTATAAGGAATGCAAAGATGAATAAAACATTTGGTAAGATAATTATGTTGACACTTATGACAACGTTACTTGCAAATTGCAAAAGCACACCTAATTCAAGTTCAAGTGGTTATGATGAAGAACAAGAGGATTTGCAATTATATTTTCCTTTTGAAGAAGACAAAGATAACCAAAATGTCATCATAGATAAAATTTCAAACAGACAATATAATCTTCAATACGTTTTTAAAGATGCCGCGTGGACTAGCGATAAAAAAGTTGAAAGATATGAGGGTGTAAAAGGAACTGCTCTTAACTTTGATGGAAATAGCATATACGCTGAATTATCACCACTTTCTTTTAATGAGAATAATTTTTCTTTATCCATGTTCGTCGCTCCTAGAGCATTTGAAAGAAATGATGGCGCATATAATGTCATCTTTTCAAATCTCGGTGTTACTGGCGGAATCGAAATATCAATGTCCAATTATGGCTATTGGAAAGTAATTGTGGGAACAACAAAAGGGCAACTACAAGCCATTCTTACTGACACCCCACTACAACTTTATCAATGGAATCATATTTGTGTCGTCTATAGTAAAAAAGATAATAAAATATACATATATCAAGATGGTGTTAATAGAAAAACTATTGATTTAAAAGGTGGTTCTTTTATCAATTCATCAGAATCAATCTATCTTGGAAGAAACAAAGATCCAATGACCACAAGTGCTTATGAGATGAATTATTTCAACGGCTTAATGGATGAAATTAAAGTATTCAACAATCAATTAGATAAAAAAGATATAAGCGAAATTTGCGGTAAAAAAGATGGAAAGAATTCCAATATTTGGTATTCATACGCCCTTCTTGCGGATGATAGATATCTTCCTCAATACCATATGCGTGGACCAGTGGGCTGGACTAATGAACACTATGGCGGATTTTATTACAACGGACAATACCATATTTTCAACCAACTTAACCCATTCCGCGCCTTTTATCAAAACGGCCAAAGATGGGGCCATTTAACCAGCAGTGATTTAGTGCACTGGGAAAGCCAATATCCCGCATTAGTATGTGAAGAAAATGGAATTGATAATAGCAACTCTTTCTCTGGTTGTGCCACTTTTGATCAAGATGGAAAACCTGTGATTTTCTATACAGGCGTAAATGAGAAGAAAGAATTTTTAAATAGCATTAGTTACGCTAAGCCAGATAATTTAGAAGATAACAAATTAGTCAAATGGAATAAGTCCAATAAAAAGGTTATTGAACAGGGTAGTTTTGCTTCTCGTGGAGAATTTAGAGATCCATTTATTTATAAAGAAAATGGAAAGACTTTCATGTTAATTGGAGGAGACAATGGATCCAATGGAGCGGCTTATATCTATAAAGCCACTGATAATAGTTTAGAAAATTGGGAAGCTTTAGGAATTTGTTATTCTGGTAGCACAAGTCAATATCCAGTTCTTGGGACTACATACGAACTTCCAAACCTTTTCAAATTATCTTCCAAAGATGGTTCAATTACTAAATACATGTTAATGATTTCACCAATTAGAACTTATAACGGCGTTTATTATTGGCTAGGTAATTTTAATCTTAATACAGGTGTTTTTACCCCTGATAATGAAGAACCAAAAAGAATTGATGTCGGTCCTAAAAACAAAGTTTTAGCGGCCTCTGGTTTCTTTGATACACATAAAAATAGAAATATTATCACCACAATGATTAGAACCAATATGAACGATGCTGACGCTAAATTATCTTGTTGGAATTCCGGACAAACATTATGGAAAGAAATCTATCTTGATAACAACGGAAGACTTTGTTTAAAACCAATTGAAGAATATGCATCTTTAGAAAAAGAAACACTTCTATCTTTAGAAAACGTTAACTTGAATGTTTCACAAGCGGATTCCTTATTTAGCGCAATTCATTCCGATTCATATAAGATTGAAATTGAGATTGAGCCAAATGGGGACAACGTTGTTGGCCTATCTGTTAAATGCGGTGAAAGAGGTGAAAAAGTCACCGCTAGTTACACTTTATCCACTAGCCAATTCTATGTGGATAATTCAAGAGGTTCATTTGATATGAAAACAAATGGTTCCGGTGGAGGAACAGTAGTTATTGATGGCTCCACTATTAAATTAACCATTTATGTTGATCGTTCTTTAGTCGAAGCATATCTCGATGATAAAAATGAAATATCCGTTTACACCTTTAACAAATATAAAGAAAGCAATAGCTTAAAGATGTATAGCGATAAAAATAACGCAATTATTAAGAAGATTAAAATCGTTCAACTTAGTGATGCTTATGGTCAAAACAAAGAGGCATATTGGGAGGATTAAATATGAAGAAAAGAATATTGATGATTGGTGCAGCAGCACTATTAAGTGTTGTTTCATTAAACGGTTGTAAAAAGAAAAGCGATGCTTCCGAACTTGTTTACGTGCATTCATGGACCGCTGAAGGTTTAGGCGGTCACTTCTTCTCTGGTGCCACTATGGGACCTGTTTCTTGGTATGTTGTGGAAGGTCTTGGTGATTATTTAAGAACACAAGACTACATCTACTACACCACCGCCGCTAACATTGTCCATAATGAAGACCATACTTCAGTTGTTACTTTAAGAGATGATGTGAAATGGCATTATACAAACGAACAATTTACCGCTATGGATGTTGTGGGTTTCTACTATTTGAATACATCCACTCTCGCTTCATATCTCACTAAAATAGAAGCAATGGATGATCTAAATATTAAATTCACATGGAATGAGCATTTTGAACCCGCTGACACAGTTAAGAGCTTACTTTTAGTGACCGACCGTGTCGCTTGTACTCCCTATTCAATTTTTAAACAATACGTCGATACATGTAAGGGCATTTACGATAAAGCCCCACAAAAGGATTATGAAACGGATAAAACCATGTCCCCATTTAATAGAGATATATCTATTGAAGATGGAATGATTTTGTCACAAACATATTCGGCTTACCAAGATGTTCATCCTGCTAATTTCCCCGCTACTGGACCATATAAAATTAAAGCTTATGACGCTAATGAAATGATCCTAGAGAAGAATGAGGATTGGTATGACAAAGACAAAGTAGGATTCCAAACCATTAGATTAATCAATTCAGTTGGTGATGCATCGTTATTTGCTAGCATGATTATTAATAATGAAATCGATTTATGGCTCAACACACCAAGTAAACCCATAATCGACAATATTTTAAGATCAAATAAAGATATCGTGTTTTATAAGGTTCTTTCACCTTACACACATGGTGTTAAATTTAATATGAATAAAACAGATACTATTTGGAATGATAAGGTTAGAGAAGCTTTCCAATATATCTTTGACCGCAACGAAGTAAGAAAACTTGCGTGTTATTATGCAACCACATCCTGGACACCAATGACTGGTATGACTGATACAGATTGTCAAACCTGGTTATCTAATGGTGCAAAAGATATGCTAAATAATACGTTTACATACTCATATGATTTAGATAGAGCTGTTACTCTTCTTGGAGAAGCTGGATGGACTAGAAAGTCTGGTAAGTGGTACGGAAATGATGGAAAACAAATTGAACTCACAATTGGTTATGATGGTACTAACACCATTCCTTCTTCTGTGGCCGAACAAATCCAAGCACAATTAACAAACTTTGGCATTACCGCCAACTTAAAAAGAGCAGCGGGTTATACAGAATTCTATGCATTAGCAACATCTTCTAATTGCCCATATGATTTAGTTTGTGATAACACATCATATAATGCATCTTATTCATACCCTTCTGCATGTTTTAAAGAGGTATATCAATCAGGTGTTGGAGCAACAGCAAATATCAAGCAATATGGCGATGAATTAATCGAAGGTTATGCCGGTAGAATGTTCAAGCCAAATGATTATTTGCCATATATGCTTACATATTCCGGAGATGAATTAACAAATGCTGTTGATGATTTAGTTATCGGTGCCTGTAAATTAAATTATGGTATTAATATGTTCCAAGAAGCTTCTGGTGGCATTTATAACACCGGCAAGATTGGTGGACTGCCATATTTAGAAAAAGCGGAAGAGAACCGCGATATTCAATATATTCCAAGTGGAGGAAGCAAAGATCATATTGATATGCTTTATACCATCCTCTTCTATGATCATGGTTCCGCTTTATATAACGGGAGATTATATCCTGCGGGGAAATAATATTTTATGAAATTGTTTTGGCTAAAAACAAAAAAGTTCTTTTATAGCACCAAATACTTTTGGACTAGACTTTTAGTTACCCTCTTGACTCTCTTTTTAACAATTATTGTCTGTTTCGCTATTGTTAAATCAATGCCGGCAGACACCGTACATACATATGCATTAAAACTACAAAATGAATTGAAGATTTCTTATGAAGATGCTTTGCGTCAAGCGAAGATGATGCTTAACTATGACCCAGATGAATCAATCATACCAGCCTTCTTTTCTTATTTAGGTGGTTTATTTAAAGGCAATTTAGGCGCATCTATGTTTAAGGATGTCACCGCAAATGACATCATCAAGCAATATCTACCTTGGACATTACTTATTTCCGCAGTATCGCTATTACTTTCATTTTTCATTGGTACAAGAATTGGTATTACCATGGCCAGAAAAAGAGAATCTGCCGTTGATACCATTTATTCCGGAATGATTGTTGTCACATCATCAATTCCTGATTATTTGTTAGGTATTATCTTATTGATGTGGCTTGGCTCTTCACTAGGTATTTTCCCAACATATGGCGCTTATGATTTAAAAACAGTTGGTGATTTCTTCCCATATGTTCTCTCTATTCTCCACCACGCTTGCCTTCCTATCTTAACTTATACAATATCGCAAGTTGGTGGATGGGCTTTGGTGTCTAAAGGAAGCGCTGTTGCGGTACTCGGTGATGACTATATCAATGCTGCAATGATTCGTGGTATTCCTAAAAGAGTAATTGAAAAAAAATATTTAAGAAAAAATGCAATGCTGCCGTTGGTAACAAGTTTAGTAATTTCTTTTGCTTATTTATTTGGTGGATCCGCTGTTATGGAAGGCGTGTTCGCCTATCCTGGTATTGGTAAAGCCTTTACTGAATATTTGGGTGCAAGAGACTATTATGTCGTTACAGGATTATTTATCTTCCTTTCATTTTTGATTATTATTGCAAATCTTGTTGCCGATTTCCTCTGTGGATTATTAGATCCAAGAGTAAGAACAAAGTGAGGAATTAGATATGGAAAAAGAAAAACTCACTTTGAAGGCCAAAATGAAATCAATCCTTGCCTCTATCGGGCGGTTCTTTGTCGCGGTCGGAAAATGGCTAAAATTCTTCTTTAAAACGATTTATCACAATAAGAAGAGCTTCGTGGGAAGTATCATTTTGCTCATCTTTATTTTCCTTGCTATTTTTGGAAGAATTATCTTCCCATATGATGGCACGACATCGTTTGAAAATATGTATCTATCACCAAGCCTAGAACATTGGCTTGGCACTGATGGTTCTGGCCGTGATTTATTTAGAATGATCGTCCATGGAACAAGAGATGTTTTAGCAATCGCTTTTTACGCTGCTATTATGATTGTCAGCATTGGAACAATAATTGGAATATTATCGGGATATATCGGTGGATGGTTTGACCGAATCGTTGGTTTATTTATAAATGTCTTTATGGCCATTCCTACCTTCCCATTATTGATTATTATTTCGCACTTTATAACCGTTAAAGGTAACTTCTCTTTAGCTCTTTTACTATCAGCATTTGCTTGGCCTGGTATTTCTAGAGCAGTGAGAAGTCAAATAATTTCTTTAAAAGAAAGAGACTTTATTCAAATATGTGGTGTTATGGGATTATCTAGAGCCCATATAGTGTTTAATGAACTTTTACCAAACATCTTCTCATATGTAGCAATTAACTTTATCAACAGTATGAGAAACGCAATTACATCTTCCATTGGTCTTATGACTATTGGCGCAGTTATGTATGAGGTCACAAACTGGGGCGGTATTATCATTACCGCTAGAGCAAATGGTGCAATGACAATTCCAGAAGCAAGACTTTGCATCGTCGCTCCTATTGTGGCAATTATGTTATTCCAAATCGGAGCAATTCTTTTCTCCAATGGTTTGGATGAAATGGTTAACCCAAGATTGAGAGAAAAATAATATGGAAAAAGATACTATTATTAAATTCGATCACTTAACCATTGAATATCTAATGGAAAAACAGGCTTTAAAAGCCGTTAATAATGTTTCTTTAGAAATAGAAAGAGGAAAAGTTACTGCGTTTGTGGGAGAGTCTGGCTCCGGCAAAACCACATTAGTTTCCGCCCTTTTATCATGCATAACAAAACCAGGAAAAATCACTGGTGGTAGTGTCTATTATTGTTCTAATGAAAAAGTAATTGAAATTCCAAAGTTAAATGAAAAAGAAATAAATAAATTCCGTTGGGAAAAAATATCAATGGTATTCCAAGCATCTCAATCCACTCTCAATCCATTGATGACCATATATGATCAATTATATGAAACTGCCTATTATCATAATCGCATTACTAGTAAGGCAGATTTTGATAAGAAGCTAGAATTCTTATTTGATATTACAAAGCTAGATAAAAGAAGAGTGCTTAAAAGTTATCCCCACCAATTATCTGGTGGCATGAAACAAAGAGTTATGATTGTTTTTGCTCTTATTTTAGACCCAGAGGTCATCATTTTAGATGAGCCTACAACCGCTCTTGATGTGATTACACAAGAATATATATTTAATCAATTGGTGGAAATTAATAGAAAACTTGGAATAACAATGATTCTTTTAACACATGATATCGGTGTTGTCGCTAAAATCGCTGATAACATTGCCGTCATGTACTCTGGTTCAATAATGGAATACGGTGGTGTCTATGACATCTTTAGAAAGAAACTACACCCATATACAAAGGGACTAATTGAAGCCACACCATCACTATTAATTGATCCATCGCTTATTAAAGCAATTCCTGGTAATCCACCAGATATTAGAAATCTACCAACCGGATGTCCTTTCCATGAAAGATGCTCAAAGGCATGCGCAAGATGTAGTCAAGAAGAACCACGCTTTATCAAGATAGAAGAAAACCACTACATCAAATGTCACTTATTTGAAGGAGAAGAAAAAGATGGATGATATTCTTTCGATAAAAGATTTGAATATGGTTTTTACTTCCAGAGGTTTGGAGGGAAAAGAAAAAGTGCATGTTTTGAAAAACGTGAATTTCAGCGTGAAAAGTGGTGAAATTGTGGCGTTGGTTGGTGAATCTGGCTGCGGAAAAACAACGCTAGGTAAAATTATCGCAGGGCTTTATGAACCAACTAGTGGGGATGTCCTCTTTATGGGGAGAAACTTCAAAAAGCAATCGATGAAAGAAAAGAAGGAATATCGTAAAGCTGTCCAATTTGTTCAACAGGATAGTTACGCTGCTCTTAACCCTGTTAAAACCATCTATAAATCCATGTATGCTCCAATCAAAGCAAACAATAAAAAATTAAAGAAAGCGGAAATAGATAAACTAGTAAACCATTACATTGAATTAGTTGGTCTAACACCTGCTGATCAATTTATAAATAAATATCCTCATCAATTATCAGGTGGGCAAAGACAAAGAATTTTAATTGCAAGAGTCCTATCGCTTCAACCAAAACTAATTGTGGCAGATGAACCAATCTCCATGATTGATGTATCGCTAAGGTTATCAATTCTAAACTTAATTGCTTCTTTAAATAGAGATTTCCATCTTTCGGTTGTTTATATTACCCACGATTTATCAACCGTTAGATATGTTGTTGGCGATGGAAAGATATATGTTATGTATCTTGGAGAAATAATTGAATGTGGACCATGTAAAGAGGTTCTTCTTTCTCCAAAGCATCCTTATACACAAGCTCTTATTTCTTCTGTACCTATTCCGGACCCAGATATTGAAAGAAATAAGCCACCAGTCAAAATTAAAAGTATGGAGATTCCAGATATAAGGGATAGAGTGGAAGGATGTAGTTTTTGCACTCGTTGTTTATATTCGGATGATGAATGTAAAAATTGGAAACTAAGAAACACCTTCAAAGACAATCATATTGTGTGTTGTAAGAATGTCGATAAAATTCCCGAATTCTCATATAATGAAATTGAAAAAGGTAAAAAAGATGAATAAGAAAATATTCCTAGATACTGATATTGGTGACGATATTGATGATGCTTTAGCGTTAATCATGCTTTTGAAAATGAATGTTGATGTTGTCGGTATTTCAACTGTTTTTAAGAATACTGATTTAAGAGCAAGACTAGCCAAAAAGATAGTAATGGATATGGGTAAAAACATTCCAGTATATGCAGGATATGGAAAGCCCCTTGCTTATGACGTTGATTTAAAAGCCTCTTTTGTTCAATATTCCAAAGAATTAGATGAGAGCAAATACATTCCAGATAATAAAAACGAAGAAGCCGCTATAGATGCGATAATCGAAGCCTGTCGAAAATATCAAAAAGATTTAATTGTCCTCGCTATCGGTCCCTATACAAACATTGCTCTAGCGATAAAGAAAGACCCAGAAGCTTTTAAACTAATAGATAAGATTGTTGTGATGGGCGGATGCTTCTTTGAACAATTTGTAGAATACAATGTAGCGATGGATCCAGAAGCCGCTGATATCGTAATGAGAGCCGAACTTCCCATTCATTTTATTAGTGCAGATGTGACGTGGAAGGTTCAATTAAATGAAGAACAAACAAAGCGCGTATTAGATTTCCATAGCAATGATATAGATGGGTATTGTGCTGATTTAATAAGGATGTGGAAGAAGAATTGTTGGTTTAATCCTGTTCTTCATGATCCACTTGCGGCATATTATTGCCTTGATGAATCTATTTGCAAAATGACATATATTTGGTCAGAAGTTGAATTAAGTGGAGAGATAACACGCGGTTTCACCGCAAATAGGGATCACTTCCTTAAATATTTAGAACACCCACTTGATAATAAGCATCGTATTCTCGTCAGTAAAGAAGTAGACTATAAAAGATTTAATGACGTTTTTATAAAGGTGATGTTTAATGAGTGAACGTGCTCTTAGAATAATATTTTCTTTTTCAATAGTAATTCAAATAATTGCTATTTTTCTTTTTTATATAACCACTCCTAGCGAGCCGGGATTTATCCCCACTATTTTATCTCTTGCTATTGGAATGGTTGTGACCATATTCTCTACTCTTTCTATAAGAAAAGTCAGGTTACAAGAAAATAAAAATACCAACTTGGCATTGGTATTTATAATTTATTTTAGTGTGGCTTTTGTATCTATATTGATTAGAACTTTAATTCTTATTTCCCATTAATTTCTAACCACTAGGGTTTCATCGATTTTGACATGTTCGACATTTTCCGTGTCGTTTTTTATTATCAGCCTAACTATTTCATTAATTAAAGATGTTTCATCTTGTCTAATTGATGTGACTCCATAAAAGGCAAACCAGTTATTGTCATCAAACGTAATTAACTTGGTTTTAAGTGAATTCATCTTCAAATATTTAAGAGCATTTAACCCAAAGACACCTGTACCCGCAATAATTGCATCTGGAGAAAAACTATCAAGAGCGTCAATAACTTCTTTGGTGAAATTATCACCCGCCACTGATTTGATGATTTTAAATTTGACATCGGGATATTCTTTTATCAAACGCTTAAAACCATTTTCTCTTTTTGGTTCCACTTCTAAATTAAACGCTGATTTATCGTATTTAACATCGATTAAAGCGATTCGTTTATATCCTTCTAAAACAGCTTGTTTTCCGCCTAAATACGCTCCTAATTCATCGTTATTAACAATTGAGTTAATATCATCGTAGACATTGATAAAAAGCTGTATTGGATTAACGCCATTATTCTTAGCAACTTCTAATAAATGATGGTTATTTGAATTGGTAGGAATAAAAAGCAAAGTTGATACTTTATTTCCCACTAGATATTTGATTTGTTTTGATTCATCCGCTTTATTGTTGTTTGAAACAGCAAGAATCAAACCATAACCATATTCTTGTAATTTATTTTTTAAGTCACTAACAACGTCAATGAAATAAGGGTTTTCGATATCGGTAATAATAATCCCAACGTTTTTACTCTTTTTGTCCTTAAGATAAACAGCGTTATAGTTAACAATATAGCCAAGAGATTCAGCCGCTTTCTTGACTCTTTCTTTTGCTTCTTTAGATATATATCCGTTGTTATGAAGAGCACGCGAAGCACTGGCGAGGGAAACGCCTGCTTTTTTTGCTACATCTTTAAGTGTTACCATATGAAAATATTATCATTTTTTCATATTTCCATAAAGAAAAATGTGATAGTTTTATCACATCAAAACTAATGCATATCGCTAGCTTGTTAAATTTTATTTAACTTTTCAAACATTTCTTTGTTGGAAACGTATAAGTCTTTATAGATTTGATAGTATCTTAAATATTCTTCTTTATTGCTTAATAATGGTTCTTGATAACTAACAATGGAAATCATATTATTAACAGCTTCTTCAATGCTTTTATAATATCCAGATGCGACGGAAGATAGAATGGCCACACCAAGAGCACCAGATTCAACTGAATTGGTTTTGATTGTTTTTTCACCAAAGATATCAGTTAAAGAATCGACTAGGCATTCAGATTTAGCGCCTCCACCAGCAAGATATATTTCATTTAGACTACCGGTAATATTAGAGGCATATTCATAGCAATGGTAAATTGAATAAGCAACACCTTCCATTACCGCTCTTGCAATAACTGCTCTATTGGTATTAGTTTTTATTCCAAACAAAATGCCACGAGCGTTGTGATTAAGGATAGGGCTTCTTTCCCCTAAAAGATATGGAAGAAAAATAGTTTTATTCGCACCAATACCAACTGATTTAGCATCTTCATTCATCTTTTGATATGAATCGTTAGGATAGTAATTGTTTTTTATCCAAGTTAAAGAAATTCCACATCCTTGGGTAACACCCATCATTGTCCATGTATCTTTAACACAGTGGCAGAAAGTTTGAAGAACACTTCCTTTTACACCAATAGGTTTAGAAATTGGTAAGAATATAACGCCAGAACTTCCTAATGAGCAGCTAGATTGCCCTTGCTTAATAACACCATTACCAAGCGCAGCGGCCGGTTGGTCTCCTGCACCAGCACAAACAATACAAGAAGTTGATAGACCAGTAAGTTTTGATATTTCTTCTGTAATATTTCCCACCACTTCATCACTATCAATAATCTTAGAAAGCGCATCTTTATTGATACCTAATTTGCTAATTATTTCTAACGACCAATCTTTTTTATTGATATCAAATAGTTGTGTGCCAGATGAATCGCTTGGTTCGCTTCTAAATACTCCAGTAAGAACATAATTGATGTAGTCTTTTGGGAGCATAATATGGGCAATGTTATTAAAAACATCGGGTTCATTTTCTTTTATCCACAAAAGTTTTGAGGCAGTTAATGCTGGTAGTGCTTTATTTCCAGTGATTCTAATGAGATTATCTTCACCAAATAAAGCATTTAATTCTTCACTTTGTTTTACCGCTCTTCCATCACACCAAATAATAACCTTACGTAGAGGATTATTATTTTTATCTAAAAGGACAAGACCATGCATCTGTCCTGAAATTCCTAAACCAAGTATTTCTTTATTATCGATATTAGCTTTTATTAGAAGATTATTTAAGGCGAGTATTGTTCCTTCTTTCCATTCCAAAGCATCTTGTTCAGCATAATTCTCTTTCGGAACATACAGTTTATATTCATAAACGCTATCAGAAACAATCTGACCTTTTTCATCAAAAAGAACAGCTTTTACACCTGATGTACCCAAATCTAATCCGATAAAATATTTCATATGTCTTATTGGTTAAATTATATAATTTAATCAATGTGAAGGCAACTCCATCATTTATACTAATGTGGCACTGTGAATTCTTAAACTAAATTCCGTTTTATATCAAAAAGTGGATTACTCCACCTTCTATTGTTTTGTTAGATATATTTCAGAATGATTTCTAAAATCTTCTTTCCACAGAAGTAAACAGTGTTTGCGCTAACTATTTTCTTAAGTTCAATATCTGAGACTGGTTTTTCGATAACCATTCTATCAATCATCTTATCAGTATAAATGTTTCTCTCAGGAATATGTTTTTGATTTGAGTAATTGAGTCTAAACACCATCAACTCATTTCTAAGAGCTTCATCGTTTTCTGATAACTCATTTCCAAGATTGTCTTTTGCTTTAATTTTTCTGTTCTTCTTACAATAATCAACATATCTATTGATATTATTGTTCATTGTATCTTCATCAATTTTCACAAAATATTTAGCAATAGCGTTGATTAAGAACTCTTGCTTGTTGTCAAAAGTAATTAAGTTAATCATGGACCTTATGCCATTGAAACCAGTATTAGATTTAGTCCAGTTGGAATATGCAATTGATGGGCTGCTATCTCTAGCTAGTTTGAATTGGTTAATGATTAGTTGAGCAAAGACTAAATCGAACAATTCAAAAGCAGAATCTCTAAATTCCTTGTATGAATATTCTCTATCGATAAAGCCATGCATAAACGCCAATTCTGGCGAATATAACGAATATTTCAAATCTTGGTTACGATATTGGTACATATTGTTGCGATATTCTTTGTTGTAATAAAGCTTTAAAACATAGCCGATTGTGGCTAAGCAGTACCAAAGACCGTTCTTAACTAAGCCTTTCTTAATAGAGCTATCACCATAATCATCTTTATCTTTATTAATCTTCTTTTGATATTCTTTGTAAGCTTTTTCTAAAAACAATATGTCTCTCAAGAAATCAAATGAGTATTCGTGCTCTCTGAAAATAATATTGTATTTCTCTTCGTTAGATAGAATTGAAGAAACGCTGTTACGAGCAGGACCTGGTTCCATGAAAACAAAGGAATACAAGTCTTGTGCCAATTCATTATTCTTAGTACGTTGCCAAGCTTCTGGGTAAATCTCGTGATTACACTTCTCACCGCGTTTAATTTCGATAAAGACACCATTTTCTTGCATTAATGATTTTAGATTTCTTTGTTCAATTCTATTAGCAATTATGTCTTTTGCTTTGATTGGTTTTTGAGTGTTGGAAGCTTCGGCAACCTTTGAAATGAAGAGATTCTTTTCTTGAGCTGTTTCAAAGATATTCTTAATGATTTTACAACTAATGAAGAAATCATCATTAAACGGAATGGTTCCAATCATTC
>JAXERM010000014.1:0-14489 GCA_034116505.1 Bacilli bacterium
AGTGAATAAATATCATACACCCCTGCTACTTCTGGGATGATATTTCTTTTTGATTGCATCGCTGCTTCTTTTGCAATCTTATTAAAACGTATTAATTTCTTCTCAACATCCTTATCATCGAATTTAGAAATGCAATATTTAGTTTTAATTAATGCTATTTTTTTAACGCCTAGTTCAGTTGCCTTTTGAACGACAAAATCAATCTTATCTCCTTTAGCTAAACTGAAAAATAAAGTGATATCGCCTTTAATTTCGCTATCAAATGGATTTTCTTTAATAATTTTTAATTCTAAAGGTTTGATTGAGGTGATGGAACATAGATAAACAGATTGATTGAAAACAACTTCAATCTCTTCCCCTATTCTTGCTCGCATCACATTTAAAAGATGATGTTCGTCTTCTTTAGATAAAACAATATGGGAATCAATATTTAAAGCAAAATATCTTTGCATCAGCGGATAAATTCTCCATTACCATCTTTTAAATCTGATTTAGCTAAATAATATAAACCAAAACAAATATTTATTAAATAAATAATAGATACAGGAATGATATAACCGTAAAACGCTCCAAGAGGAGTTGCAAAAGCTAAAATTGAACCTAATCCTGCGATTAAAAGAATATTGATAACAGCCCAAATAATACCTTTTTTCTTAAATCCTAAATAAAAATAAGGCGCTCCCGTCCAACCAATTAAAATAAATAAGAGGAAGGCAATCGCTCTTAAGTGAATTTTATAATTTTTAAATTCAACATTAGACAAATCAATTTGGCTAGTAATTTCCACAGTATTACTAGTCGTGCCTTCTAATGGATTTTTATTTCCACATACAGGACACATATCTTTGTTAAATTTATCAATTCTAGCTCCGCAATATTTACAATTAGGCATAATTTTTTCTCTTTAAGTATCATATCACATCTTTGCATTAATGATTATAAAAAAATCATTAAATAAAAATCCTCCATTTCTTCTTGCTCAATTTCAACAAAAAGCGGGAGGATATTTTTCATTTTTGGCGGAGAATTAGAGATTCGAACTCTAGCGGGACTTGCATCCCCTATCGGTTTTCAAGACCGACCCCTTCAACCACTTGGGTAATTCTCCTTATATTTGGTGGACCATCCAGGATTCGAACCTGGAACCAGTCGGTTATGGGCCGAATGCTCTGACCGTTGAGCTAATGGTCCAACGCACATATTATTATAAAGGGATTAGTGAATTAATAAAATTATTATTTGCAATTTTATTAAAAAAGATGCCACCGCATCCCTTAATATGTATGTTTGGTAGCTGGAGGGGGATTTGAACCCTCGACACACCGGGTATGAACCGATTGCTCTAGCCAACTGAGCTATCCAGCCATTAAAAATGGTGGATCTAAAGAGACTCGAACTCTCGACCCCCTGAATGCAAATCAGGTGCTCTCCCAACTGAGCTATAGACCCATCAATATCAACGCTTTAAAAGCGTCTTTAATAATTTACCATTTTTAAGATAAAAAACAATAGGAAAGTTATAAATTATGTTGTTTTTTTCTAATTTTTAACTTGGAGAACCTTTAACAACGAACGGATGTGGGGTAATTGTCACGTTGCTAGACACATTTGAAGCATTAAAAACATCAGAATAATTATCAGCGAAATAAGAAGAATCAATAATTGTGCTTTTTGGGATTGAACGAAGGAACATTGAAGTAATTTCACGGTAATTAAGCGTTGCTCCATCGTCACTTATTTTTGAGATGATGCGCATGCTTGGAAAATTGTCATATTCTCGATCAGCGTCTCTATGTAACGCTAAATAGTCAATAACCGCTAATTTGACCGTGGAGTTATTATATACGGCTTTACCATTAAAACGATAAATAGAATTATAAGAGGAACGACAATTTCTCAAAAAATCTTGTCCAGAGACTTCACAAATATATATCTCATTATCAAAAGGAATCGATTCAAATAATTTCCCATATGTAAGTGTCTCACCACTACTGCTCGCATCAATCGCTTTTCGACCGACATTAACCATCGTATAATCGACATCGATATCTTTTTCAAGACAATAATCAGCAATGCCAGCACAAACTAAATTAGGAATATTTTCATTATAATTGTAATAATTAGAAATTGTGGCTAATTGTTCTTGTCCAGCTAAATCACTTTCTTTCTTATATTGTTCCACTAAAGAAACAATTTTTTCATCTTTAGTCACGTTTCCTAAAGAAGTAAGGTTTTCGTAACTATTAACATAGCAATTGCCTTTCTCACTTAAATTTAAAGAGATTTTACTCACTTGTTTACCATAACCACCAGTTTGAATAAAAGGAATGCCGTTATATGTTTGTTTTTCATTTTGATGCGTATGGGCACAAAGAACTGCATCGACATATTTAAAACCACTATTAGGGCTCTTACGCGTGATCGCGTTATTATTAGCTAAAGCGTCATCTTGATCTGCGTGAATACTTAAAATGATGACATTACATCCTTTATTTATTCTTAATTCATCAGATAATTGTTGTACAACCGGTATCGGATCAACAAATGTTAAATCATCAACAAAACTGGAAGTAATAGAAGTGATTTGTTCACTACCGATTCCTCCGATAATGCCGACACGGATACCATTTTTTAAATCTCTAATCACATATTTAGCGCCTAGATTACCATAATGACCAACAGTTTTATTGTTAATATCATATTTATAAATATTCGCTGCTAAAAATGGGGCATTATAACCTGTCTCACTCGTTAAAGTGTCATTATATAAAATCTTTTCTTGAGACCAGTCAAATTCATGATTACCAATTGTTAAAGCATCAAAACCAACCTCATTACTAATTTGTGTTAATAATTCCCCACGATTATAATTTGATTCAATCGAACCTTGCCACATATCACCAGAAGAAATCACAATCGCGTCTTCTGTTTCTTTTTTATCTTTTAAATACGATGCTATGTTTACAATTCCCATACCAGTAGAACCAATCACATCACCATGGAAATCATTAATCGCGTAAATATTAACAGAACCAGAGACATTTTCTCTTTGTTTATCATCATAATACGGTGTCTTTGTGTCATAGATATCCTCAATAAGAGGAAGAGAAGTAGAACTACTACTTGAAGAATTAGAACCACTATTACTTGTTGGATTTTGTGGGACAGTATTACAACCAGATAATAATAAACTGGTCAATAAAAATGCCGGATAAAATAATTTAATATGTTTCATAATGTCTATATTATCCTATAAATCTAAGCAAAAAGATACAAAAAAAGACATTCATTTTTAAGAATGTCTTAATAATTTACCTGGTCGGGACGACAGGATTTGAACCTGCGACCTTCAGTTCCCAAAACTGACGCGATACCAAGCTACGCTACGTCCCGTTTTATGGCGCGCCTCACAAGAATCGAACTCGTAACCTCCAGATTCGTAGTCTGACACTCTATCCAGTTGAGCTAGAGGCGCATGTGTTTTTTACCGCACTTAAGTTGATACTTTGGCTATAAAAACGCTGGAGGTTCTTGCCGGATTCGAACCAGCGATCATTGAGTTGCAGTCAATTGCCTTACCAGCTTGGCTAAAGAACCATTGTGCAGCGTTTTGTATTATAGCACTGAAATTTATTCAGTATCAAGAGATAAACTATTGTTTTTCTAATTTTTTTGTCTTTGTAATTTCCTTTTTGCCCTTAATTTCAACTTAATATGTTTGTTAATTAAGAAAAACAAGAACAAACTTGCACCCGTACCAATTTCAATAATAAGGACGATAATGGTCCATAATGGCATCTCAGATGTTTTGAATTTTTCCCACATCTTTACCACTTTTTCGTTTTGCTCGCCATAATCTTTCATGACCGCACAACGAACTAATGTATCAAAGTCAGGATATTGACAGAAGAAATCACCACCAACTGAGATGTTAGAATATTCTTCTTCGCCTTCAACTGTGTGGAAATACCCATCATAGTAGAAGATATAATCATCATTAGGAACATAAGCATCGGTGTTGAATGTTTCGTTAAAGATATAATTTAAGTCCACCGCGTCCCAATCTTCTGAAATGGCCACATCAGCGAATTCGATACCTTCTTCTTCCGCCACTTCAGTGCGGATATCATACCAATCACGAGCTAAATTAAGAATATCTTCACCACCGATGAAACTCGTATAACCAGTGTATTCCATATTTTGTGCGGCATTTTCTGGCATGGATAAGAAATCTAAGAAATAATAAGCAACTTCTTCTTGTGCATCACTACGTGGATTATTTGGCATCACCCAACCATCAAACCACACGTTAGAACCTTCTAATGGAATAGCGTATAAAAGATTGATATTTTCGTTTTCTCCTAATTCCATTGAATAGACGGCGTCGCCACTCCAAGCGAGGTTAATACCGATTCTTTTTTGGACGATATCCATCTTACCGCTGTCGACTTCTAGACCAAAAATATTATTTTTAAGTTCCTCTAAGCTCGCTTTCACTTTTGCGATATCTTCATCGCTTACACGGTCAAAGATTTTTTGAATATCGGAAGTATATTGTGCAGTTGTATAGGTCGGATCGGAAGATAAACGGGTTCTAAAACCTTCTAATTCATCTTTATAGACATGCATTAACGCCGCAGCGTATGTATCACGCATACTGTCTTTGATGGAAATTGTGCCATTATAATCTTGGTTCCAAAGCACATCCCAACTCGTCATGTCTTCGACGATTTGTCTTTCGTTATAATTTGCGTATTCTGGGTTAAATAATAAACCTAAAGTTCCCCACATATATCCGACAGTGTAATCACCTAATTTAACTGTTTCTGATTGACCAGTAGAATTAATATGTGTAGCTTCGATATTATCTAACTGGCTTCTCACATATTTAGAAGCATATTGATCATAATTAGCTAATAACTCATCGCGATTAGAACGATTTAAAGGAACAATTAAATCTTCTTTAATCATCTTTTGTATCATATAATCGCTTGGACACACTAAATCATAACTAGATTTTCCAGTTTGCATTTCTGTTAATAAAGTTTCATTTGTGTCGGTGGTTTCATAAGAAACAACCACATTTTTATATTTGGTGTTATCCCTCATCCAATTTTCAAATTGATGGATGAGATCGATTGCATCTTCTGGTTCTTCTTGAACATAAATATAGTCACCCATATTTTTTACTCTCAGAACCACCTTATTTGTGTATTCTTTTTCCGCAAGAGTAGGAATAACGCTGCTAGAAGAACTAATAGCAAGTGGAGTAGCTAAAGATAATAAGCATAAACCACTAATAGCGAAATAATGTTTATTCATTAGGCAATTCTCCCCTTTCTAACTTTGACTTTTTTGGATTCTTTGTAGCGATAAACGCTAACTAAGATCACTGCGATGATTACTCCAAGGAAAATAATAGTGGTCATCGCACGCATTTCCATTGGAACGCCTTTTCTTCTAATACGGTCTTGAATATAAGTGGATAATGTGACGATATCGTCATTACCATTTAATAAACCAGGACCACTTAAGAATCTAGTGATGATAAAATCATCAAGAGATAAAGTAATCGCTAGTAAGAAACCGCTGATAATACCAGGAACAACTTCTGGAATTAATACTTTTCTTAATGCTTGGCTAGGTGAAGCACCTAAATCCATCGCTGCTTCATATAAAGATGGATCCATTTGTTGTAATTTTGGTTTTACTGAAATATAAACAAATGGTAAAGATAAACAAACATGACCGATTAATAATGTCCAAAAACTGAATAATTTAGCGCCGCCAAAAACCTTTGTGCCGATAAAGACAAACATCACGGTTAAAGAGAAAGCGACAACTATTTCTGCATTAACAACTGGAATCTGTGTTCCTAAATCGATTGTTTGACGCATTTTTGCTTTGCTATAGAAAGCACCGATTGCTCCAAAAGTACCTAATACAGTAGATACAACCGCAGAAATTACAGCAACTAATATAGTGTTACCTAAAGCCACCATGATTTCTTGGTTATGGAACAATTTTTCATATAAATCCCACGTAAAGGTGAATTTACCACCAATTACACCGCTTGAAAATGAATAAGCGATTAATACTAAAATCGGTAAATACATCAATAACATGATGAGCCAAATATATGCCTGGCCAAATATTTTGCGAAATAAATCTTTTTTCATCATAAGGAATTACCTCGCGCATCAGATTTTTCTGTATTACGAGTAAAGAACATTGTAATACCGATAATAACTAGCATGATGAGAGCCATAAAAGATCCATCGTGCCATAAATTGTTTTCAAATTCTAATTCGATAAATTTACCAAAGATGGTAATTTTGCCTTCAGAGAAAATATCGCTGACGACATAGCTTGACATCGTTGGCATAAAAGTCATCAAACAAGCAGAAACAATTCCAGGAATAGATTGCGGTAAAATCGATTTAAAAAATACTTGTGCCGGATTTGCACCTAAATCACTCGCTGCTTCAATTTGACTCTTATCTAATTTAAGCATTGTAGTATAAAGAGGCAAAATGACGAATGGTAAATAGTTTTGCACCATACCAATTAAAGTAGCTAAGTATGGAGAAGTACCACCACTAATGCCAATCGCACTTAATACATCTCTAGTAGCCCATGTTCTTAACACAAAGTTAATCCACATTGGAGCAACAAATAAAGTAATTAACACCGCGTTCTTGTTCACTTTTTTATCCGCCAGGAAGAACGCTAACGGATAACCAATCAATAAGCAAATGACAGTGGTTTGTAAAGCGATAAATAGCGATACAAACAAAACATTAAGCTTTGATGGAGTAGTAAAAAAGTTCACCAACGCGTCCAGAGAGAAACAGAAATTTTCATCCGTAAATGCATAAACCACAATAATTAAAATTGGGATAATAACAAAGAGGATGAGAAATAAAGCATAGGGAATGCATAGATATTTACGTTGAAAAATCGGAAATCCTCTCTTGGATTTAGTTTTCTTTGACATATTTCTTAACGTCACCTTTCAATGTTAATTTAATATCCTCTTTCTTGACATGGACACTAACCATATCGTTTTCGTTATATGTGTATGCAGTATCTAAAATATAATCTTCTTCATCATCAGTTCTAACCATGACTTGATAATGGTCGCCTTTATAAACAGTGTCCACTACTGTACCATTTGCCTCACCATTATCATAACCATCCATGATTTCAATTTGATCTAAACCGATTTCAGCGATCACATCTGCGTCATTTAAATCATATTTCACACCATCAGGACCGACTAAATAACCATCTTCATCCACTTTTGAATCTTTTAATAATTGGGTAATATCGCAATCAAATGGATCTTCACCAATCACGACTTGATTCTTGTTATTAATCCATGCGGTAGGATAAATGTTTGCAGTGAGTTCTTTCTTCATGATTTGAATGTTTTCTGGTTCAACATCAATTGAAACGATATCATCAATATCAAATTCTTTTGTGCTTTGAGCAATGATTTCGTTTTTACCCACCATGATGACATATTCAAAATGGACACCTTTGAAGATCTTTGTCACAATGCGACCAGTTAATGTTTCTTTGCCCACTTCTTTTTTCACAACTTTTAATTTAACGTCTTCAGGACGAACGACTACATCGACTTTTTCATTAACTGGGAAGTCATCGACGCATTCAAAGACATGAGTGAGGAATCTAACTTTTTTCTTGCCCACCATTGTGGCGTTATAGATATTAGATTCACCAATAAAGTTAGCGACATAAGCGTTGACTGGTTCGTTATAAATATCCATTGGTTTGCCCACTTGTTGGATTTCACCGCTTTTCATGACGACGATTGTATCAGACATAGTTAATGCTTCTTCTTGGTCATGAGTAACATAAATAAAGGTAATTCCTAATTTTTTATGCATTTCTTTCAATTCAATTTGCATTTCTTTACGCATCTTAAGGTCTAATGCGCCGAGAGGTTCATCTAATAATAAAATCTCTGGTTCATTGACAATTGCTCGAGCAATCGCGACACGTTGTTGTTGTCCACCAGATAAAGTGGAAATATCACGGTCTTCTAATTCTTCTAAGTCGACAATTCTTAACGCTCTTGCCACTTTTTCATCAATCTCTTTATTGGTGAGATGACGCATTTTTGTCACTTTTTGACCGTGACGATTGACTTTTTCATAAGGAATTTTCTTAATCTTTAAGCCAAATGCAACATTATCGTATACGTCTAAATAAGGAAATAGAGCGTATCGTTGAAAGACCGTGTTAATTGGTCTTTTGTATGGAGGGATCTTGGTGATATCTTCTCCATTTAATAAAATTTTTCCACTTGTTGGAGTTTCAAAACCCGCAATCATTCGAAGGGTTGTTGTCTTACCACAGCCAGAAGGTCCTAAGAATGTCACAAATTCACCCTTAGTGATATCAAGGTTAAAGTTATCGACGACAGTCACGCCATCAAATGATTTGTTCACACCTTGAAGTGAAATAATACAGTTTTTTGTCTCCATATTATGTCTACCTTTCTTTAAAAAATTGCAAATTAAATTGCGATAAAAAATATAAAGAAAAAAATCGCTAAAAACAATAAATTTTTTTGATATTTTTTTTGAAGCCATTTTTTGGAAAATTCCAAATTTCATTTTTTCTAGATACTGCCTAACTTTTTTATTAAAATAAACATAAGAAAAAATATTTGCTTTTTTTCTTTGAAATCTACAATTTTTTCCGCTTAGAAAATTGCGATAAAACTCAATAAAGTTTATAGTATTAAAAACGGAGGTAAATTTTTATGAAAAAAACACCATTAATTTTTCTTCCTCTATTGATGTGCACAACCTTCCTTTTACCTGGATGTAACTCTAAAGATACTAGAGCAAAAATCACTTATGGCTCATTAGTGCAAACTGAAGCAACATATATAAATTACGGAGCCCTAAAAACTAAAATTAATAACCAAGAAAATATGTTGGTGGTTCTCTATCAAGAAGGCATATCTTGTGGCTGTTGGACAATGTTCTCGCAAGTTATCAACGAGTATGTGCGCACATACCACACTAAAATATATAAAATAAGTGCTTTTGAATTCGGCTCAAATGATAATTTTGGCCTCACTATTATCACAGATGTCGCTATCCCATCCATCTCATTATTTAAAAATGGGAAACTCGCGAATGAATTTATTAAGAAAAATAACAACAAAAGCATGTTTGAAGATATTCGTAGCTTAAGAAGTGCTTTAGAAAAGATTACAAAAGATCCTTCTTATATGTATGTTGATCAAGCATATTTAGACAATAAATTGTTTGTAGAAAAAGAAAGAGCTATCGTCTTATACGAAAGAGCGACTTGTGGCGATTGTTCTTATGTTTTACCAAACATCTTAAAACCATATGTCGATAAACATGATTTTGATGATTATATTTATTTCATTGATTTAGATGTTAACGGCATTAGATGTGATGAAGAAAACAATTGTTCTTCTTCTTTAGAAACTTATATTAATTTTAAAAATCAACACGAAATGAGTGAAGCTGGTAATTCGACTTTTGGTTACGCTACCGGTGTTGTTCCTACCATGCAAATATGGGAAAATGGGGAAATTAAAGATATGACCGTCACATTTAATGACACAATCGTCAAAGAAAATGACCAATTTGTGATTAAAGAAACATATTATACAAGCGCTCGTGTCAATTCTTTAAAATACACAAACGAAGTCTTACTTGACCGCGTGATTCCCGAAAATGAAATATTATCTTTTGATACTGATAATGACGGCGTGAAAGATTACCATATGTGGGTACAAGAAAAGGCCACTTTAGTTCATGGCCCAATCTTAGAATCTTTCTTAGATTATTATTTATATTAAATAATTAATGTTTTAATTTTTCATAATACTCAGGAAATTTTTCATCGATCTTTTTCCTGAGTTTTTTCTTATTGTTTTTAGAAATGAAAGCGTGTTCTACACTGTTCTCTAATAATGAATAAATTTCTTCTTTTGATAAATCAAAAACATCCATCATATGTTTCATTTCTTTAATCGCATCAGTGTTAGATACAGTCATATTATCACTATTGATTGTGACAGGAATATTTAATTCCATAAATAATTTTAATGGGCAATCGGCGTATTTAATTAAAGATTTGGTTTGTAAATTGCTTGTGGGGCAAAATTCAAAACAAACATTTTTTTCTTTAACCGTTTTGACCGTCTTTTCATCTAAAGATAAATGGACACCATGACCAATGCGCATTGCGCCATTATCTAAAGCCATTAATATTTCATCACTACCAGTAGCTTCTCCAGCGTGAATTGTGATATTTAAATGATATTTTTTCGCTTTATTAAAAATCTTTGCGTAATAAGAGGAAGGATGAAGAGCTTCTGCACCGGCTAAATCGACTGCGCATACTTTGTTATGACTAAATTTTTTTGCTACTTTGATTGTTTCTAAATTCGTTTTTTCATCTCCATGTCTCATGCAACATAAAATTAAATTCGCATCCATCTCGCTATTTCTTTTTAAAGCGTTTTTTAAACCTTTAATCGCCGCTTTTACTACTGCAGTTTGACTTAATCCTTTCAATGTATGTAATTGTGGAGCAAAACGAATTTCCGCATAAACAAAACCTTGATTAGCTAATCGATCAATGAGGGACTCAACACTATAAGCAATATTTTCTTCGTTTTGTAATAAAGCTAAAGGGATATCAAAGCGTTTTAAATATTCCTCTAATGATGGGCAATCATCGGGAACATAAATATTATTAGGAAAATCAAAAGATAAATCGTATTTTTCTTTCTTAGCTAATAGACAAAAATCTTCTTCGCTTAATGAGCCATCTAAATGTAAATGTAAATCGATCATAAATCATCCTCCGTTTGGTATTTGTTAAATATTAAGATATTGTTATTCAATAATGCATCATCTATTTCTATCTTGCTATCATTAACCTCTATTGCATCAGGAAAAAGTTCACGAAATTGATCTATTTGTCCTCCATCAGGATAACCACTAGAGAACTCTTTCATAAAATAGTGCATTGGAATAAATAATTTTGGTTTAGTTAATTTATATAATTCATATGCTTCAAGGCTAGATATTGTGTAATGACCATTAATAGGGACGAACATAATATCGATATCTTGTAATTGCCTAATCAATTCCTCATCGCTAATATCACCAATATCGCCTAAATGGCAAATCCGATATCCACTTAAATTTATGATATGAATATTATTCATTCCACGATGCATTCCCTTATGGTGATCATGAAAAGAAGGAATAATCTTCTTATCTAACATTTCATAAATTTGTTCTTCTTCATCAATTAATCTTAAAGCGTTATGATCATTATGATCATGAGAAGATAACACATAAGAAGAACGAATATGCGGTAGTTTTAAATTAGGGACACTATTATCTTGATATGGATCAAAGACAACAGAGGTAATTCCATTTGAGATTTTAAAGCAGGAATGACCAAAATATTTAACGCTTAACATATTAACCTATTTTATTTATTATTTGTTACTTATTTTTTCTATATTTTTATTTTAAACAATTATAGTATTAAAATCTATATTGCATATTTATTTTTTATATCTATTAATATATCATATTTTCTAGAAAGGATTTATACATAACATCATGGCAAAAAAAGCAAAAAAGAAAATAAAAGTCTTTGCTGAATTTAAAGCTTTTATCACTAGAGGAAATATCCTCGATATGGCTGTTGGTGTGATTATTGGTGGTGCTTTTAGCGCTATTGTGACCGCATTTGTTAATATCTTAATGAGCGTTTGCACTTGGGGTATTCCTGGTGGTATTTCTAGTTTAGTTACAGTTTTACCTCCAGCATTAGGCAATGCTTCTCAATCCATCGTTTTAAATGGATATAACAACAATAATCCTATTCAATATTTCTCTGCTGCTAAATTAGAAGAAATTACATTAGCAATGCAATCTGTTGGAGCAGAGTTAGATATTGGCCAATTCAAATTATATGGTGACTTATACGTCTACCATGGTGCTGCAATTATCAACTGGGGTGCATTAATCAACGCAATTATTTCTTTCCTAATTATCGCTATTACATTATTCGTAATCGTAAAAATCAGTGCTTCAATAACTAATGCTAGAAAAGCATTCGAAGAAAAGATGAAAGAAGAATATTATCAAAAACACCCAGAAGAAAGACCTGTTCCACCTGAACCAGGTAAACCAGCCCCTACTACTAATGAATTATTAGAAGCCATCCTTAAAGAGATTAAAACTCAAAAAGCAGAATAACTTCTAAACAACAAAAAATACATCGCCTGATGACGATGTATTTTTTTAATATCTTTGATATTAGTTTTTGTCGTTAGAACCTAAGACGTTGATAATTTTGTGTTTGACTAAATTACGAACATTATCACGTGCTGGTTTTAAATATTGTCTTGGGTCGAAGTGTTCTGGATGAGCGAACATATCTTCTCTAATACCAGCAGTTAAAGCGAGTCTTAAGTCGCTATCGATATTAATTTTACAAACTGCTAATTTAGCGGCTTTTCTTAATTGATCTTCTGGGACACCAACTGCGTCTAATAATTTTCCACCATTATCGTTGATGATTTTGACATATTCTTGATTAACGGAACTAGAACCATGTAAGACGATTGGGAATCCTGGAAGACGTCTTGAAACTTCTTCGAGAATATCAAATCTTAATGGAGGTGGTAATAAGACACCAGTTTTTGGATCGCGTGTACATTGTTCTGGTTTAAATTTATAAGCACCATGAGATGTTCCGATCGCGATTGCTAAACTATCAACACCAGTTTTCTTAACGAATTCTTCGACTTGTTCTGGGTTAGTATAAGATTCGCTACCATGTTCGACTTTAACATCGTCTTCGATACCTGCTAAAGTACCGAGTTCTGCTTCGACAGTGACATTACGTGCATGTGCATATTCAACGACTTTTCTTGTAATTTCGATGTTTTCTTCAAATGGTTTACTTGAAGCATCGATCATGACAGAGGTGAAACCACCATCGATACAATCTTTACAAATTTCAAAATCAGCACCGTGGTCTAAATGTAAAACGATGTCGAGTTCTGGATGTTCTTCAACTGCTGCCGCTACTAAATGTTTTAAATAAGTTGGATTAGCGTATTTTCTAGCACCAGCTGAGACTTGAAGAATAACTGGAGAATGGCATTCAGCGGCTGCTTCAACAATAGCTTGAACGATTTCCATGTTATTGCAGTTAAAAGCTCCGATTGCGTAACCGCCATCATAAGCTTTTTTGAATAATTCTTTTGAATTAACTAATGGCATATATTTTTACTTCCTTTTCCGAATAGTATTATAACCTCATCAATAAAAAACTTTAATGTTTTTTTGCATTATTATAAAAAGAAATGTTATTTATTAATTAAATAATCATAAATCTTTTGATCAAAAAATGTTTTATTGATTGGAACAATCGAAATAATGTGATGATTAACTTGATAACAATCAGTGTCTACATCTTTAACATCATTTTCAGTCGTTCTTGAAGGATAATATTCACCATTTTCTTTTATAAAGAAATTTGTGTCATTACGATAATATAATTTGCCAAAACGAATATCTTTTACAGTACCTAAAGGAAAATTCACATTTAATAAATATTCATTTGAAATGATATTTTTCGAAAGAATGAATTCCATCACTTGATCAAAATATTGTTCAACAATATCAAATCCATGCTCACTTGAAAAACAACTTGCCGGTGTTTTATTCACTAGTGCTTCTAGACCTGCCCCAATAGTGCCTGAATAAATCGTATCGTAAGAAATATTCCAGCCATTATTGCAACCAGACACCACTAAATCAAATTTAATTGATAAAGAAGTTAAACCAAAGGCTGTGCAATCAGCGGGTGTTCCTTCTACTGCGTAAACATCTTTTTCAATTTGATGAACTAAGATTGTTTTACCTAATGTTTTTGAAGTTGATTTTGCACTCTGTTGATAAAAAGGAGCAACAATCACCACATGACCATATTTTTGTAGTTTGTTAAATAATAAACTAATACCAGGTGCGTTATATCCATCATCGTTAGTTAATAATATATTCATATGTATAATAGTTTATATTTTATCTAAGTTATTTGCAAACAAAAACCCCACTTAAGTGGGGTTTAGATAATAAGATAATTAAGCGATTTTATTTTCCTTAATTACGCGTTCTTTTAAATATTCTGGCACTTCTTCGTAACTGACGAATTCACGATTGAAGAAACCGCTTGCTTGCGTTAATGATTTTAACTGTGTGGCGTAATCGATAATTTCTGCTTCTGGAATCAACGCTTCGATTTCTTGATTACCATGTTCTTTTTCTTCAATATTTTGGATACGAGCACGACGTGTATTTAAGTCGGATAAAACATCACCTGTATAACGGCTTTCAACATTCACTTTAATGCGCATGATTGGTTCTAAAATAATT
>JAXERM010000015.1:0-10596 GCA_034116505.1 Bacilli bacterium
TGCTAACTATATTTTAACCATTTCGTTGGCACTGTCAAGCAAAGACTGCTAAAAAAATGAAAAAATAAAAAATTCCACATGTTGTGGAACCGTTATTTAAGATTTAAATCAGTTGTAAAATGATCTGATCGAGAATCATCATCCCTTCATAAGCGGGAATTAAACTTTGGTTAATATCATCATATATCAATAATTTGTTATTGATTAGCTGATTAATTTCCTTATTTTTTCTCTTTAATAAATCATCGTGATATTTGTTTTGATATTTTGTTAAAGACAATCCTTCTATTGTTCTTAAAGATAGCATAATGAAATATTGTCTATCATCTTCTAAAGTTACTATTTCTTTATAATCTTTATAATCCTTATTTAAATATTTATTAATGTTTTTTGTGTTTGTATATCTTAATTGATCAATATATCCACTAGCCCCTAATCCGACACCATAATAATGTTCGTTTCTCCAATAGGTGAGATTGTGTTCACTTTCTTTATCTTTTTTTGCCCAATTGGATATTTCGTAATGGATAAAACCACTTTTTTGCATTTTTTCATGGACTAAATCGTAATATTCTCTTTCTTTATCGGAAGAATTTTCTTCAATTCCTTTTAAATAAAAGACTGTATGAGGATGAACGGATAAACTATAACAAGACACATGATCAATATCTAAAGATAAAATATTTTCGATATCTATATTCAATAAATGTTTTGTTACATTTGGAAGGCCGATAATTAAATCGACATTAATATTATCAAATCCAAATTTTCTCGCATTATTAACGGCATTTTTGACATCAAAGAAAGTATGATGACGATTAATCGCTTTTAAAATTTTGTCATTAGTGGATTCAACGCCGATAGATAGACGATTAACCCCATGTTCTTTCATCATCTTTAATTTATTAATAGATAAAGATTCTGGATTAGCTTCAATTGTATATTCTATGACATTTTTTAGATACTTATCTAAATAGGACAATAATTTTAAAAATAAGTCATCCTCTAAAGCGGTTGGAGTCCCCCCACCAATATAGATGGTTTTTAATGAATCTATTTGTAGTGATTCTATTTCTTCGATTAAAACGTCGATATATTTTTGGGCAAAAATACGAAAATACTGCAACTTTGGAAAGTCACAGTAATCGCAGATATGTTCGCAAAATGGAATATGTATATATAAACTTTGCGGTTTATTCATCGTCCTTTTGTTCGTAATCTTCAATTTCTTTAGCGATTTTTTCATCTTCAACCGGTTGAAGAATACGATCAAGTTCTTCTTTAGCGTTTTCTTGTTCGGTGTTTTGATGTTGGTCTTTTAGTTTTGGATGCATGATTCGATAAATGATAAAAGTTGTAATCGCAATAGCAGCAAAGAAACCTAAAACGATTAATAAAATAATAAAACTGTTATCTTCTACTCCGTAAATGTTAAACATAGTTTAATTCTCCTCTATTTTCTTGGAATTGGTGTATAAATGAATTTTTTGTTGCTGCTATCTTTACGATAATAACCTAATTGTACTAAATGGTCCATCGCTGTTCTAGCAGTTTCATAAACGCAGCCAATCATTTTCTTGTATTGGGCAATTGTGTAACTCTTGCCTAATGTACAATGTCTAGCATAGAAATGAGCTTCGCCTTTTCTTAATGAAGGATCTAATTCTAATAAATGCTGTTCTAAGCGATAAGCTTCTTTTTCATCGATGGCAGGTGGGATATAACTGACGGCAATCTGCTCTTTAATTTCTTCTTTAATAACAATATTTTGTGGGTTAATCTCTTCCTTAACTTCTTTGACTTTTTCTTCAGGTTCATTCACTTTCTCTTCATGAACTTCAACATTTTCTTTTTTTGCTTCTTCTTCCAAAACTTCTTTAACAGGTTCAGCATCTAATTGATATAAGTCTTGTTTAAAGATACGTGCGTTGATCGAAGCGATATTATCTAATAGTTCATCGCCTTTTTTGTCGATTAAATTCAACATGTAATTAACAAAATATGTCGTGTCGTTTGTTTTTTGTACTTCAACAAATAATTTAGCGATTTCTTCTTGGCCTTGGCTCAATAATGTTTCTACAGGAATAAATGCGCCTAATTCACCAAGATTAAAATGGGCTAATATTGATTTGGCCACTAATAGAGCAATCTCGTCTGAGAAGGTTGAGAATGGTTTAATATAAACAATGTAATAGTAAGCAATACAAGCTTTTACTGTTGATGTGAGATTAGAATTAGCTATAAAGCTAAATAATGAATCCATCATCGGCTCAATATTCATGACTGGTGCGCATGTATATATGCGATCAATTAAGACACGATTTTCGTGATTGAGGTCTTCTTTTGTACGATAGAACGAAGTTAATTCATTATTTCCAGTTAAAACACTATATAAATCCGCTAAAAAGTCTTCGTCGATATTATTAACGTATCTTTTTTGCACATAACGCAAAGCGTTAAGATATTGAACTAAAATTTTATGAGAAGCGCTAACTTCTTTGATATCACCGCGAACAAGTGAACGTAAATAATTCTCGCTCGCATCTAAAGAATATTCCTCTGCTAAAGATTTTAAACATTTCACATAAGCTTCAGTTTCAAATAGCAATGCGTCACTGTTATTTTGTGATATTTTAGTTTGCTCTTTGAGCAATCTAATTAATTTCATATCAACTGCGTTCACCAATGCAGAAATTGATGAACAATAGCAAATAACTAATTGATTTTTATCGATGCTCTTAATTGCTAAATAGCGATTATAAGAACTACGATAAGAAAGAATATTACTCCAAATATTGTCAATTAATGACATTTTTAATTCACGGCTCACTTCACTTCTCGTAGAATATTTTGTTTCCGTGAATCTAATTGCTAATTCATTATTGGCCATAAAATCACCTCAATTTATTATAAATAAATCGTGAAAATGTTTCAATATAAAACTAAAAAACTACTAATTTTTTACTATTCGTCCACATCGTCAATCGATAAGATTGACATGAAGGCTTCTTGTGGAACTTCGACCGATCCCACCATCTTCATGCGCTTTTTACCTTCTTTTTGTTTCTCTAAAAGTTTCTTTTTACGAGAAATGTCACCACCATAGCACTTCGCTAAGACGTCTTTTCTTACTGCTTTTACATCACATCTAGCGATGACTTTTCCACCGATACTTGCTTGAATTGGAATTTCAAATTGTTGACGAGGAATGACTTGCTTAATTCTTCTAATAATGTTTAAACCACGATGATATGCATCTGGACGATATACGATAGATGATAGAGCATCCACTACTTGTCCGTTTAATAAAATATCTAATTTCACTAATTCACTTTTCTTATAATCAGAGAATTCATAATCGAAAGAAGCATATCCTTTTGTGTAACTTTTCAATTTATCAAAGAAGTTATATACGATTTCGGATAAAGGTAATTCGTAGGTTAGTATCATCCTTGTATCGTCAAAATATTCTAAGTTGAGATAAATACCTCTTCTTTCTTGGCATAATTCCATAATTGGACCAACATAATCTTTTGGTGTCATGATGTTAGCTTTAACATATGGCTCTTCGATTTGTTTTATCTTCGATAAGTCTGGTAATTTACTTGGATTATCTAAATTTAAGATTGTTCCATCTGTTAAATGGACGTGATAAATAACACTTGGAGCGGTGAGAATTAAATCTAAGCCATATTCTCTTTCAAGTCTTTCTTGCACCACATCCATGTGCAATAAACCTAAAAAGCCGCATCTAAAGCCAAATCCTAAAGCTTGACTAGTTTCAGCCACAAATTGTAAAGAAGCATCATTTAAAGATAATTTTTCTAATGCTTCTTTTAAATCTTGGTATTTTTTACTATCGACAGGATATAAGCCACAATACACCATCGGATTTACAACACGATAGCCTGGTAAAGCTTCTTTAGCAGGATTATCAACACTAGTGACTGTATCACCAGGATGGACGTCTTTAATATCTTTAATTTGTGCACATAAATAACCGACTTGACCAGCAGATAATTGCTCGACTTTAAATTCGTTTGGTGTTCTGATGCCGATTTCGGTCACGACATATTCTTTATTAGCTTGCATTAATCTAATGCGATCGCCAACGCAAACTTTTCCTTCTTTAATTCTTATAAGAATTATAACTCCTCGATAAGAATCGTAAAAACTATCAAAAATTAAAGCTTGTAATGGATTATCTTTATCTCCTGATGGAGCAGGAACATTATGCACGATTGATTCTAATAATTCATGGATATGTAGGCCTGTTTTTGCGGATACTTCCACCGCATTAGAACAATCGATACCAATTCTTTCTTCGATTTCTTTTTTTGCCATTTCTGGAGAGGCACTAGGTAAATCAATTTTATTAATAACTGGTAAAATTTCTAAATTATTATCAACCGCTAAATAGACATTGGCTAATGTTTGTGCTTCCACTCCTTGAGTGGCGTCCACAACTAAAATTGCCCCTTCACAAGCGGCTAAAGATCTTGATACTTCATAGGTGAAGTCGACATGCCCAGGAGTGTCAATTAAGTTAAAAATATATGTTTCACCATCATCTGCTTTATAAGACAATGTGACAGCGTTTAATTTAATCGTAATCCCTCTTTCTCTTTCTAAATCAAGAGAATCGAGGATTTGATCTTTCATCAATCTTTCTTCAATCGCACCAGTGGTTTCTAAAATACGGTCCGCTAGTGTTGATTTACCGTGATCAATATGGGCAATAATTGAGAAATTTCTAATTTTATCTTGTTTAAAATTCATAACTGACAATGATTATATATCATTAACCACTATTTCTTAAAGAATTTTAATAAGGAATCACTCACTTCTTTCGGTGATAAAGCAACTTCATAGTTATTCCATTCTGCTTTAAATAAATCGCGATATTGTCGGTTCATATATCTTTCATCGATTAATAAAGCCGCCCCTCTATCAGTTTCAGTTCTAATAACTCTCCCAACCGCTTGCATCACTTTATTCATTCCTGGATATAAATAAGCAAAATTATACCCAGACATTTCTTTTTCGTTATAGTATTCAGCAATTTTATCGCTTCTAAAATTAATTTTTGGCATGCCAATTCCAATAATTACCGCACCGATTAAGCGATCGCTGACTAAATCAATTCCCTCGCCAAAAGCTCCTCCAAGAACAAGAAAACCAAGATGATTCTTTGTAGGATTTTCCTGGAAATTAGCCAAGAAATCTTCTTTATCTTTTTCACTCATTTCTTTCTTTTGCGAGTGGATCTCACTGTCTTCATCTTCGAAAGCTTTTAACAATTTATCCATATATTCATAACTCGGTGAATAGATGAAATAATTACCTACTTTATTTTTAATAAAAGCTTTGATATATTCCACGACTGTTTCTAGGCTTTGATTACGATTTTTATATTTAATTGAGACTTTAGGAGCCACGATTAATTTGAAATTATTTTTATCAAAAGGTGATGGTAGTAATATCCTTGGATGGTCTTTATTTCCACCTAGCGTTTCCACATAATAATCAAAAGGCTCTAAAGTGGCGGAAAATAAGACTGCACCTTTATTCTTTTCTAAGCAACCATCGATAAATATACTTGCATCTTGGCAAAATAGGTGAATGTCTACCAATTTATTTTTCTTTTCATAATATAAGACATATTTATCATCAAATAATTCATATATTTTCATAAAGCGATTAACGTCGAGATAATAATCGATAAAATCATTTGTTAATGCTTTATTATCTTCTTGTGAGACATCTTGGAAGGCATTAATAATAGAATTACAAAGCGAAGTGAGATTATCTGGCAATTCCTCTAATATCGTATAGCCTTCTTCTAAGGTTTCTAATGATTGATAAAATTTATTAATTTTAGTTTGTAATCTTTTAATTTTTTGGTTCTTGCAATGCTTTAATGATTTTTTTGCATCGAGATATTTACTTTCTAAAATGGAAGAAGAATACATTTCTTTGCTGCGTTCAGTAAGGTTATGCGCTTCGTCCACTAAAACGAGGAAATGACTTGCATCTTCATCAAAATATCTTTTCATATATGAGATGGGATCAAAGAGATAATTATAATCACAAACGATCACATCGCAGAATAAAGATAAGTCTAATTGTAGTTCAAAAGGACAGACGTAATTTTCCCTCGCAATTTCGCTAATTTGATCGCGTGAAAAACTATCGTGATTTAATAAAGAATATAATAAAATGCCTTGGATTTTCGAATAATATCCTTTAGCGTACGGACATTCATCAGGATTACATTGCTTTTTTGTGTCAAAGCATATTTTCTCTTTCGCGGTAATGACGATATCTTTTGCCACTAATCCGTGATTTTTCAATATTTCAACAGTTTTATACGCTGCTTCTTTACCACTACTTTTTGCCGTTAAATAAAATACTTTCCCTTTTTCATCTAATTCTAATGCGCGAATAAACGGATATAGAGTGGAAATTGTTTTTCCAATTCCGGTTGGAGCTTCACAATATAATCTTCCACCTTTTTTCGCAATTGCATAGCAATATTTCGCTAATTCTCTTTGCCCTTTGCGATAATCTTTAAAAGGGAAAGGCAAATCCTTGATCGATAAATTTCGCTTTTCAATATGACGGAATATAACGCTATAAAAATCTAAATATTGATCGAATAAAGAATAGACAAACTGCTCTAATTCTTCCATTGTAAACACATATTCATGGAATCTTTTTTCTTTTTCTTTACCTTGACGAATATAAGATAGACGTACGCCAACTTCTCTTAGATGTTTATCAAGCCCTAACATATAGGCGTAACATTGAGCTTGTCCTAGATGCCACTGCTGATTATTATCAAAAAAATCATCCAGAGGTAATGTTGTAGTTTTTATCTCATCAATACATAGTAGACCATTATGGTTAACATATACACCATCCGCTCTTCCTTGTAGTGTAATTCTTATCTCATTATCTAAAAAGAATGTATGTTCTAAAAGATATTCTGGAATATAATCTCCGTTTTGTTTTGATTGATAATAAGAATGAAGCCTAGTACCTTCTTGCATCGTGCTACGATTAAAAACACGATTATCGATATCGCCGCTTCTTAACAAAAAATCCACGAGTTGATGGACTGATAAATTAAGATATTTTTCCATCACTTATTGCAATATTTTTCCTAAAAGATTTTGGTTACCGTTAACGAACGATTTATAATCCATCTTTTTCTTGCCTTCTTTTTGCAATTCCAATAAAGTGAGTTGACCGCCGTTGAGTTGCACCACCAATCCATGTTTATCAGCTTTGATAATTTCACCGATTTTATTTGTGACTTCATTTGAGATAATTTTTGCTTTAAAAACTTTAAGTTTTTGATTGTCTAAAAGAAAATACGCTCCTGGAACAAAAGATAAGCCTCTAATCCATCCAAAGATTTGATTTATGTCCATTGATAAATCTAATTTTTCTTGTTCTGGTTTAATTGTTGAACAAAAAGTCACTTGATTGATATCTTGTTCTTCGCCTGGTAATTCACCATCTATATATAAAGGTAATTTTTCTAAAATTAATTTGCTTGCAGCATTACCCATTTTCACGAATAATGAAGTGGTATTATCATCTTCTTCAATAGCTATTTCTTCTTTTGCGAACATCTTTCCTGCATCCATTTCTTTAATCATTTCCATTAAAGTCATGCCGGTGATTTTTTCGTTATTGATCAATGCCGATTGAATTGGAGAAGCACCACGATATTTTGGTAATAAAGAACCATGGAGGTTTAAACATCCATATTTTGGAATATCTAAAACTGCTTGTGGGACGATTTGCCCATAGGCAATTGTGATGATAACATCTGGATTAAGTTCCTTTAAAAAATCGTATTCTTTTCGTATTTTAAGTGGTTGAAATACCGGAATATTATGAGATTTAGCAACAATTTTTGTTGGTACCTCTTCTAATAATCCTTTTCTACCGACAGGTTTATCTGGTTGCGCAACAACACCGACGATGTTATATCCATCGTTTATCAACGCCTCTAACACAGTGGCACTGATCTCAGGTGTGCCCATAAATACAATTTTTAAGTTACTTTTTTTCATACACGTAAATTATAATATTCTAGTTAGGTTTTATAAATAAATTATTGCACATATGCGTATTTTGTTAGTGTCTGATTCCCATGGTAATAATGCCGCACTTGATGAATTGGTGAAAAAGTATCCAAAAATGGATCTTTATCTGCATCTTGGTGATTTTGAAAGTGATACACATTACTACCCAGTGTTTAGATTTGTAAAAGGTAACTGCGATTATTTTTCTGATGCTTTAGAAAGATTGATTATCCCTATTCCTAACGGCACGATAATCGCCCAGCATCGTCCAGAAATCTCAAAAAATATTCTCAGAGAGAATAAATGCGTTATTTTTCTTCATGGACACACTCATAGAAGAAGAAATGAAGTCATTGACAACATACACTATATTAACCCTGGTTCTATCTCTTTTTCACGCGATGGAAACGATTTATCATACGCGATTATCGAATTAATCGATAACGATATTAATGTGACTTTTTATTCACTAAGTGATAATCTTTATAAGACTAAAACAAGGAGTACTGATTAATGGCTATTAATAATAAGGTAAACAGTTATATTCAAGGCTGTGTTGATCGCCTTGAAGGAAAGACATTAAAAGATATATATAATTACGTTTTCACGTATAACAAAAAGAAAGTTGCGGTCGAATATTTTAACGAAAAAGGCAAAATTAAGCATTATAAATACGCAAAAGTTCAATCTAACATCTTGTCTTTTGCTTCAAATATTCAAGAAAGATTCCAACAATGTGAAAGACACCGTCCGGTAATTTTGAAATTCTCTAACAATCAACATTGGCCAGAAGTATTTTGGGCTCTTGTGATGAGTGGCTATAAACCATTATTAATCGACGCTAAAACTTCTAAAGAAGGAACACAAAACCTGATTAATCAAGCCCAAGCTGTTGGTGTGATTAGTGAAGACCCATATCAATACACAGTGAAAAAGATTTCTGTTTTTGATTTATTAGCAGAAAGACATGTTCATAACGTCACTCCAGATTGGGAAAATGAAGTAATTTTCTCTTCTAGTGGCACTACAGGCGATGTGAAATTGATGGTCGTCAATGGCAAAAATATGTATAGCCAAATTTGCTGTGCGATCAATATGGGTGATGAAACTAAAGACATTATTTACCCAGATAGTATGGGAAAAATTAAAATCTTAGCCATGATTCCTTTCCATCATGTCTTTGGTTTTCTTGTCGTATTCTTATGGTATACATTCTTCGGTAAAGTTTTAGTCTTCCCAACTAGCACTGCACCAAGTGATTTACAATCAGCATGTAAGAAAATGGGTGTAACCCATGCTTATAGCGTGCCACTATTATGGAATGGTTTAGCCCAAGGATTAAAACGTAAAGCCGAAATGGATGCTAATCTCGGCACTATTTTAGACAATATGATTAAATACAATCTTGGCGAAATAAGTAAACAAGAAGCTGGTTTAGCGGCTACTAGTATTGCGAGAAACAAAGTACAAAAAGCTTTATTAGGCAACAAAATTAAGTATTGTATTTCTGGCGGCGGATTCGTTCCTGAAGATACATTAAAAACAATTAATGGTATCGGTTATAACTTATATAACGGTTATGGTATGACTGAAGTTGGCATCGTTAGTGTTGAATTATCTAGTGATGTCAAAGATCGTATTAAAGGTTCTATCGGTCATCCATTTAACGGTGTTAGTTATAAAATCGATGGAGAAAACGGTAAAGGTGAATTATTAATCAAATCCCCTACCGTTCACATTCGTGAAATCATCGGTGGTGTAGAAAAAGAGGCAACATTAACTGAAGATCAATATTTTCGTTCTGGTGATATTGCTGAAGTCGATGCCGATGGTAGATATTATCTTAAAGGAAGAATTAAAGATATTATTATTAACGCTGATGGAGAAAATATTTTCCCTGATGAATTGGAAATTTATTTCCAGAATCTCCCTCATGTAATCCATTATTCTGTCATGGGCATTGCTAACAATAAAGGCAAAGAAGAAACAGTTTCTATTGTCTTAGAATTAGATAATACTGTCACAGATGAAGTTATTGTTGAATTAAAAGAAAAAATCCATAGCGTTAAACTTCCTCACGATTTAAAAGTTGAAGCGATTTATTTAGCTAAAACTAAACTCCCACTCGCTAACGGTATTAAAGTCAAACGTTTTGTCATCAAGAAGATGATCGAAGCCGGCTCTAACGACTTTATTCCATTAGATAAGACTAATAAAGTTGATACTTTCGAAGGTTTTGATGAAGAAACAACAAAATTATATGTGGAACCAGTTAGAGAAATATTCTCTAAAATCTTAATCTTACCAAAATATAAAATCGCCAATGACGCACATTGGATTAACGATTTAGGTGGTGACTCCATGAGTTATGTTGAACTCATTCGTGACTTACAAGAAAAGTTTGAAATCGTATTCCCGGAAGAAACTTTAGGGAAGATGGAAAACGTTAACGATTTTGTTTCAACAATTCTAAAATTGAAAAAAGATAATAAATAAT
>JAXERM010000016.1:0-17431 GCA_034116505.1 Bacilli bacterium
TATTAACTGTGATGATCCCACCAATTAATAAAGATGCTTTCAATATCAGAATATTAAATAGTTACGGAAGCGGACAATATCTTATGATATCTAATATGCAAATCAAATAACAAAGAAAGGAACATCATGAAAATATTTAAAACATTCAAGCTTAAATTAATTTCATTATTGTCGTTGTTCATCGGTGGAATAGCCGGTGCATTAGTCCTTTCTTGTGTCGCTTGGTTTACCACAATTGATAGATTTGAACCGTTTGATGTTTATAGTTCCATTATTACTTCATATTTTGATTCTGGAAAAGGCACATCAGCAGAACCATACGTTATCACTAGACCAATTCATTATTGGAATCTTATTTATTTACAAGAATCAGATATGAAAGGATTCGCTGATGGTAAATTAGTGTTCCAAATGGGAAAAGATATGGATGGTGACGGAACATACGAATTCTATGAATATGACGATAACGGTGTTCTCCAATATCTTGACGGTGATAATCAATTTGAAAGAACAAGCAAATATTTAAATATGAATTACTACCAAGGTGAAAAAGCAGTCCTTCCTCTTGGCAGTGCCACTAATCCATTCTGTGGAGAAATTAGAGGCCATGATTTAACAATTAAAAACCTTCATATCAACGGTGATAATCGTTCAGATATTGGTATTTTTGGTTATTGTGATATGAACGCGAATGTTCATGATTTATATTTCCAAAATGTCGATATCGATATTAAAACACCAAAAGTAACAGAGATGGGAACTCATAACCCAACTCATACCACTACTGCAAATATCGGTTATTTATGTGGCCACGTTTATAACGCTGACAATTCTTTCAATAATGTCTATTTAAATAATTGTGAGATTTATAATTCAGTCGCTAGTTCTGGCCAATACGATATTTTGAATACATTCTCATATTTTGGCCGTGTCGATGTGGTTGAACCAATACCGACAGAGACTGCACAATATCGCGCTGATATTGACCCTAATAATATTTTTACATATTTTAACGACAATTATTCTTCTATCCAAGGTAAGGAATATAAATCTAGAAAGACGGAATATGCAACAGAACCTAATTTAGGAACAGTTAGTGAAGCGGTCTCAAGAGAAGGCAGTGGTAACAGTGCTACTTATAAGATTAAAAAAGACTACAAGAATGGTTGGGATTCAACATTATCGACTGGAGGTTATGCTTCTGGAGAAACAGTTGTGAAAAACCTTCGTTATAATATCAATGGAAATTTCAATAAGTTGTCTTCCACTACAACAGAAATTGACCACGCTCCAACTACAACTGATGAAGATGGTAATTATGTTTATTGGGATACAACAAAATCAAGATGGCAATATTCTATTGTTACTTCTTCACAATCTTCTGTTAGTTATATTGATTATAACTGCTTTACTGTGTCTTATGTCGCTAATAACACCACGACATATTATTGGTTATTTGACAATAATAATTTAACAGCCACAACTGTTTCTCCTAGTGAAGCAGAAGCTGCTGGTAATGCTACCGATAATTATTATTTTGTTTTCAAAGACATTGAGGGCAGTAAAGGTCTTCAGTCATTACGCTCTACCGATGAAGCAAATGCTTATTATATTTATTCACCAGCAAATCAAGTTTATCTAACTCAAGGAACCGATGAAGGTGTATTAACTTTCACTACGGAAGTTGGCTCCGCTACAAAATTTACAATCAAAGGACCAGAAACCACATTTGGATATATGATTAATACTAGCGCCAGATCAATTTTGCTTAATGGTGGTTCTATAATTGGAACACATACATCAGCAAATACTTCCGCCACAGTATGGAATGTTGGCTCAATATTAGAAGATGCAGATGCTTCAAGTGCTGTATATAAGTTAGCCACTGATGTTGATGACATTACTGATGGAAGCGTTGTTGCAATCACAAATACTCCATTAACAATGAATACCGAACCTTCCGAACCTTCAAGAGCGATGTCTATACAAAACGGAAACAATAGAGCAACAGTAGATATTACAATTTCTGGTGATAATGTATCAAATGCATCATTTGAAAATGTGGCTGGTTTGAACGAATTTCAAATGATACGTCAATATGATAGCGGCAAGCTATTAGGTTTTGCCTTTTATGATAAATCATATAACAATAACACCGGTGGTTATTTGTATGATGCTGCGGCAAGTAAAGGAAACTATCTTAGAACTACTGACACAATTGACAATAAAGCGATATGGGAAGTCACTATTGATGTGGGTACAGGTAAGGCCACCATTGAGAACTATGGGTATAAGAATAAACCTTACATTTATTACAATAAAAACTCTGGCGGCAACAGTATTTTCTCATGTTACGCACATAAATCTGGTGACTCAACAACATTTTTTCAACCCGCTATCTTTATCCGTGATGAAACCGGTTTAGGCCGAGTAAAATATTCTGATTCTATGGTTCGCCAATATGAATCAGCATCATCTTCTAGTGATAAAACAATTACAAATTATGATTTATATGTCGGTAGTAAAAATACTGTTGTTTATACACAATTATTTACTGTGGAAAGAGCAAACGATACGACTGTCATTTTCAATTTTAACG
Source organism: Bacilli bacterium (assembly GCA_034116505.1). Classification (GTDB taxonomy): domain Bacteria; phylum Bacillota_I; class Bacilli_A; order RFN20; family CAG-826; genus RUG13091. Next base: position 2,600 of record JAXERM010000016.1, read on the forward strand.
AATCCACTGTTCAATATACTGGCACTGCAAAAGATAGTTGGACAAAAGTTACCAGTGTAGATGCTTTACTGCCAAATGATGAAATCATCATTGCTGCAAGCAATTACGCTTATGCATTGGGTCAAACACAAAACAGCAATAACCGTGCGCAAGCAGAAATTACAAAATCTAATAATGATCTTTCTTGGTATGATGGGGCATCAGAAAAACCACAAATAATTACCTTAGGAAAAGAAGGAGATAATTTCACATTTTATTGTGCGCCAGAAAATTCAACCACACCAGGTTATTTATATGCTGCTAGTAGTTCAAGTAATCACTTAAGAACTCAAGAAACTAATGATGCGAACGGACAATGGAAAATTACCATAAATAATAATAATAATGGTGAAGCCACAATTACGGCGCAAGGCACAAACGCAAACAATGTATTAAGATATAATCCTTCTGGTAAGATATTTAGTTGCTATACAGGTGGACAACAACTAGTCACTATTTATAAGCATTATGTTGATGAAGGAAGCGACGCTACATATTATGGTGATCAAATTTCTGGTTATTACAATCCTTCAGTTGTTGATGTTGTTGGCGAAGCAAACATCACTAATTCAAAGATTACATTCCCAAGTATTAGTTCCTTTACCACTGTTGCAGGCAATATTGATGATAAATTCTATGCTAGTAAACATACTGATAATGGTGTGGTAATTTACGTTGATAATAATGGATCTCGTGATTTAGGCACAATCAGTGTTGAATATAGTGTCACTGGTGGTGCTGATCTTGTTTTAGTTTCTTCGCGTCTAAGTACGGTCGAAACTACTACATTTGAAAATGCAGGATGTAGAGATTTAGATACAAGTACACCGAAAAAGTACATGTTGAACCTCAATATTAATAACATCAAGAAATTAGCGTTCTGTGCCTTAGATGATAATGGAGCAATATGCGCTACTTACACTTCAGATGGAGCTAGTAACCCTGGTTCTAAGAATGTTATTCCTCAAAAATATGTTATTTATCTAGCTAGTTACGACAGTGCCGCTACCGGTTCTATTGCATTAAAGAAAGCAAGATACGAATTCACTCAAGCCCCAGGTAATGTTGGTGATTTTGGAACAGTTGGTTACCGTAGTGCGGTTTATAATCAAGATGGTACATTAAATACCACTGCTTCCACTGTCAGTGGTACTGAACTTAATTTCTATTTCCTCGTCAGTGATGAAAATGTCTCCTTTAGAGTGAGAGTGGTGTTTGATTACGCTAATAGTCGATTTGATATCACATTTACCAGTAATCAGGCGTGCAAAATCTATCTATTTAATTACGAAGGTAATGCATATGACATTTATGTTAACGGAAATATAACCGCTAAGGGAATGAATGAAATACAAATTAATGCTTCTTAGATAATAAATAAGCGATACGAGTAGGAGATTTACCGTATCGCTTTTAATATGATTTATTTTTAAAGAATAGAGTTTATAACTAATTATCTAAATCACCGACATCACGCATTGATGTTTCTCTTAAAACTTTAAATGCTTGAACGTCATCCATTGGTTTATAGAAATAATAACCTTGGAAATAGAAATCGATTATATCGTCGTGTAATAAGTCCGTTTGGATTCTATTTTCCACCCCGATATAAGCGACAGACATTTGATGTTTATTCGCTTCTTCTAGAATGTTACGACATTTACCTAAGGCTTCAATATCGTGATCAATTTTATTAACGATATAACGCGATACCTTAATTTGATTGACGCCTAAATCGTGTAACTGTGCCACGCTTAAATATTTACCTTCATATTTATCGCAAACCACTAAAGCGTTTAATTTCTTAATCCAGTGTTTGAAATTGTCATAATGTTTCGCTAATTCGCTTTCATCAATTTCTAGCATTAAGAAATCTTTTGGCACATTATTTTCCGTTGATATTTCCATCAATTTATTAATTAATCCACCCGCTTTAAAATATGTATAATCTGCATTGATGGAGAGATGCTCTAATCCGACAGAAGAGAAGAATGTATAACCATGTTTTTTATATAAGTCATCAATACAATTCATCAAAGCATTAGAGATCATTTCTGTATGATTGTGGTTAAAAGCGACATTGATTACTTCTTGGATATCAAGCGGTTCATTCGTCTTCGCGTCATTGACTCTTAATAATAATTCCATTGAATGGATTAAACGGTCTTTATTGCGAATTACTGGTTGATATTGAATCTTAAATTTATTTTCTTTAAAAGATTCATTAATATTTTCAAGCATATAGACTTCTCTAGAGGCACTGCGTTTAAAATTATCATCCGCGAAATATAAATAATCTTCTTGATTGTTACGATGATAACCAGTCATTACTTTTTCGTTATGTAATAAGAATGCTTTTAAATCATTTTCCTTATTTGGATAATTAAAAGCAAAATATGTAATGCTTAAGAATGCTTTTTTGTTTTCTAAAATAATCTTTTTAGAATCTAAATATGCTTGTTCCACTAAAGCGATGATATCATTTCTTTCATTTGTGGGCAAAATGATGACAAAGCAATCATTTTTATAAGCATAAATATCTAATTTTTGATCTAATTCTTTCTCTAATAAATGGAAGAATTTTCTTATAGTTTTAATGTAGCCATCATTATTTAATCTTTTAATTAATGAAGGCATATTATCAATTGATAGATATAATAAAGTTCCACTAGAAATATCAAATTTTGCGTTCAATACATCGAGCATAGAATAATATGAATTAGTGAGATATTCTTCATTAATGCGGTCGCGAGTAATGACTTTATTATCCGAAGGCAATAAGCGTAAATAAGCATTATCATCTAAATCATGATTAATAATAGTTGCAGTTTCTAATTTCTTTCTTTGTAAGATTTCAATCATCCTTTTTCGATGGGATAATGGGCAAGCTTTACAAGGCTCTTTTTGACCGTATATCGCTTGATAACATATATCTCCTTCTTTTGCCTTAATAGCGATATTCTTAAAGGCTGGAGACATATAAGTAATCGTATAATCTTTCTTATTTATACCGTAGATATATTCATTAGATAAACGGATTAAATCATCGAAGCGCTTCTCATTTATATAAGCAACTTTTCTTTCTTTAATCATCTTGTAATAATCGCCAATTTTATTCGCAAATAAAATAAGGCTATCTCTTAATTCGGAAGAGAAATGTAAATTCTTATTTTCGTTAATAAAGAATAAAGCACCAAAAGGTTTCTTATTACGGGTAAACACATAAAATAAACCACTGGCAATATCATTAGAATCAAAATAAGCAACTAAGTCAGAATTAAGATGTTTTGTATCGGAAAAATAATAAGAATTATCTAAATCGCGATAAGTAAATAAAGTATTAATAAATTTAGTGGATACAGTCTTTTCTTGTTTTAATAAATATTTACCTTTAGCGGAATAAGCGTAATCAATATTATAAGAGCGATTGGATTCATTTAAGAAGATAACACCTGTTTCATCAAAATCGTAATAATGGCAAATATCTTTAATCGCTTCGTTAATAATTTCTAATCCTTGATCGATATTGGTTACATCAACTTCAATTGACGCAAGGCGTTCATTAATGCGCGCGATGGCATTAATATTCCGATAAGATAATAGCATTTGATTATTTGGTTCAAATATTTGATGCGGGAGATAAATATTAATTGCATCATCTTTCCTGCTTGCGACTTTTAAATCGATAAATAGACGATCTTTTTCACTATAAGGATATGCGACTAAATTCACTTGCGCGGGAACGACTTTCTTCCCTAATTTTGTCACTTTAACGATTGAGATATGTTTTAATAAATCTTCAATTTCTTCCTTAATTTGCGCGATATTATCAAATGTAGGAATATAGACATAAAAACCTAAATTATCATCTTTTAACGCAATTAAAATGCCTTCATAAGATAAATATTTTTTAATGTTGTTTACGACTTCTATAATGTCACTAGTCGATAATAATTCATCCCCTAAATCATAATTAAATTCCACTAAGGCATTACGGAAAGCTTGAGTTAAGTTGATTAATGTTTCTAGATTATTTCTAAATGAGGTTTCATCAATTAGATCGATATCTTTATTTATATAATTAAATGTTAAATTATCATAAGATACTTTTTTATCGATGATTGTTCTTCCCCTAATTTTTTGATTTATTTCTTTATATAAATTATTTAATTCATTCAATTCTTTGATATTGCTATCTTCGATCGTTAATAAATCAATTTTATCGTCTTTAATCGCTTCGATATTATTTTTATTTAAATTATAAATACCTTGGTGGTATAAATTATAAGTCTTATTAATAAATATGATGGTTAATAATAAAGAGACAACAATCTCTAAACCAATCAATCCTAAAAGGATATAAGGTAATACACCCTTCATAACGTTTTTAAACGCGGCTAAAAGGACAACATAAATAGCGATTGTTATCAATGTGAAAAGATAACTACATAATAAAATGATGATTTGACGATTTTTATATGAATTTAAAGTAATGACTTTTTTCATACTTATCCTTTCTATTCTCTCACGACATCACTGGTGGATATTTCCCCAATAATGGATACGATTGCTTTACCAATAAGAGAATATTTTTCTAAGACTTTAACATAATCATTCACACTAGTTTTTTCACCCGCAACACTATCGACGACTTTAATACTTAAAAATGGAATATCGAATAATGAGGTAGCTAAAGCAATACCGGCAGTTTCTCCATCGATGACGCGGTGAATATTTTTATTCGCGATATTCTCTTGTAAACCTAATTCTTCTATTAAGATTAAATCGCGACGATAAAAAGAAGAGGAGACAAAAGTAGTCGCGTATACATTTAATCCTGGAATCAAAGATAAAGTATTCATCGCATTTTTAAATATATAAGGATTACATGTAAATATTTGTGGATAACCAGGAATTTGGCCTAATTTTGTTCCTCTTAAGGAACGGATTTGATCCACATCGCCAAATACCGCATTTTGACAAACTGCGACATCACCCACTTTTAAAATTGTGTCTAATGTCTGACAAGTTCCAACACAAATAACTAATAAAATGAAATAATTATCGATTAAATATGTCACTAATGAGGAGGAGACAAAAGAAGTATAGATATCTTGAAGCACCATCACTTCTTGATTAAATATCTTGCCCGTAAAAGCGCGATATTGATTTAAGATATTTTCTTCTTTAATATCTTTCATCATCGTTTTGAAATAAATCACATCATCACGATTATTACCAATAATTAATAACATGATTATTGTTCCTCCACTTCTTCTTTATTATGTTCATTAATGAATCGCACATATTCATCGATATTAATCGGTTTAGAATAATAATAACCTTGAATCGTATCGCATTCAGCCCGTCTTAAAATATTGACTTGTTCAATTTTATCGACACCTTCGGCAATAACTTCTAGATTATTAGTTTTGCATAAAGAAATTAAGAATTTAACGATATCTCTAGTTTTCATATCGTTAACTAAACCATCGATAAAAGATTTATCAATTTTTACCGCATCGAGAGGAAGACGATTTAAATTGCCTAAATTAGAAAAACCTAAGCCAAAATCGTCCATTAAAACACGGAATCCTTTTTGTTTTAATTTCTTTAAAATAGAAATAGCGATAAATGGGTTTTTCTGTGTCGTAGTTTCTGTAATTTCAATTTCAATTAATTTTGTATCAACACCGTATTTATAACAAATATCGAAAATTTCTTTTAAAAATGAAGGATCAAAAAATTCATACAAAGAGAAATTTATTGATACTGGTAATAAAAGATCGCCTCTTTTTCTCATCGAGGCTAAGTCTTTACAAACATTTTCTAATACCATCATATCAATTTTATGGATCAATCCTCCCATCTCTGCTTTTTCAATAAATAAAGCAGGGCTTAATAAGCCATATTTAGGAGAATTCCATCTAACTAAAGCTTCACTTGATATAAATTTTTTCTCTTTTAAGCTATATTTTGGTTGATAATACACCACCATTTCGTGATGAAGAATCGCTTGTTTAATTTCATTAATTTCAGTTAAGGAAGTATCTTTTTTCAAATCAGCGGAATAAAATGTCACATTCTCAAAACGTTTCTCGCTTAATTCTCTAGCCACTAATGCGTTTTCAACTTGCTCCATTAAAGAAGTTTCTTTTTTGATTTGTTCCACCCCAAAGAATGGTTGAACATAAACATTAATATCTTTCTCTTTAGCAATCGCGAATATTTGATCAGATATTTGATTCATCAACTTCTTCACTTCATATAATGAACAATAGGAATAAATCACAAAAGCACCATGATAGTAACAATAGAAATTATCAGTGTCTTTTTCTTTTTTACCCTGATTAAAAATATTGTACATATATATGGATAATAAAGAATTAATCTGTCTAATCGCACTTGTGCGGATATTATTAATTTTTGAAACACTTAATGCGATGATATAGTTACCTTCTTTATGATGAGCGGATACATATTTCTTTTTTGCTTTAGCAAAGATTGAATAATTAAAACAATGAGCTTTGCGACCTAAATTATATAAATTCTCATTTTCTAATGTCTTGATGCTTTCACGCATTTGTGAATATCGAACGATCGCAAACATTAAAAGCATAATTACTAAAGGAAACACTAATAAATAAATTAATGGTAAAAATGGGACTTTACTGGCCACATCTACAATCATTAAAACAACATAAGAGAGGAACAAAAGCACTGCGATTGCACTGGAAATAATGATTAATAAACGATAAGTTTTAAGCCTATTCGACATCCTTATTTCCTCCTTTATTTTGTTTCTCTTTTAGCATTTCTTCTAATAATTGTTTCTTCAATCTTTCAATCTCTTTTTGATCGAGATCCTTAAGTGCGGTGTTAGACGTTTTATTAGGAACGTTTTCTAATGCTTCTTCTTTCTCATCTAAGTTTTTAAATATATCAATCACTGAAGTGATAATAAGATAAAAACTCGGAATTAAAATGACGATAATTAATCCCCAAACACTGGATATTCCTTTATATAAGAATGTTAAAAATTTGGAATTAGAGACGACTTTACCAATCAAACGATCTTCATGGAAGGTTTGGGTTTGATAAGTACAATCACCTGGATTACCGTAAGCGTCTGGACATTGAGTTGAAGCTTTATTAATCCCACTAGTGACAAAGGTGTAATGATATCCTTCATTTAAAGAAGCATCTTCATAAAATGTTAATTCTTTGACTCTATGGGTCATAGACATCTCATTTCCATTGATATTCCAATAAAAGGAAATATCATCGCCAACTTTGATTTGATTAGGATTAACTTTCTTAATCACAATCATGTCGTTAACCATATATTTATCTTCCATTGAATCGGTTAACACAACTGGGAATTGGTAGCCAAAAATATATGGGTCTTTTGCCACCATTTGGTAGATTTTAATCCCACCGACAAAAACGATGAGACCACCAAATAAGACGGTGACTACCCAATCTAATACTTTTTTCCATGTCGATTTCTTTTTGGCTTGTTGTTTCATGATTAACGCCTTTTGAATTTTTTCCTACCAACTTTTGTCTTTAATATTTTGGCTTTTTCTTTCGCTTCTTGACGCGCTTTTCTTTTCGCGATTTTTTCTTTTTTAGAAAGTGGTTTTTCTTTCTTTGGTTCTTGAACTGGTTTAATAATTGTTTCTTCTTTTAGTGATTCTTTCTTTGTTTCCGTGTTAGCTATTTTCTTAGTAGAGGTTTTCTTTTTAAAATTATTTTTCTTTTCCGAAGTAGCGGTTTTCTTTTCTTCTTTTGGTTTTTTGATGTCCTCTATAATCTCTTGATTATCGAGATTATCGCTTTGGGTAACATCGGGCGAATGTTCTACATTATTTTCTAATACTTCGATTTGTGCTTCTTTGTTACTAACAACGTTTTCTTCTTCTTTAATTTCAGGTGTTTCTTGTTCCTTAATTTCTGGAACTTCTTCTTCCTTAATTAAAGAATCATCATTATGTAAAGAATGTTCCACGACCGCGTTATATTTCAATTCTTCACGGTAACTATTTAACAATTCTTCTTGGTCTTTAATTACTTCTTGTTCAGCGAGAATAGAGACGACTTCTTCATCTTCTTTTTCTTTTTGTAATAAAGTTTCTTGTTCCTTATTATATTTTTCTAATTCTCGTTTTTTACGATTAATTAAAGAGTCGACTTGTTTAGTCTTTTCTTTTTTATTTCTATTATCAGCGTATTCTTCTTCATTATATTGTCTAAACCCTTTGGTAGGATGAGGATTTAAAGGTAATAATGATTCTTCATATTCGCGATATTTATCATCGATACGAATGAATTCAATCGGTCCTTGATAATAAGGATCTGGGCGATAAATTTCATCATCATAAGTATTTAAAATACGCGGTTTATATTTCCTCATCTTCTTAGAAGAAAATACTTTTGGATCTTTACCTTTAAGAGTGACGAAATTAACAAACATTGTCTTATTGATGTTTTCAATTTCCTTCGTAGATAAATCCGCATATTTTTCTTCAACTTTAACTTCAAGGCCACTTTCTTGATACTTATTGATGAACTGCCATAAATGATAACATTTACGGTATTTTGGATTCTTACGAATAATATTAGTTTGTAAGATTGGATTCTTGACATCTCTTTCCCTTCTTAAGATGTGCATGAATTCACTAGTTGTGTAGAATTTTAAATATTTTCTAACATCTTCAATGCGCTTTAAATAACCTTTTAATTTCTCCTGTTCACTGTCGGGAGCGGGTTTTGAATAACGAATCTTTGTTTCAATCTCAACATCGCATCCATCGATGACGCTTTTATTTTTAAAATATAATAATTCGACATCTTTTAATTTTGCTTGATGGAGGACATAGTCATATCGCTTTTCCACAAAGATGATTAATCTTCTGACTAAAGTGGCGATAAATTTATTCTCATAAATCGCATAGTAGTCATCGTTATAGACATTAAGAATTTTATTGGGAGTGACATTACCTTCTTCATCAATACTTTTGATAAATTCTGTATGAGCGGATAAATGTTGCACTGATTCTCTCGAGACCTTTTTCGCCTTTTCAATTTGTACGACTTCTGAAACGGTGTGAATCGTCTTTTTCGGGTTAGAGATAATCTCTCCTAAAGCTGGAATCGTGTCTTCCACTTCTTTGATCCACGTCATATCCATCGCACTAGATTCAATACGATTTAAACGGAGATAATGATTTTGACCATTAGAAAGATTATCTAATAACTCTTTGCCTTCTTTTGTTTGATATAAAGGGCGAGTCTTAGAAATATATTTACGATTAATTCTTTCAAATTTAGAAAATTTAGACGCCATAAAGTTAGTTCATCTTAATCATACGGTCGATAAATGCATGGGCCATTGGGAAAGAATTAGAGCCGAATAATTTATCTAACATCTGATTTAATTCTTTTAATTCATTCTTTAAGAAGCCGATATTTAATGATTCGAATTTCTTTAAGATTTTATTCGTAAAGATAAAGTCGATACCATCGAGTTCTGTTCCCCCACAGGCAACAAAACAAGGAACGAATAATTTTAATTGTTTTAAAATACGGTTACCAAACGCTAAACGGAATTTTTTAATGACGAATTCATCTAAAGTAGCGAAGTTAGCCAGGGTCTTTTCTGATACTGGGAATTTTTGATAAGCTTCATCATATAATTTTTGTAACTGAGCGTATGGAATTTTCATTGGTTGGGTTAAAGGCGCTTCAAAAGCGATACCTTTATTATCGAAGAATAAACAGATTGCACGGTCATAAACCTTATCGGAAATAGTGAATGTACTATCGTCGTTATTCGCTGTACCAAAGAAGAAGACATTTTGTGGAATCTTTAATTTGCCATTTTTGAATAATTTCGGATCATGAGGATCACTGCTACCAATGACTTCAATATTCCATTCATTCGGATTAGGCATTTCAAGAACGGATAAGAATTCCGCAAAATAATATTCGACACGGGCTAAGTTCATTTCGTCTAAGACAATCAAGTTCATATCTTGACGATATAACGAAGTATATAAAGCGCGTAAGAATTCGGTTTCATTAAATTTCTTTGTGAACTCGTTATAATAACCTAATAATTCGGAACGGTCCTTCCAGTTAGGTTGGACACTACAGATATTCGCATCATGAGCGAAGAATTTACCTAAGGCGTAAGGCATAGAAGTTTTACCTGTACCGGAAATACCTTCTAAAATCACAATCTTACCAGCACCAAAACCAGCGAAGACTTGTCTAATCGTGTTAATTGTATAATAGAGGCCTAATTGACTTGCAGCGAAATTACGGAAATTCTCACACACTGTTTCTAAAGTTAATCCTTCCACTTCTGGAATCGTTAAGTCTTTAGAAGCATATTCCATATCGACATGCGATAATTTTGAGAAACGCGATTGAATTTCACCAATCACTTGTTCTTCTTCACTTGTAGATTCGCCTAGAGGCTTTTTACTACCATCAATACCTAATGACTTCATCTTGAGATCTAAGATACGATCTCTTTCTTTCATCATGTCGTAAAGTTCGTAATTAAGTCTTTCGATCTGTCTTCTTAATTCATCTTTATCTAATTCGGTTTTTGCGAATTTGACATAACGTTTGATCAACAAGAATAACAAGAAGCATAATCCCGCGATTAGTCCGATGAAGACAATTAAGAACAAGACGAACATAATCCAACCACCCGCTCCAAATTCTGGAGAATAAGCAGAGAGATAATCGCTATAATTCTTAAAATTATGACCGATATTTGGCCATCCACCTTGAGAACCACCCCAAGGAGAGATAATTAAGTGATAGAAAAAAGCACCGATATCTTTAAATACCGCGACAATCATCTTTCCTAAATAACTAAAGTAACTAGACATAAAGAGCACCTCTATTCTCTTTCAAATCCCATCTTCTTAATCTTGAACAAAACATTGACAAAGAAATGGGAATACATCACGAAATTTGTATTATCTTTATCCCAACCTTCTTGATAGAAAGATAAAACAATTCTTTTGGAGATATTGGCTTTTAAAGGAATCTCCACTATATCTTCCGCGTCTTTTAACGCAACTGATTGTTCTTCTACAATTGCTAGACCGTTAGATACACTCGCCTCTAAATCAATCGGTCTTACGCCTTTTTTATGACCGGAATTAAAGCAAGTATTTCCTCCAGTAAAGGAGATATTTTCTTCTAATGGTGATTGATAAACAATCTTTTCATTAGGATCGACACCATCTTCTAATTGTCCATAGAAGATTTCTTTATCCTGGTAATAATCAAAATAACCATCTAAATCGTTATCTAATATTCCACCATAATATGTTGGACCTTCTTTATATGGATCGATGATGTAATAACGATAATCAGGAAAATTATTATCTCCTGTATCATTGAGCACTAAAATGGATAATCTTAATGATTTAACAACATTATTCAAATTGAATAAAATTTCCTCTTTCGTGAACATCGGATATTTATCCAATAATTTTTCTGCCACTTTTTCATTTTCTTCTTCTGCCGCTCTAAAGGTGGTTTTAATCGTATCTAATGTAATCGTGGCATCATCATTACATTTTAGATATAGAGCTTGTGAGAAATATCCATTATTAGCGACTTTGCTGTCACTAACATCTATGACAGCAGTTTTGTTATTGATTGAATAATTCCCTCTAAATATCGGTGTCTCACTTTGATTATCTAACCAAATATTAGAGAACATCGATGATACAGAACGGAATTTATCGACAGTGTTCAGTTCTTTGTCGCTTAAAAAATCGACAAAACGTTCATTATCATTTGAGATTGATAATTTTTCATCTTTTAAACGGATGACAAAATTGTTAACCGCTAAAAATGATGCACCATTATACCAAGCGACAGAACTAGTAATCGAAGCGACAAGGGCTAAACCGATAATTGGAGTGGCAAAAGCTAATAATCTTTTCTTGTTGATCATACAGCCACCTCAAATTTAATATCCATATTGAAGCCATGTCCTTGTTCACTATTGATGACTGTTAAATCCCATCCTTCAAAATAGGTATAAAAATCAATAGTCGCAAGATTATGGTAAGCGGGGTTGGTTCTAGAAATAGGTTTCACCTTAGAGATGTATTTATCTAAACAATCATAGGCAATTGTCTTAGGAACAAATTTAGTCTCATCCACTGCGTAGACTCCCTTTTTATGGTTAGCAATAAAGGAATTGCATTCATCTTTATCTAAAGTACCGTCTACGGTTTCTGTTTCTGTTTTATACGGATAGATCGAGGTATCATATTCCCCATAAATAATTTCATATCCGTTTTCATCGACATCATAATAACCATCACCGTTAAGATCTAATATTCCCCCAACAATAGTTTCACCATCGCTTTCAGCGGTCGGATTAATTAAGAATGTATCTACACCATTAGATATGACATTACGAACAGAACGATAGATGTGATGATCTTCATCTGAGGTAGTAACATTAATCGCAGTGAGATAAATATCGTAATTAGGTAAATAATTACCGACGATATCCGCACCTTCATAACGAAGCACGAAAGGAATGTGAACATATTGATTCTTTAACGCATAGTCTTCTTCGTTACCTATTTCATAATTATTATTTGTAGTAGGCGAACGATAAAAATGAGCGATGTCTAACATAGAGGATGAGGTAATCGGGAACATGCTATTAGTGGCGGATCCGTTTGCCCCAATCACATAATTGATCGTTTTGGCTTCAACATTAGTCGGACACCAGTAGATATATTTACCTTCATCGAATAAAGTCTCACTATCTTCGGTGAGAGAATAATATTCAAAGTTAGATAAACGAACATTACTGATAATTCCGGCTTGAAGTGAGCCTAATTCACCAATTGTTGTGCCATGATATTCTTTTTCAAAACCCGTGCGTGTCGCGTACGCGTACCAAGCAAAAGTCCCGCAGACAGAGCCTGCGAGAGCAACATTAAATACTAACATAGCACCAAATGCTAAAAACCTATTCCGATGACGGATTAGTACTTGCTTCGTGCGCACCGATTTCTACTCCTAGAATCAAACTGCTATCCACCGGTGGTTCGTCTTGGCATTCTGGATCTTCTCCTTCTAGCCAAAACACAAAAGTATATCTAATAGATTCAGAAGGTAATAAATTAGTCACCTTTTTAGATAAAACAACATTATTAGAAAAGAATGGTTCAGCGTAACCACTTCCATCTATTGATATTAATTCTTTATAAGATGTATTTCCTTCTTCATCAATATGGGGAGTCGCACTCTTTTTGGCGTATGTAATATAGTTATGCTCATCTAGATTGCGATTCTCATAGAAGCGTACACGTAAAATAGAATCGATTTCATACCGATTTGAGGCGTCTTTTGTAGGATTAGATATATTTAGTCTAATATCATACTCAGCTGTCTTATTTCCGCGATTTGTGACATAAAAAGTATATTTAAAAAATTTAGTCGATGTTTGCTTGTTATCAGAAACAACAAATTGGGAATAAGTATTCTCATTATCGAGATTGCCGTAAGTGGCCTCGTAGTAAGAAAATTGTTCGTTACTAAAAGGCGTATAGTCAGGAACGTCATCCGCGACTAAAAAAGTTTTACCGGCATTATCATCGCTATGCTGAGTGAGATCTAAGACCGCACCACTTTGCGTTAATGTAATAGTTAAAGGAGCCGCTCTTTGGCCAAGCAAAGCAATCGCTCCAATTATTAAAGCTAATACACCACAAATGGTCGTTACTAAAGCTACAATACGCTTTGCTTTTCTTTTGCGTATGTATGCGCTATTGACCATATTTAAAATAACCGATGAATATTTATAAATGTAATATTGTTAATTGTCCCAATCTAACAAAAACAGCCAATGCCTATCATCCAACACAAAGGGGGGAATTTGTTAGAATCATTTAAGGCAACTGGCTATCTTACTCTAAGGATTAAGACCCTATAGTTTTGCGTCACTAAATCACTTTAGTTTTGCTTTTTACAAATTGATATTAGCATAGGGTATCAATATTAGTCAATATATTTTATTATGTATTTTTGCATTAAAAAAGCACCTTTAAGGGTGCTCTTATAATTTTATAATAAATAAATATTATTTGTCTTTTTCCAAATCTTTTAATAATTCTGCTTTTAACGCTGCTTTAGTTGTCTCATCTAGATCAGATACAGATACTTGAGGTTTCTTGCCGGCTTTCTTAACGTAGATCACTAAGCCAACAATATTACCCGCTAAAAGAAGGAATAATGGAATAACATTAGTTAATAGATAAACTGTAGGATTCTTTTGTAAAAAACCAATAAATGGACCGTTCTTTGCAACGGCATCAGCCATTTCTGCTGATGTTTTAGGCATGGTCGCCAACATTATAATAGCAACGACAAATAAGAATATTGTTAAACCAACATCTAGTGCCACACCGCTAATAATTAAAGCTTTTTTTACATTCTTGTTCATAGGTATAACCTCTACTAACTAAATTAATAATAAATGATTTGGTAGGTTATGACAAATATTTTTATATAAGAAAAACGCCCCGGAGGACGTTTTTTTGGTTTTTAGTAAATGAAACTTATTCTGCAAGTGCTGCAGAAACACCGTCGAATTGTAAACTAACGCTGACTTCTTCGACATCGACAGAGTTTGCGGAAGTACAATTTGGATCTTGGCCTTCATACCAAATGTAAACATTGACTGTTGAATATGCAATTGTAACTTCACCCAAGTCAGCAGTAGAATCTGCTGTT
>JAXERM010000017.1:0-2230 GCA_034116505.1 Bacilli bacterium
TGAAGAAGCAAAGGTCGCAATTAGAAATATTCGTCGTGATAATATGGATTTAGTCAAGATGGATGAAGAAATGAGCGAAGATTATCAAAAGAAAGTGCAAGAAGATATCCAAAAAGTCACTGATGAAGCAGTGAAAACAATTGATACTTTGATAGCTGAAAAAGAAAAAGAATTAATGCAAATCTAAAAAGTGCATTGTTAATTAGGAAGGTTCGCCTTCCTTTTTTTAATAAAAATATTGAAAAGGGTTAATTCTAAAAGATAGATAGAATAGCGTTGAAATAAATAAATACAAAATCAATGGCGTTTCAATTTAT
Source organism: Bacilli bacterium (assembly GCA_034116505.1). Classification (GTDB taxonomy): domain Bacteria; phylum Bacillota_I; class Bacilli_A; order RFN20; family CAG-826; genus RUG13091. The sequence continues at coordinate 318 of JAXERM010000017.1, forward strand.
GAACGCTATTTTCATATTGGTATTAATATTTTATTATTTCATTGTATAATAAAATAAGTTATGGAAAAGAAGTCATTATTACATGTTGCCTTCATTATGGATGGAAATGGTCGTTGGGCAAAAAGAAGAAACCTTCCCCGTCATTTAGGTCATAAGGAAGGATGTGAACGAGTGATTGATATTTATGAAGAATGTCTCGCTCAAGGAATTAAAGTCATGTCTTTATATGCTTTTTCTACGGAAAACTGGAATCGTCCTAAAGACGAAATCGATCATCTATTTGATTATTTAGAAATATTCTTTAAAAAATATTTACCTCGAATGATGAAGGATGGTTGTTGTATCCGTGTTTCTGGTGATATTACTCCAATTAAAGAAAAAACAAAAAAAGTTATTCTTGAAGCTGTTAATAAGACTAAAGATAATAAGAATTTTACATTTAATATTTGTTTAAATTATGGTGGAAAAGATGAAATCGTTAGAGCGGCTAAAATGTTCGCTAATGATGTTAAGAATGGTATTAAAGATATCGATTCATTGAACGAACAATCTTTTAATGACTATTTATATACCCATGATTTGCCTCCAGTTGATTTATTGATTAGAACTAGTGGCGAATTAAGAACATCCAATTTTTTGCCTTATCAATTAACATATGCCGAATTCATATTCCCAAAAATCACTTGGCCTGATTTTACTAAAGAACAATTCCGCTTATGTTTAGATGAATATTATCAACGTGATCGAAGATATGGAGGTATTAGCGAGAATGAAAAATAATAATGCTATTCAACCTAACCACCTTTCTAAAGAGACAAAAGTTTCAATGCGCACGCGCATTATTACCGCGATTATTATTGCAGTGGTTGGAATTCCTCCTGCTATTCTTGGCGGATGGTTTTTTGTGTTTTTAATTACCGCGATATTGATATTAGGAACTTATGAAATCATTCATTGCGCAAAAAGAAAATATAATCCTGCTTTATATATCGTAGCTATCTTATTAGCGGGAGTGATGACTTTTTGGCCACTATTTAGACAATTACCAACATTAATTATTAATGGTGTTCCACAAGATTTTAGGATTTATTCTTCCTTTGATGACATTTATATTTCTTTCTCTGTATTAATTCTCGGAGTATTTGGTTTATTTTTCATGACTTTAATCGATAAAGGATTTACAGTGAGAGACGCAACTTTCATCTTCACGATGACATTTGTTTTATCGTTAGGATTACAATCCGCTTTATTCTTAAGGTACAATCCACAAGTCGTATATTATTCTTATTTATCTTCTGTTCCGCCAAAGAGTTTCAATTTATATGATAATTTGAATTCCTCATTTTTACTTTTCTACATAGTAATTGGTACATTCATGACTGATATTGGCGCATATTTTATTGGTGTATTCTTTGGCCGCAATAAAATTAATCCTCGTATTTCTCCTAAAAAGACATGGGAAGGATTTTTTGGTGGATTAATCATTTCATCTTCAGTGTCTTTTGGTGTTGTGATGTTATTTATCAATTGTTTTAAAACCGATTTAATTGTCGGAGTGTTAGATATGGAACATTGGTATTTAATTTTGTTATTATCTTTAATCATCCCTGCGGTTGCTACATTAGGCGATTTTGTTTATAGTTCGATTAAAAGATCTTATGACATAAAAGATTTTTCACGTCTTTTACCTGGTCATGGTGGAATATTAGATCGTATTGATTCGCTAATCTTTTCTTTCTTAACATCAGCAGCCTTTATCATTTTATTCTGTTATTGGAGCCAATTATAAATGCAACAAATATGTTTATTAGGGGCAAGTGGCTCTATTGGTCTGCAAACAATTGATGTGATGAGAAAAAATCCTAAAGATTTTACATTAGTTGGTTTTTCAATTGGCAAAAAAATCAAAAAAA
>JAXERM010000018.1:0-5041 GCA_034116505.1 Bacilli bacterium
CACCACTTTTATCGATGATAAAGATACGTTATTAATCGGGGGATATAACAGTGTTAAGTATTATCAAAATAAAAATAAATATCTGATAAGTGATTATAGTTTTAATGTCGTTAATCATCTCACTGCTGGATTATTATCATCTTTAGGCATCTCACGCATAACTTTATCAAATGAAATTGATAAAAATCATATCAATTTATTAGTTAATCGTTATCAAGAAACCTATCACACCGATCCTAATTTAGAACTAATTATCTACGGTAGAAATAAATTAATGCACAACAAATATTGTCCTTTAAAAAGATTAGATTTATGTCCTACTTGTCAAAAATATCAATATTATCTAAAAGATGATTATGCTTCTTTTATGATGGTGTTCAATCAAGATTGCACGCATTTTATCTTAAATAGTAAAGTCACTAATCTCATCGATGATATCTCTTCATTAAAAGGAATTAATTATTATCGACTAGAGTTTTATGATGAGACTAACGAAGAGATTAAATATTATATTGAATCTGCTTATCAAGCGATAAAAGGAATAAAGACATCGACCTTTAATCCAAATAAACACACAAGAGGCCATTATAAAAAGAATCCTTTATAAATATCAGATGGAAAAAAATAGCGTGGTCGTTTAACATAAATAAGTCTTAATAAATATTTTTCCGAATTGGAGGAAAAAACAATGAAAACATTAATCGTATTAAGCGCAATTCCCGCAAGTGGGAAATCAACATGGGCTGAGGCTTATCGAACCTCACATGAAAACGTCAAAATTATCTCTAGTGACGCGATTAGAATCGAAATAACCGGAGACTTCCAAGATCATAGTAGACAAAAGGAAGTTTGGGAATTATTCGAAAAAAGAATTAAAGAATATAGTCAAATTGATGGAGTAACCGTCATTCTTGATGCTTTAAATGACTTAAATGTCTTAAGGCAAAAATACGTCAAAGAAAATCAAGAATACGATAAATATATCTTAGTGATGTTTGATACACCAAAGGATGATTCGGTTTATTATAATTCATTAAGAGAAAAAGCAGTACGAGTGCCAGATTTTATTTTGGATTCTTTAATATCTAAATTTGAACCATTAGATGATAGCACAAGCGCTTTATATGACGAGATTTATCGTTATAACTGGAAAGAAAACACCACTAATAGGATTAAATAATTATGGTTCTTACTCCTTTTGATAACGATAAATATTTATATAAACAAAAAGAAGCTATCATTAACCGTAAGAACCAATTTTCTAAATTGTATTTAGAAGTAGGTGGGAAATTATTCGATGACTATCACGCCGCAAGGGTGTTACCTGGCTTTTTGCCTGATAATAAACTTAAAGTATTATCTTCTTTAAAAGAAGAAAGTGAAATTATTATCGTTATAAACTCTGATGATATCAAATCACGACGTATACGAGGCGATTTAAATATTACTTATGATGTCGAAGTAGAAAGATTAATCGTCCATTTCCAAAAATTAGGGATATCGATTAATTCTGTCGTCTTTTCTTTTTATGAGCCAAATAAAGAAGTCGATAAATTTATTAAAAAATTAAAGAAAAACAAAATCACTACTTACAAACATTATAAAATTAACGGTTATCCACAAAACACTGCGTTAATTGTATCTGAGAACGGTTTAGGAAAGAACGAATACATTAAAACCACAAAAGATATTGTTATAGTGACCGCTCCTGGACCAGGAAGTGGAAAAATGGCGACTTGTTTATCGCAGTTATATCATGACCATAAACATGGAATAAATGCGGGATACGCTAAATATGAGACTTTCCCAGTTTATAATTTAGACATCAACCATCCAGTTAATATCGCTTATGAAGCGGCAACACTAGATTTATTAGATGTCAATATGATTGATCCATTCCATTTACAAGCATATGGAATCAATGCGGTGAATTATAACCGTGATATCGCGACGTTCCCACTATTAAGAACATTGATTAATCTCATCTCTGGTAATTGTTTATATCGCTCCCCAACTGATATGGGTATTAATATGGTTGGTCATGCTTTTAATGATGACGAAAAGATTAAAGACGCTAGTAAGCAAGAAATCATTAGAAGATATTATGAAACAAAGAAAAATATTCTTTTAGGTAATTTAGATGAATCAACATTAGAAAAATGTGAGATGTTGATGAATAACATCGAAGTTAGTCCTAGTGATAGAAAATGTGTCGATAGAGCGTTATTAAAAGAAAAAGAATGTGGCACTCCTTCGATTGCTTTAGAACTGCATAATGGACAAATAATCACCGGTAGAAGAAGTGAATTATTAACTAGTTCCGCTGCGGTGATCTTAAATGCTTTAAAATATCTTGCTCATATTAATGATGACATACCTTTATTATCGAGAAATGTCATTGAACCAATCGTAAATTTAAAGATTAATTCTTTACATAATGAAAATCCAAAGATCCATCTAGAAGAAATCCTTATCGCCCTAGCTATTCAAGCCGCGACTAATCCAATGGCCGAATTAGCGTTACAGCAAATTGAAAAATTAAAAGGTACAGAAGCCCATTCTAGTTGCATCTTATCGTTAATTGATTTAAGAACATTTAAGAAAATGGGCATTAATATTACCGAAGAGCCAAAAAGCTATTTATATAATAAATAATTAGCCTAGAATTCTAAGACAAGATAAAAGATAAGTCTAAAAAATATATTCGCTCTATAAGAGACACCATTATTTAATAGTTTTAACGACCATAAATAAGAAAACCTCCAAAAAGGCGTAAATTTATTTTTTATAACTTATTTTATTCTTTTATATCTTTGGTTTTTACTTGTAGGTTTACTAGGATGTTCTAAAATCACATATCCATTATCTATCAATGGATGAAGATAATTCTTTCTTAATGTTTCTTTGCTCTTTAACCCTAATAAATCCATGATTTCATTCGCACTCATAAACACACCAATAGGCATTAGTGATAATAGTTTTTTGGTGTATATAGAGTTATCAGAATACACAGATGCATTTTTTATTAACTCTTCCAAAGAAGAATCAATCATATTAAGCATAAAGACAACAAATGAATTTGATTTACCATCTATATGAGATTGACTTATTGCGCGATAGTAGTCATCTTGATGGTCCTTAATGTAATTCTCAATTGGAAGATAATAAAACATCTTATTCCATTTGCCAAGAATAGCGGTTTGCCAAAATCTTGCCATCCTTCCGTTACCATCTCTAAAAGGATGAATGAAGACAAATTCGTAATGAAAGATTGAAGAAAGGACTAAAGGATTAACAATATCTTTATTATTCTTTATCCATAAAAGTAAATTAATCATCAAACCATCAACCATTTCTGGAGGTGGCGCAACAAAAAGAACATTTCCGTTTTCGTCTTCCACTCCTTCATTGCCGGTTCTAAAATGACCAGGGTTTACAATAACGTTTTTACCAATGATGCCATGAATTTTTAATAATTCTTTTTTTGAGTATGGATTAATATTCTCAAGTTCTTCATATGCCCGTATAGCGTTCTTCACTTCGAGAATATCTTTTCTAGGACCAACAACTTCTTTTCCATTAATTACATCACTGACTTGATCAAGAGATAAAGAGTTAGCTTCTATCGCACAGCTAGAATGAACAGATCTGATTCTATTTTGTTTTCTTAAGATTGGTAACTTATCAAGTTCATTAAAAGCATTGATTTTGCCAATCTTTTCCATAATCTTTGATACTAAATTCATTATCTCATTTGTTAATACAAATGGTGGTTCATATTTTTCCATGATTTTAGTATATCAAAAAATCTCTATATTAGCAAATTATCTTGCTTATTATCTTACTTATTATCTTGCTTATTGGCAAATATTAACCTTATGCAAAAATAAATACAAGAGCTATTTAATCTATGTTTTTTGGCGTTAATTAAATGCCGAGTCGCGAGACATTAATATTAATCTCATCACTTTTGTCGTTTTAGAGTTTTTTTTATTAAAACTATTAGTCATAAAAGACAATTATGCAATTCAATAATAAAAAATCTATTTTAATAAAAGACATAAAATTTATAATTTAGACCTTCGTAAATAATTCTAGTAATAAATTCACCATTAAATGTTGACAATAATATAGCCACTAGTTAAAATGATACTAGGTCTCAATAAGTAATATGCGAAACACTAAACAAAAGCAAATTATCAACTCAGTTATTGAACAATTAATGCATTTTACAAGTGATGATTTAATCTCGAAAGTAAATGAAATTGATTCAACAATTGGGCGGGCTACAATATTTCGCTATCTAAGTGAATTGATTGAACAAAAAAAGTTGCAAAAGGTTTATCTAGATAAAAAGATTGTATATGATAGTTGCGTGCACGAACACAATCATTTTGTTTGTGAAAAATGTGGCAAGATTATTGATCTTGTCCAAACACAAACAATATCTAATCCTTTAGGATTATTGATTAATCGTAGCAGTGTGACGTATTATGGCTTATGTGATGATTGCCGCAAGTAAAAAAAGGAGATATAAATATGTCAAAATACCAAGGCACAAAAACTGAAAAAAATCTTCAAGCCGCTTTTGCAGGCGAAAGCCAAGCTCGCAACAAATACACATATTTTGCATCTGTTGCTAAAAAAGAAGGCTATGAACAAATCGCTGCATTATTCTTAAAAACAGCCGAAAATGAAAAAGAACACGCAAAATTATGGTTCAAAGAACTCGGTGAATTAGGTGATACAGCACAAAATTTATTAGCAGCTGCTGAAGGCGAAAATTACGAATGGACAGATATGTATGAAACATTCGCAAAAGAAGCCGAAGAAGAAGGATTTAAAGAATTAGCTTATAAATTCAGAATGGTTGCAAAGATTGAAAAACACCACGAAGAAAGATATAGAGCACTGCTTAATAATGTCGAAACGAAACAAGTGTTTGAAAAATCTGAAGTAAAAGTTTGGGAATGCAGAAATTGCGGACATATCGTTGTTGGAACAAAAGCCCCTGACGTTTGCCCAGTTTGCTCTCACCCAC
>JAXERM010000019.1:0-11175 GCA_034116505.1 Bacilli bacterium
TAACTAACGAGGACATTTAAACCGTTAATTTCTTTGAAATTATTTTTAATATTTTGACTTGATAAATACGCTAATTTGCTAGATAAGGATTCATTGTTTTTCTTTAATTCATCCTTTTCTTTAATCATTGTTGCGACACGGTTATTAACATCAGTGTAACTTAATACACCAACTTGATCTCTTGTTCTAGCAAGGATATTTTCGCGGCGTTTTAATAATTCATAAGCGCCAAAGGAAGTTCTCGCTTGAATACGTCTAACGCCTGAAGCAACTGATTCTTCCGTTTCAATCACAAATAATCCGATATCCGCGGTATTAGTAACGTGTGTTCCGCCACAGAATTCTTTTGAAACATCGCCAAAGCAAACAACGCGAACTTCATCGCCGTATTTTTCATCAAATAAAGCTTTAGCCCCGATATTTTTGGCTTCTTCAATTGGTAAAACCTTGGTTTCGCCCTCAATTCCTTCTTCGATCCAGTGGTTCACTTTTCTTTCGATTTCTGCTAATTGTTCATTTGAAATTTTTGTGAAGTGATTGAAATCAAAGTGTGAATATTCATCCGTGACATAACTACCATGCTGACTAATATGATCACCTAAAACTTCAATTAAAGCTTGTTGTAATAAGTGCACGGAAGAATGGTTTCTTTTAATTTTCTTTCTTCTTAATTCGTCGATTTGTAATTTAACCTCATCTCCGACTTTCACTTCGCCGTATAACACTTGTACATGATGGAGATGTTGTTTATTAGGAGCCTTAATAACATTGATCACTTTTAAAGCGACATTATCACTAACAATGTCACCAGTGTCGGCGACTTGGCCACCACTTTCTGCATAGAAAATTGTTTGATCTAGGATGATATCACCTTCAGTGTCTAACGCATCAACTTTTTTACCATCCTTAAAACAAGCGATTACTTTCGCGTTAATTGGTTTTTCACCATAAGTAAATACACTGTTATCTTTAAAATCTAATAAGTCTTTTGATTGTTTATTCATGCTTTGGAGATCACCACGAGCTTTTCTTGCTCTTTCTTTTTGTTCTTCCATTAAGACTTCAAAACCATGAATATCAACTTTTACATGATGTTCTTCACAGATCTCCATCGTTAATTCTTTTGGGAATCCGAATGTATCATAAAGAAGGAATAAATCTTTGCCAGATAATGTGTCGACATCTTTAATAGCTTTTAATAACATGTTTTCGCCATTTGCTAATGTCTTTAAGAATTTTTCTTCTTCAGAAAGGATCATTTTCTTAACTGAATCTTTTTTATTATCCAAATATGGATAATATGAATGCATAATTTCCGCAACTTGATCCACTAAGGTATATAAGAAAGCATGATTAATACCTAAAACACGGCCATATCTAGCCGCTCTACGTAATAATCTTCTGATGACATATCCTCTTCCTTCATTAGAGAACATCGCCCCATCTGCTAGAGCGAATGTTAGTGTACGAATATGGTCCGCAATTACTCTAAAAGGTTTTGGATTATCAAAATATGTAATATTTGTTAATTTCTCCACTTGTTGAATGATTGGCCAGAATAAATCAGTTTCATAATTTGTGTCTTTTTCTTGAATAACACAGACAAATCTTTCTAAACCTGCGCCAGTATCAATATTTTTTGACGGAAGTTCTTTATATTCGCTGCGTTTCTTACCGGCTTCACTATTAAATTGTGAAAAAACAATATTCCAAATTTCTACATAACGGAAGTTATTAGGCATATCATCTTCTAATAATTTAATCCCGATATGCTCTGGATCATATTTTTCGCCACGGTCAAAATGGACTTCTGTATCAGGACCACAAGGACCTTCTCCAATTTCCCAGAAATTATCCTCTTTTTTGATTAAATGTGATTCTTCAATTCCTGCATCCATCCAGCATTTTTTTGTTTCTAAATCATCTGGATGATAAGTCATATATAATCTTTCTTTTGGGAAATTAAACCATTTTTCACTTGTTAATAATTCCACTGCCCAAGGGATGACTTCTTTACGGAAATAGTCACCGATAGAAAAATTACCTAACATTTCAAAGAATGTTAAATGTGTCGCGTCACCGACATTTTCAATATCATTTGTTCGAATTGATTTTTGTGCGTTAGTGATTCTACGGCAAGGTGGTACTTCTCTACCATCAAAATATTTTTTTAACGCCGCTACACCTGCGTTTATCCATAATAATGTTGGGTCATTCTTTGGGATTAAAGAAGAACCTGGTTCGACGTGGTGTCCTTTACTTTTAAAGAAATCTAACCACATCTGTCTAATTTCACTTGATGTCATGTATTTCATATTATTCCTCCAAGCATATAAAAACGTTCCTTAAATAAGGAACGATTATTTACCGCGGTACCATCCTTTTTCATTCAATATTTTGAATGCACTCATTTTAACTATTACGCTAGTTATGCGGCGATGATTAGTCGCTGACTTGGGAAGTGGCCTATTTATCTATCCTTATGTCCTTTTCACCACTAGACACTCGCTAATAAGGAATCAATAAACTTCTTTTCCTGCTAAAAGAAATCTATCACATAAAAATGTGAAAAACTAGTAATTTTTATCTTAGTTTTCCTTTATAAAAAACTTTATCGATTAATCCCCCACCTAAACATATATCTCCATCATATAAAACTGCGGCTTGTCCAGGAGTCACCGCTTTATATGGTTCTAAGAAGATCAATTTCAGGGTATTTTCATCAATATATTCAATCGTAACTGGTTTATCTTCTTGACGGTAACGGAATTTTGCGTTTAATTTTTGACCATTAAGTGGCTTATCGGTAATGAAATTTAAATTATTAATTAAACAACAATCGCTATATAAATAATCATTTTCGTCGCCACTTGCCACATATAAGATATTATTTGTAATATCTTTTTTAGCGACAAACCAACCTTTTGCCTCTTCGCCAGATATTCCGCCAATGCCTAAACCTTTTCTTTGACCAATTGTGTAATACATCACACCGTCATGCGTTCCGATCACGCGGTTATGCTCGATATCAACAATCTTACCTTTTTGGGCTGGAATATAATTTTTTAAGAATTCTTTAAAATTTCTTTCGCCGATAAAACACACACCAGTGCTATCTTTTTTATCCATCACCGAAGATAAATTTAGTTCATGAGCGATTTGTCTTACTGTCGGTTTATCAATATCGCCTAATGGAAATAAGCAGCTTGATACTTGTTCTTGATTAATTTGGCTCAAGAAATATGTTTGGTCTTTATTTTTATCAAATGATTTTAATAAATATGTTTTTCCGTTTTGATCAATACGCTTTGCGTAATGACCCATCGCAATCATATCGAAGCCATTTTTCTTCGCATATGATAAAAATGCATCGAATTTGATATATTTATTGCAAAAAATATCCGGATTAGGTGTTCTTCCATTTTCATATTCGCGAATTAAATAAGAAAAGACATCATCCCAATATTCTTTCACGAAATCGATTCTTAATAATGGGATACCTAGTTTTTTAGCCACCATCACTGCGTCATCATAATCTTTTTCTTGTGGGCATTGATCGTTATTTATGGTGGGATTACCTAGATAATCGTTGTTGGCTAAAGCATCCCAGTTGCGCATAAAACAAGCAGAAACTTCATAACCTTGTTTCTTTAATAAATATGCTGCAACTGCGGAATCTACTCCACCGGATAAACCCACTAAAACTTTCATTTAATAAAATAACTCCTTACTATCTAATAGTAGGGTAAAAGGCCCATCGTTTTCACTACTCACTAACATATCAGCACCAAATATTCCGGTTTGCACATTTTTACCATAACTTTCTAATTTTTGATTAAAGTAATCATATAAAACTTGCGCGGCATTTGGTGATAAAGCATCAACAAAAGAAGGACGGCGTCCCTTTCTCACATTTGCGTATAGTGTGAATTGGCTAATAGATAAAATTTCGCCATTAACTTCATCTAAAGAAATATTAATCTGCCCATGTTCATCAGGAAAAGCGCGTAATGATAAGATTTTCTCCACCATTTTATCGACTGTTTCTTGATCATCGCCATCAGTAAAACCCACTAATAATAGATAGCCTCTATTAATCGCACCGACAACTTTATCATTTATACTGACAGATGCTTTTTTAACTGTTGTTAGCACTACTTTCATGATTTTTTGACCTTTTCCCAATAATCTTTTAATGACTGTTCATATTTATTGTCTTGATAAATATAATATTTTGAACCGCGAATATCATCAGGTAGATATTGTTGTCTGACCCAATGATGCGAATAATTGTGTGGATATAAATAATTTTGCCCTTTGATTTTGGCGTCCTCCCCATCAAAATGGGTATTTTGCAACGCTCTTGGTGTATTGATACCTTTACCTTTATGAATGTCATCAATGGCCATATCAATTGCTAAACAAGCTGAATTACTTTTTGGAGCGGTTGCAATTAAAATGGCAGCGTTCGCTAATGGTAGACGCGCTTCAGGCATCCCTAATTGGAGAGCACTATCAACTGCTGCTTTAACTATCGGAATAATTTGTGGATAAGCTAATCCAACATCCTCACTAGCAGAGCATAATAATCTTCTAGATGCAGCGATTAAATCACCAGCTTCTAATAATTTCCCTAAATAAAATATTGCAGCGTCTGGATCACTCCTCTTAATGATTTCATAAAAGCGGATAATGTATCAAAATGCTTATCTTCACTTCGATCATAAGCAATATGCGCTTTATTGATTAATTGCTGTACATCAGAGATTGTAATGTTATTTCTACCTAAAGGTAGACCTTTTTCTAAAAATTCTAAATTGTTCAAAGCTTTGCGCATATCGCCATTACAAGCAGTAGCTAAATATGTTAATGCGTCAGAGTCAATTTCGATATTTAAATATTCAACTCCTCTTTTTAATCCTTGAATAATATCATCGACTTTTAAGGCTTTAAATTCAAAGACTGTACAGCGAGATATTAATGCGGGATAAATATAAAAATATGGATTTTCTGTTGTGGAAGCAATGAGAGTTATCTCCCCATTTTCAACAAATTCTAATAAAGATTGTTGCTGTTTTTTGTTTAAATATTGAATCTCGTCTAAATATAAAAGAACACCATTAGAGTTTAGTAAGCTTTTTCTTTCATCAATTATCTTTTTAATATCATCTAAAGATGCGGTTGTGCCATTTAGTTTATATAAAGAAAGATTAGATTGTTTCGCGATGATATTTGCGATTGTGGTTTTGCCTGTTCCAGAAGGACCATAAAAAATCATATTGGTGATTTCACCTTTATTAATCGCTTGATAAAAAACAGTATTTTTATCCAATAAATGGTGTTGTCCAACCACCTCATTAAAATTAGTTGGTCTAAGAATATCCGCTAATGGTTTATGCATGAATATATATTAGAAAAATATATAATAATTTTCAAGTTAATAAAAATCCCCTATGACGAGCATAAGGGATTGATAATATTTGTGCGCCAAACGTTAATTTTCAATAATTTCTCTAATAACTGGTTGAGTAGCAACAGGATCTTTTGAAAATTTGAATGCTTTTTTCACATCTTCGATAATTGCTTGATATGTTTTTTCGTCTTTATTTGTGTGGAGCGTACATAATAATTCACCTTTAGTGACTTTATCACCCACCTTTTTATTTAAGACAATACCAGCAGACATATCAATTGTGTCTTCTAATGTTTCTCTTCCACCACCTAATTGCATTGATGAAATACCGATTTCTAATGCATTAAGTGATTGGACATAACCATCGACTTCACTACGGATTTCAATTAAATTCTTTGCTAAGACAAATTTTTCTGGATGTAGGATATAAGAGATATCGCCACCTTGCGCTTCAATCATCTTAACAAATTTATCAAAAGCAGCGCCAGAAGAAATTGCTTCTTCTAATTTTTTACGGCCTTCAGCATAATCTTTTGCACAATTTGCTTGCACTAGCATAATGCTTCCTGCGGTATAGCATAATTCCATTAAATCTTCTGGACCATGTCCGTGTAATGCATCAATTGCTTCTTTAACTTCTAAAGCATTACCAACTGCTAAACCTAAAGGTTCACTCATATCGGATAATACAGCTTTTGTATTACGACCTAAACGGTTACCGATATCCACCATGATATGAGCTAATTTTCTAGCATCATCCATATTTTTCATAAATGCACCATCACCGACAGTAACATCTAATAATATAGCGTCAGAACCAGATGCTAATTTTTTACTCATAACACTTGCAGCAATTAATGGAATTGATTCAACTGTACCGGTCACATCTCTTAATGCGTACATTTTCTTATCTGCAGGCACTAATGAACCAGTTTGTCCCACGATTGCGCAGCCAATACTATTAACTTGCTTCGCAAATCTTTCTCCTTCAATCGCGATTGTTACACCTGGAATAGATTCTAATTTATCTAATGTACCACCAGTGTGACCTAAACCACGGCCAGACATTTTTGCTAAAGTCGCACCACAAGCTGCCACCATTGGTCCTAACACTAATGATGTCTTATCACCGACACCACCAGTACTATGTTTATCAACTTTGACACCTTTTAAATGTGATAAATCTAATACTTCACCTGAATGTTCCATTCTATCGGTTAAAGTAGCGATTTCACGATTATTCATCCCTCTAAAGAGGATTGCCATCTGCATAGCAGAACTTTGATAATCAGGAATTTCTCCTTTTGTGTAACCGTCAATCCAAAAGGAAATTTCTTCATCGGTCAATTCATGACCATCACGTTTTTTAATGATTAAATCTACCATTCTCATATAAAAAATACCTCGCTCATATTTTATCAAAAATTTGAATATAAATACACAATTTATGTAAAATATTGTTGATGGATTTTTTTGAATCGTTACAAAATTATTTGCCAGAGGCAGAAATTGATAAATTGAAGGAAGCTCTAAGTAAGGAAAGCGAGCACGCTGTACTTTTAAATACGAAGAAAATGAGTGATCAAACATTCCTTTCTTTGTTTCCAAATGTCATTAAACATCCTATCGTGCCTCACGCGTACATATATAATATAAATGATTATCAGTTAGGAAAGACAATTTACCACGATTTAGGATGTTTTTATTTACAAGAACCATCCGCGATGTGTGTTTCTTATTTTCTTAACCCTCAAAAAGAGGATCTAGTTCTCGACCTATGTGCCGCTCCTGGAGGAAAAACGATCCAAGCCTCTTTATTAATGGATAATCAAGGTCTAATTATCGCTAATGATTTATCGAGAAAAAGATCTTCAATTATCGTTGATAATGTCGAAAGATTAGGATTAGGAAATGTCATCGTTGTTAATAATGATTTTCAGAATATCTATCATAAATATCAAAACACTTTTTCTAAAATTATTTTAGATGCTCCTTGCAGTGGTTCTGGAATGTTTAGAAAAGATGAAAAAATGTTTACGGATTGGTCGTATAACAAAGTTTTAAAATTCCAAGAAATACAAAAACAATTAATTTTAATGTGCTATGACATGTTAAAGCCGGGAGGCGTTTTATCATATTCTACTTGCTCATATTCTAAAGAAGAAAATGAAGATGTAGTGAAATATTTATTATCAAATCGACAAGCAGATATTATTAATATTGATTCACCTTTATTATATAAATCAGCAAATGAACCATTAGGAGTGCATTTTTTTCCGCATCTATTTTCGGGAGAAGGACATTATTTATGTTTAATCAAAAAGCCCGGCATAGATCATAGCAAAATCAAAAATTTATTTAATCTCAAAAATAAATATAATCTTCCTTTTAATAACATAGATAAATATGGAAACTACCTATTTGGCATTAACAATTCCTTTGATGAAAAATACTTAAATATTGTCAGAAAAGGGGTAAAAATTGGTGAAATAGTGAAAGATAAAATTAAGTTTGATTACCACTATTCACATTATGTTACTTCCTTTGAACCAGCCTATGAACTCGATAATGAACAACTAAAATCATATATTTTAGGGGATGTTATAAGAGTAAAAGTACCAAAAGGTGACATTTTATTAACTTATAAAGGCATAAACATTTGCATCGCTTACAGCGATGGCAATATGATAAAAAACTCTTATCCTAAGCATTTAAGAAAACACTTATAGTGAATGTGTAACTTTTTTTCTAAAAAATAACTTGCCTTTTTTCTATGAAAAGCATAATCTTTTTTCAAGCTATTTATTTTTTAAGAAAGGAGAAATTTATGAATAAGAACTTATTAAAAATTCTAGCTATCTCAGCTATGGCTTTAGCAGCTGGTGCTTGCCATCCTAATAAACCAAGTTCTTCCAGTTCTTCATCTAGTAGTTCCGCTGGCCCAGAAGAAGTCAGCTTTGGTGAAGTGTTAGATTTAGACACTGAAGGTAATTGGGCTTTATTAAATCAAAGAGTCGTTGTTAAAGGTTTAGCAGTTGGCGGTGCTTATGGTAATACAATTATCGGTTCTGGTTCTACTGGCGATACAGTCGGTACCTTAGTCGGTTTTGAAATTCAACCTAGAGTTATGCCAACATTTACAGAAACTTCAGGTCCACTCAGCGCTTATGGTTATGGTGCTGAAATCGATGTTGAAGCAACTGTAACAGACGTAAACGGTCGTGTCGTTTTAGCAGATGCAGACGTCACTGTTGTAAGCGAAAGACATTACGAAAATGGTTCCTACACAGGTGGTGCTTCAATCAGTTATTGGCCAGATGTTACTCGTAGTGGTTTCGATTCCGTTTTAGGTCGTAAAATGTCTGGTGTGTTAATTGAAGGTACTTATCAATTAGCATCAATTCCAACTTTCACTGCCGGTGAAGCATCTGATTTCTATGTTGTCTTCCCAGGTGAAGATTTAGATTTAGAGGATCCAGAAAATCTCTCTCCAATTCACGTCCAAATTCCTGCTGGCGTCGCTGACGCATCTGTACAATTATTACAAACATATTTTGCAAACAAGAAAGTTGGAGATTTCGTCTTATTTGACGCTCTTACTCAATATGACTTAATCGAAAATGGCGGTATGGGTTTAGTGATCGAAACATTCTGGTCCAGAACTGTTGCAGATCCAGAAGAAACTCCTGCTGTTTACTCAACATGGGCTGATATTGCTAAAGTCATTCAACCTCTTTATAAAGACACAGTCTTAGATTTAACTACTGAAGGTGCCATTTCTTACACAGTTGATACAACAAGTTTCGATTATGTCGCTTCTTCATTCTTCAAACCTGAATTTGCTTCTAACTTCACTGTGGATGCTGATAGAGCAATCGTTGCTGACTTCGCAATCAACGTGAAAGCTTCAGCAATCGCTGATTCTTTCAAAGCCTTAGGCGATAAGATTGTCGAACAAGGTGCAAGTCTTGTAGCTCAAGATCCAGATGGCATTCTTGCTATTTATGAAGTTAAAAACGCTGCAGAAGAAGTCGTTGCAAACATCTTACTTCAAAATTCAGATACTTATATCGATGGTTATTACCTCGCTTTAGGTCCAACTGAAACATTTGCTTCTTGGACAGAAGCAGCTGAATTCTATACAGGCCGCGCAACTGCTGTTGAACAATCATTCAATGCAGAAGCTACTGCTCGTACAACTGCAATTGTCGCACCAACATATGCAACTCCTGTTTCAGTTTCAGTTAATTATGCTGATGAATTAGTTAATGCTAAATACTACGAATCATTTGGCTTAATGGCTGTATATACTATTGCATTTGAACTTCCTGCCTATACAGCAGAACAAAGCGATGATGATGCTTTCTATGCATACGCTGATCAATTAGAAGCTGCAGGTTTCGTATATAGAGCATTTAGACTTCTCAAAGTCGATGGTTTCTTCAGTGCTACTACAAACGAATTTGTTGTTTTAGATGTTAATGAAGGCGTTATTACTCTTGAAGTTTTAGTTTTAGACGCTAAATCAGCTGCATATGTCGCAGTTCGTTCTGACGCTTTATATATCAACTATTTCTTAAGCGATATTGCTAAATATAATTCTGCTGTTCCAACATACTTCCCAACAGCTACAGCTTTAGCACCAAAATTTTTCACAACATTTACCGTTGGTGAAGCTGCTGCAGCAGATTGGGATTATGAATGCGACGCATCATACTTTAATCAAATCGGTGCTTTAGTCATTGAATTTGACATCTATTATGATGTTGCAACAGAAGCAGAATTCAATACCATCGCTGCTGGTTTAGTCTCTGTAT
This sequence comes from Bacilli bacterium, assembly GCA_034116505.1. Classification (GTDB taxonomy): domain Bacteria; phylum Bacillota_I; class Bacilli_A; order RFN20; family CAG-826; genus RUG13091. The sequence goes on from JAXERM010000019.1 coordinate 10,231, forward strand.
TAACTGGTAACGGTTATGTTGAAGCAACAGTTGCTGGTATAAGTGGTTATGCTTTATACGATCTCAAAACATTAGTTTCTGTTAGTACAGAATACATCAAATATGGTTGTATCGTTCTTACAGTCTTAGTTGGTCCTGCTGTTGCTGCTCCAGCTGGCGAATAATCGTACAGATTAATAACAAAAAATTGTGCATTCTTCGGAATGCACTTTTTTATTGTCTAAAAAAATGATGATCAACGAATTGGTCAATCATCAATTATTAAGCTTAAATAATTTTATTGAAACGATAATGCTTTTTATTAATACGCAGCATTTCTTTATGATCTTTGATTCTTAAATCAAAACATATCGCTTCTTGAATCATATTCTGTGCTTTTAAAGCAATTTCCTGCGTCGACATATTTTGATATTCGGCTTTAGTTATCGGCTTTAAGATCTTAATAAAAACTGGATATCTTTTAAATTGTGGTTTGGTTTTCAGCACTCTATTTGTGCCCCATATAGCGATTGGGACTATAGGTACACCACTTTTTTGGGCGGCTCTGAATGTTCCGTGATGAAATTCTTTTAATAAATGCATTGAATCTTTATTTCTTGTCCCTTCTGGGAAAATAATCCATGATTTATCTTTTTTATTTGTTAAATCAGCCTGGACTTTCATCATCACACGTAGAGATTGTTTTAAATCACCACGATCTAAAAATAAACCATCAATCGCTTTAATACATTTATTGATTACAAACATTTTTTCAATTTCTTTTTTAGCGACAAAAGTCGTCGGTTTATCAAAAATAGATATTAAAGCAAGAGGATCATAACTAGATAAATGGTTAGGAACAAAACAACACGCTTCTGATGGGACGTTTTCTAATCCCTCAACATGAATATCAACATGCAAAGATTTTTGTAATCTTTTCATTAATTTATGTAATTTTTGATATCG
>JAXERM010000020.1:0-10732 GCA_034116505.1 Bacilli bacterium
GATATCGTTGCCGGCATCTTCATCGTATTTGAAAACGAATATGAAGTTGGCGATATTATCGTCATCGATGGTTTTAGAGGTACTGTCAGTGAAATAGGTATTCGTACGACAAAATTAGAAGATGCAGGTGGTAATATCAAAATCATTAACAATAGTGAAATTAAAACTGTCATCAACCGCACAAAGGCATTATCTGTAGCGAAATGCTATTTATCGATTAAATATGATGAAAATATCGACCACGTGGAAGAAATCATTAATCAGAATCTCCCTGCAATTTCCAAAAAGATTAAAGGGTTAAAAACTAATATTCAATATTTAGGAATTTCCGAATACGCTGATAGTGGTGTTGTATTATTCTTCATTGGTAAATGTAAAGAAAACGATGTTTATCAAACCCAAAGAGAAATGAATCGTCAATTAAGAAAAATGTTTAACGATAACGGTGTTGATCTATCTTACACTACATACGTTATTAAAACTGAAAAATAATCATAATAAAAACCAATCCTTTAATTCATCATGTATCGTGATTAATAGATTGGTTTTTTATTTGTCAAATATTGCAAAAATTAAATCCGCTGTTTCTTCTGGAGTGCGTTTCATTCCTTCTTTAAGCCAAAGCATCAATACATTGAATAAACCACCAGATAAAAATGAAGCGATTAATGGATTATCTTTTTTATTTATTGCGTAGTTACTTTTTAAAGTAGCAAACACATAACGAGAATAACTATTTAATTGTCCTAATAAAATCTGACTTTTTCCTGCTTCTTGTAACGTTAACAGTTGTTTAGAATATTTTTTAAAATATAAAAGGATCGATAAAACAAATTCTTTCATTGTAACGTTAGGATTTTTTGAGAATTGGGAATAGAATTCTTCAAATCTTAAATCACAAAAGTCAACAAAGATATCATCTTTTTGATTGTAATAACGATAAAAAGACATTCTAGATATGCCAGCGCGTTCGCAAATTTCTTTAACCGTTATTTCTTCATATGGTTTCTTGCGCATTAAGATAAAAACAGCAAGAGAGATAGCTTCTTTGGTTTTCATCGATTTTTTCATGTTTTAATCATATAACAATCTTCTTGCTAGGACAATAGTGACAGTTGTAAATATTCACATAAAATAAATAAGGAAACATCTTAAAATAATTATTAAATTTATTTATAATTATCTTAGATATGGAAACAAAAAGAATCTCAGTTGATAACACAAATTACAAACTTGTTCGTGATAAACATCTCATGTTTGATTGGAAAATCGAAAAAGAAGAAAAAACTTTATTCGGGTATGTTTTAACTTTTTCGCGTGATGATGAAACTCCATATTATTCACAATTAGTGGAATTAGAAAATGAATACGGTAAAGGAAAAATCCCTTCTTTATTACCGACAGTTCTTCTTCCTATAATATCAATGATATTATTTACGACATTTATCATTTTGTTTTATGTTATTAAAATTAAAATCGATTTCATTGTACTATTTATGGCGTTATGCATGCCTGGAATATTATTATTGATTAGCGCTGTTGTTTTAATGTTTATGCGTTTAAAAGCGATTCAAAATTTTGCCGATAACAAAAATAGCAAAGATTTAAGTTATAAAAAGAAAATAGAGAAATTAAAAAATGAACATCCTCAAGAAAATATACGCTAGAACTTATCAAGGCATTCTTTATCTAGCATCTAATTTTTTATCATTCAAAGAACCAAAAATATATTCTGGTTCGTTTTCTATACATCATATTTTTTCCATCTTAAAAGATAATCAAAAAAATCATCCTTTGATTATCACCGATGATACGATATATAAACTCGGTTTAACAAAAGATATCGAAATGCTTTTATCCGAAAAAGGATATAAATATGATATCTATCATAACGTTAGACCTAATCCGACTGTTGATAACGTGGAAGAAGGATTAAAGATTTATATTTCTAAATACGCTGACTGTGTGATTGCCCTTGGTGGTGGTTCATCTTTAGACTGCGCAAAAATCATTGCTGCAAGAGCTACTAATTATCGTAAGAGTGTTAATGATATGAAAGGCTTATTACATATCAAAAATAAACCAGTATTAACAATCGCAATACCTACTACCGCAGGGACTGGTAGTGAAACTACTGTCGCAGCGGTCATCGTTGACACCGCTAAAGAGGATAAATATGCGATTAATGACCCTAAATTAATTCCTAGTTACGCTATTTTGGAACCTCGCTATTTAATTGGTTTACCAAAAAGTGTTACATCTACAACTGGGATGGACGCGCTTACACACGCAATTGAAGCATTTATTGGTCGCGCGAATACTAGAAAAACGAAAAAATATGCGATTGAAGCCACAAAATTGATTTTTGATAATTTGGAAAAAAGTTGTCTTGAGCCAGAAAATCTTGAATACCGTGAAGCAATGCAATTAGCGGCTTATAAAGCTGGTGTTGCTTTTACTAGAGCTTATGTCGGTATGGTGCACGCTTTAGCCCATGCTTTAGGCGGCAAATACAATGTCCCGCACGGTTTAGCAAACGCAATTATTTTACCATTTGTCTTAAAAGCTTACGGTCATAAAATTGATAAAAAATTAGCTACTTTAGCTGATTTAACCCATCCAAATAATGGCCAAAACGTTCATGAAAAAGCACAATTATTTATTCAAGACATTGAAGATTTAAATGATAGATTAGGTATTAAAAATAATTTTAAGGAAATAATTAAAGATGAAGATATCGATTTTATTATCGATCATTCCTATAAAGAAGCTTATCCTCTATACCCTCTTCCGGTATTGATGGATAAAGATCAAATTAGAAAAATTATTTTAAAAATAAAGGAAAAGTAATATGAGTGAAATCCATCCAGAATTAAATTTAATATTGCAAGGCGCAAATATCTTAACTCTAATGAAAAACAACCATCGTTATGGCATGACTTTTGCTTGGGGTATGGCAGCTGATTATGATCGATTATTGGTCGTTATCGGTGGGCAATCTAGCACTGGTAGAAATTTAGAAATTGGTGATTTAGTTGGTGTTTCTTGTTTAAATCCTAAGCAAAAAGATATTGCATTAAGATTTGGTGAAGGTCATAGTGATGAAATTGATAAATTTGTCGATTCGGAAATTGAAATCAAAAAAGATGTGATTTTAATCAAAGACGCAAGTCGTCAACTAGTATGCAAAGTAATCGATAAATTCTTTTTAAAAGACAACAACGAAGATCCGTTATTTTTGTTACAAGTATTAGATTTTTCTTGCCTTCATCAGCGTTTTTTAAATTATATTGATTTGAAATAACGATATTTGTTTACAAATAAATAAAACGTGCTAATAATGTTTTTAATCTTAAAAAAGGAGGAGCTATATTATGTTAAAGTTAGTGAATATCAAAAAAGACTATATCACTAAAGGAGTGGAAACCGTTCATGCACTTAAAGGTATTTCTTTAGCATTTAGACGCAATGAATTTGTCGCTATTCTAGGTCCTTCTGGTTGTGGTAAAACCACAATGTTGAACATTATCGGTGGTTTAGACCGTTATACTTCTGGCGATTTAATCATCGAAGGTCGTTCTACAAAAGAATTTAAAGACCGCGATTGGGATACTTATCGTAACCATTCAGTCGGTTTTGTTTTCCAATCTTATAATTTAATTTCCCATCAAACCATATGTAAAAATGTCGAACTTGCTTTAACTATTTCTGGTATTAGTAAAGAAGAACGTAGAAATCGCGCAATTAAAGCCTTAGAAACTGTTGGTTTAAAAGGCATGGAAAATAAAAGACCAAATCAACTTTCTGGTGGTCAAATGCAAAGGGTGGCGATTGCGCGTGCTTTAGTTAACGATCCAGAAATTGTCTTAGCGGACGAGCCTACAGGCGCGCTCGATAGTAAAACTAGTGTGCAAATCATGGATTTATTAAAAGAAGTGGCGAAAGACCGCTTAGTCATTATGGTCACTCATAATCCAGAACTTGCATATCAATACGCAAATCGTATTGTTAAAATGAGCGATGGCTTATTAATTGATGATAATCATAAATATCGTGGTGAAACCAAAATTCAAAGAGAAAAAGCTCAAGCTAAACGTCAAGTGAATAAAGGGACAAAAGAAAAAACATCGATGTCTTTCTTTACCGCGACCGGATTATCTTTTTCAAATTTATTATCTAAGGCTAAAAGAACAACATTAATCGCCATTGCTGGATCAATTGGTATTATCGGTGTTTCTTCTGTTTTAGCTGTTAGCAATGGTGTGAGATTATATATCGATGATATGCAAAACGATATGATGAGCCGTTATCCTTTAGAAATTACTGAAACATCGATCGATTATAATTCATTAATGGAAGGATTATCTTCTTCCGATAAAAAAGAAATCGCTAGCATCAATTTAAAAGATGAAGTAGCGGTGGACTCCATGATTGATTATTTAATGGATAAATATAAAGACTTTACTAAGGTAAAGACTAATGAAATTACCGCTGATTTAATCAGATTTATCCATGATTTACCTGAAGCGTATATCTCTTCTATATCGGAAGATTATGGTTTAGATTTAACTAATAATGTTTTTACTTCTTGGAATCGTGGAGCGTTACCTACAGACCAAGATCAATTCATGTCACTTAACGGTTTAACACAAATGTATATTTCCGAATTAAAAACAGTTGAAGGTTTCTCGGAATACGCAGCATTTGTTGATTTGTTCACGAATTTTATGCACCAATTACCTGGTGGAGAAGAATATATCTTGTCGCAATATGATTTAGTTGGCGCCAATTCACATTATCCCACAAACGCAAATGAAATTCTTTTAGTGGTTGATGATAATCAAACATTAACTGATTTCGTTTTAGCGCAATTAGGATTTTATACTGAACAGGAATTTTTAAATATTTCTCGTAAGGCTATTGAAGAGAACAAAGAAAATCCTGATCCTGATAAAATTGCTCAATATACATATCCTGATAAGTTCCAAATCGATGATTTATTAGGCAAAGAATTACGTTATTATCCTCATGACACTATTTGGGATGGTTCCAATGGATTAATCGAAAGGAAAATCAAAGGAACAATCGATTTCTCAAGAGTTTCAACAACATTAGGAGTGATTGAACTTGATTTAACATATAATCGTACTAGTGACATTTTAGAAGGTAATATGATTATCCAAGGCTATCCAATGCCTACAACTTTCGTTCGTGCTGATACAACAACCATTGATGAAAATGCACCGGAAGTAGGTAGTTGGAATGTTTCTCTTCAAGGAACTGATTTTATTTTCACATTTAGAGAAATATTCGGCACAAAAGCAGTAGCTGTTACTACTGGTTCTTCAACCTTACCAGTAGCGTTAGGAACATATACTTCCGAAGATAAAACTACTAGTGGATATTTCTATCCTGCTAAAGCAGATGATAGTTGGGATAATATGGAAACGATTAAGATCTCCGGTATTTTAAAAAAGAAAAAAGGTGTGAGTTTTGGCTGTATTGACCGCGGTGTTTATTATACGCCAGAATTAACTAGAAAATTTCTTTCTGATGCGGTGATTAGTGATATTGTTAATAACAATACACTCGGATTAAAAGCTTATATTGGCTCAGCCAGTGAAGCGGATGAAGTATTCCAAGCCCATGTTACTTATACATATACTTCTTATCGTGATGGGGATGAAAACCCTTATTATGATGTTGAAGGCAAAGCTTATGCCTTAAACAGCGGGGGAAATATGATTACTTCTTTATTCGCGTTTAGCGGTAAACAATCAAATGGAGATCTAGATCGTTCTTACCTTCGTTCTTTAGCGGGATTAGCGACAAAATATAACACTAATACCAAACAATACGAATTTAAAGAATTACCAAAATCTATTTCTATTTATCCAAAAGATTTCTCTAACAAAAAATTAGTGACAAAATATCTACAAAGATGGAACACTGACGAAGATATCACGTTATCTAACGGCGTAACTTTAACTAGAGCACAAAGGGACGACTTATCCTACACAGATAATATCGAGATCATTGTTAATGTGATTAATACATTAATTGTGACTATTACTATCGCCCTTGTCTCTTTCACTTCTTTATCATTAGTGGTTTCTTGCTTTATGATTACGGTTATCACTTATATTTCAACGATGGAAAGAATAAAAGAAATCGGTGTTATTCGTTCTTTAGGTGGAAGAAAGAAAGACGTTTCACGCTTATTTATTGCCGAATGTTTGATTATCGGTTTAGCCTCTGGTTTGATCGGCATATTAGTGACATATTTACTATGTGGTATTGTTAATTTATGCATTATTCCTTTAAATATTGGTAGCATTGCGGTATTACCGTTTACCACCGCTTTAATTATGATTGGCATTTCCATTCTTTTGAATGTCTTATCTGGATTAATTCCTTCCATGAAGGCTTCTAATCAAGATCCAGTTATCGCTTTAAGAAGTGAATAATATATGAAAAAAGTTGGTTTAATTTCGCTTGGTTGTGATAAAAATCGCGTCGATAGTGAATATCTACTTGGTCTATTAGATCATTTTGGTTACACTCTTGTTTCTGATCCAAAAGATTGCGACATCATTTTTATTAATACATGTGGTTTTATTGAATCGAGCAAAAGAGAATCGATTAACACTATTTTAGAAATGCTTGATTATGATAAATCTGTCGTCATTTTAGGCTGTTTAGCGGAAAGATATGAGAAAGAATTAAAAGAAGAATTTAAAGAAGCGACAATTATTCCAATTCATGATTATCGCTACTTATCTTCATATTTAAGGAATATTGATCATGATTTTTGTGGTAGCGGTGGAATCGATGAAAAATATCGTATCTTATCAACTGCCCCTTATACTGCTTATTTAAGAATTGGTGAAGGATGTTCTAATCACTGCGCTTACTGTGCAATTCCTTTGATTAGAGGCGAATATGTTTCACGAAAAAAAGAAGATATTATATCGGAAGCTTTGAAATTAAAAGATCAAGGTGTCAAAGAAATTGTTGTTTTACAACAAGACACCACTAAATACGGTAGTGATCTAAATGGTCAAGAAAACATTGTCTCTTTATTAAAGAGTTTGTTAGAAATCAAAGAATTTGAATATATTCGCTTATTATATTTATATCCTGATGAAATTTCTGATGAATTAATAAACTTAATTAAAGAAGAAAAACGTTTAACTCCTTATTTTGATATTCCTATTCAACATAGTGAAACAAAAATCTTAAAAAGCATGCGTCGTAGAGGTGATAAGCAATTTTTAATCAATTTATTTAAAAAGATTAAAGAAACTGTGCCGAACGCGATATTAAGGACCACTGTGATGGTTGGCTTTCCAGGCGAAACAAAAAAAGATATTGATAATTTAATTAAATTCATGGAAGAAGTTAAATTTGATCATCTAGGCGCTTTTACTTATTCACGTGAAGAAGACACTTTATCTTATAACATGCCACATCAAGTCAGAGAAAAGACTAAAAAAGAACGACTTGACCGCGTGATGAAAGCACAACAAAAAATCTCATATTTAAATAACAAAAAGCATATTGGTGAGATAATGGAAGGCCTAGTAGTGGGCTTTAAAGATGATAAATATCTACTACGTAGTTATTGGAACGCGCCTGATGACATTGATGGCAATATTTATTTTATAAGTGATAAAAAATTAGAAATGGGCGAAAAAGTACAAATCAAAATCACTAACGCCTTCGTTTATGATTTAATTGGGGAGAAAATTTAATCCCCTTTTTTTATTAATAAAAAAATTAGCGAACAGCATTATTTTACTGTCCGCTAATAAAGGAGATTATTTACGAGCTTTTTTCAACTCGGCTTTTTTGTATTTTTTAAATTCTTTTAATCCGTAAACAGAGCCACCGTCCACTAAGACATCGACACCTGCTAAATAACCATTTCTTTCGTCTGCTACGGTCGCTAAAGCGTAACCTAATTCTTCTGGTTTTCCCATTCTTTCTTCGGCAGTGAATGGTACTAAGAAACCACCAGTTTCTTTTTCTAAGTTACCCATTGAAGTAGCGATTAATCCTGGTGATAAAGAGACTACCCTAATTCCTTTTAATCCTAATTCAAAAGCTGATTTTTGCGCATACCAACAAACAAAGTTTTTCGAGAAAGAATAAGCCATACCGTTTTTCATATATGGATCTTTAACTAAATTTGTCTTTTTCACTAATGTATGAATAAATTTTTGTTCATCAGTCTCTGCAAGTGGGTATTTCTTCTTAGGAATGATGAAATTTGGTAATTGATAGGCAGAATTTGAAGAAACATCAACAATAACACTGCCTGGTTTCATTAATTTAGAAAATTCTTGATTCACATATACAGTGCCTAAAGCATTAATTCTTAAAATCTCTTCTGGTGTGACTTTCATTGCAGGAGAGACACCTGCAGCGTTAATCACATTTTTGATTTCACCTAATGAACTAGCGAATTCCGCTAATTTTTGGACTGATTCTCTTTTTGAAGTATCACAAGCGAATGCATAAGCTTCGAGTCCTAAATCTTTAAGTTCTTTAACAGCATTTTGAAGTTTAGCTTCTGTTCTTCCTGATATAATAACTATTTTTTCTTTTGGTGTAAGTTTTGCGGCTTCTAAACCCATGCCTGAACCGCCACCAGTAATAACTAAAACATTTTTCATTTTTATTTTCTCCTAACAAAAATATTATTATGTGATAACATAGACATGCAACCAACAAAAACCAACATATGTCGGTTAACTTCAATATGGATAAAAGAATCATTAAAAGTAAACAAAAAATCAAAGAAAAATATCTCGAATTATTATTTAAGAAAGATCCAAGCAAAATTCAAGTGAATGAATTATGTGCTCTAGCGCATGTCAATCGTTCGACATTTTATGAAAGATATGGCTATCTTGATGCATTAGTGGATGAGATTATCGAAGAACAGCTCATCAATGTCTCTTTTGATAAATATGACGAAAAAGAAGAAGTGACTTCTATAGAACAAATAGAAAAAGAACAAATTAAACAATATATTCAAAAGTTTTATGCAAATAAGATATTGGTGAAATTTTGTTTAGCAGAAAATAAAGAAATATACGTTGGTAAGATTATCCAAAAACAAATAGCGATTGGTGTAAAAGAATTAAATAAAATATCTTATTACCAAGCATTATTTCAAACAGTTGGGGCGTTAACTGTTTTAATTGATTTTTTATCGAATAAAAAAAGTCAATCAATCGATGACGTTGTTAATGTGGTATATGAACACGCCTTAGTGATGTTAAAAGAAGAATTTCAATAAAAAATATATAAAATATTGCAAATATTTACTTGTTAAGCGTTATTTTCTACTATATTATAAATATCGCTAGCAAATGCCCCTTTAGTATAATGGTATTACGGAGCAATGGTAATGCTTTGAAGCTAGTCCGATTCTGGCAAGGGGCACCACTTAGGTTAAATTACCCCCATTTATTGGACCGAAAATGGTACTATAAATCGGGGTTTTATTTTCAATAAAAAAGATAATAACAAACAACATCCTTGTAAATTTTGTTAAATTTTTATATTATCTTTTTATGAAAACATTATTTGAATTAATTCATGAGAAAAATTGTTTGCCTAGTGGAAATATTTATAAGAAAGTAATAAATGGCAAAACTTATTTTTATTACCAATATAGAGAAAATGGTAAAAATTTTTCTAGATTTATTAAAAAGGATCAAATTAATTCCTTATTAGATGAAATAGAAAAGCGCAAAAAAATTGAAAAAGAAATTAAAAGAATTCTGGCATTTGGAAATAGAGAAATTGAATTATCTAATTTTGCTAGAGAATATACTGGGTATTTAATGTGTGAGGACAAAGTAATTGGGACTTTTGAAAAAGGTGTTTTAATATCAGGCGATGAAAAAATGCTACCGCTAGTCTTTAAAAGAACAACGTTTTTAACGGAATTTTTGAAAAGTCGCTCAATTGATAGTGGCAGAACAAATTCGAGAATATTAAGAAAAATATTAAATATCAATGTTAAAGATGACACCTTAGTGTCTTTATGTTCTTATGCTGCTTCAATTACTGACAATTACTGGTTTAAACCAAAACACAGCAAATTAGCTTATAAAGATATTGCTTTTAATAATGATATGTTTTTTGAAACCGCCTTAAAAGGCTTAATTACTTTTTATCCGAAAAAAATAGTGCTTACTCCAGAGTTAACCACCAATGGTTCATATGAAAAAGGCTGGAAAAATGAAGATGGAGAGTGGTGGTTATATAAAGTTGGAAGCAACGAAGAAATTTATTCTGAATTATTTTATTCAATTTTATTTGAAACGATTGGCTTACCAACAGCTCATTATGAATTGAGTTCCCCTTTTATTAAAACCAAAAATTTTGCTAAAAATGTAAATTTTGAACCAATAGTTTATATTGCTGGCGAAAATGAAGACTTCATTTATATATATAACTTATTAAATAAATTTGATCATCAAATTGCATTGGATTATTTGAGGTTAATTGTCTTTGATGTCGTTTTGTATAATGTTGACAGGCACAACGAAAATTGCGGGATTTTGCGTAATAATAAAACTGGTGCAATTATTTCTTTAGCGCCAAATTATGATAACAACCTTTGCTTGATAAGTAGAACAAAGGAATTAAATTTATCTAAAAATGAAGGATTCTTAGATTTGTTTATAAAAACTATAAGGAAAAATTCTAATTT
>JAXERM010000021.1:0-22331 GCA_034116505.1 Bacilli bacterium
ATTGTTTTCACTGCTTCATCAGTGACTTTTTGGATATCTTCTTGCACTTTCTTTTGATAATCTTCGCTCATTTCTTCATCCATCTTGACTAAATCCATATTATCACGACGAATATTTCTAATTGCGACCTTTGCTTCTTCACCATATTTGCGAGCTTGTTTAGTGATTTCCATTCTTCTTTCTTGTGTTAATGCTGGAATCATTAATCTAATTTGTGTTCCTTCATTAATTGGGTTAATACCTAAATCAGAAGCATTAATCGCTGCAACGATGGCTTTGACATCATTTTTATCATAAGGTTTGATTAATAATTGTCTTGGTTCTGGGACAGTAATAGAAGAAATTTGATTTACTGGCGTTAAAGAACCATAATAATCGATTTCTAAATTTGAAAGCATTGCAGGAGAAGCCTTACCAGTACGAAGCGTGGATAATGTTCCTTTTAATGATTCAATTGATTTATTCATTCTTTCTTTTGCATCTAAAACGATTTCATCCATAAATTTATTCTCCTTTTTTCACGGTCGTGCCAAGAGATGATCCTTGGGCGACTTCTAAGAAATTTTTGGGATCCGCCATCGAGAATACGCGCATCTCAATATTTTTATCTTTAACTAATTCTACCGCAGAAAGGTCCATAATTTGTAGTTTCTTGTTAAGAATTTCTTGATAAGTAATATTTTTGATAAATTTTGCGTCTTTATTTTTGGTCGGATCTTTATCATAAATGCCTTCAACACCATTCTTACCCATAAAGACAGCTTCGCAGTTCGTCTCAATCGCTCTTAATGTGGCGGCAGTATCAGTAGTAAAGAATGGTTTACCAGTACCACCCGCTAAAAAGACGACTTTGCCTTCTTCCATTGCTTTAATCGCAGCTTCAGGAGAGTAGGTTACTGTTATCGGATCGATTGCGGGTAAGCTAGAAAAGACAACAGATGGAACATTTTGATTGTTTAAAGCGCTGCTGACGGCGGTCGCGTTAATAATTGTGCCAAGCATTCCCATATAATCAGCTGGAGCTTGTTCGATGCCGATTTGTTTCGCTAATTTGCCGCGCCAAATGTTGCCGGCACCAATCACGACTGCGATTTGAATATCGTTATCGTGAAGACTTTTAATCACAGAAGCAATTTTTTTAACGCCATCAACGTTTAAAATTTGTACTTCTTTATCGTCTTTTAATGCTTCACCACTTAATTTTAATAAGACTCTTTTATACATATCGGTTGTCCTTTCTTTTTAAAAAAAGAAACACCAAAACGGTGTTCCTTAAATAATTATTTATTAACTTCGTTCATGACTTCACTAGCGAAATCATCTTTACGTTTTTCAATACCTTCACCAACTTGATAACGGACAAATCTTAAAACGTTAATGCCTTTTTCTTTTAAGACTTGAGCAACAGTCTTAGTGTCATCCATTAAGAAAGTTTGGCTGCCTAATACCATTTCAGAATAGTATTTAGTCACTTTAGCGTCGATAATCTTTGCTAACATTTCTGCAGGTTTAGATGCTAATTTTGGATCATTTTTAGCAGATTCTAATTGAACTGCTTTTTCATGTTCTAAATCAGCTTGATTGACATCTGCTAATGATAAATATTGTGGGTTATTAGCCGCAATGTGCATTGCTAAGCCTTTACCTAATTCTGCATCAGCTTTATCTAAAACAACAGCAACGGCAATTTTACCGCCCATATGGATATATGTAGAAACATTACCTTCTAAAACGACAAAACGACGTAAATCGAATTTTTCACCCATTTTTACAGTGGCATCAGTGAATAAAGCAGTAGTTAATTCTTTTGCTTCTTCCACTGTAGCAGGAGCTTTAACTAAGATGACTTTAGCGACATCTTCAACTAAAGCACGGAATGCATCACCTTTTGCGACAAAATCTGTTTCACAGTTAACTTCTAAAACGACTGTTTTGCCACATGCTTCACAAGTAGAAGTAATGGCTAAACCTTCAGCAGCAATACGGCTAGCCTTTTTAGCGGCTTTTGCTAAGCCTTTTTCTCTTAACCAGTCAGTTGCTTTATCTAAATCGCAATCGTTAGCAGCTAATGCGCCTTTACAATCCATTAAACCAGCACCAGTTCTATCACGTAATGCTTTAATTAATTCAATGCTAACGTCTGCCATTATTTGTTTTCTCCTTCTGGTTTTGCTTCAGCTTTTGGTTCTGCTTTCTTTTTGGCTGGAGCCTTTTTTGCTGGGCGTTCTGCTTTTGCATCTTCACCTAAAGCGGCTTTTCTTGCAGCTTCACGTTCAGCTTGTTCTTTTTCATATGCTTCTTGACGAGCTTGTCTTTCAGCACGTATACGAGCTAATTTTTCTGCATTTTCTTTTTCAGTTTGACGAATAACGTCTTTCATTGTGACAGATTCACCTTCATCTTTGACATAAGCAACGACTGGTAAACCACCTTTAGATTCAACGATTGCGTCAGCGATAACTGCTAAGAGTAAGCTCACACTGCGGACTGCATCATCGTTTGCAGGAATGACGTAATCAACGACATCTGGATCACTATTTGTGTCAACGATACCGAAGACAGGGATACCTAATTTACGAGCTTCAGCAACAGCGTTATGTTCAATGCGTGGATCGATAACAAATAAAGCGTTAGGGACTTTGCGCATTTCTTTAATGCCTTCTAAGTTCTTTGATAATTTTGCTAATTCTTTTCTTAATTGGGAAGCTTCTTGTTTTGGTAATAAATCTAATTCACCATCAGCTTCTCTTCTTTCTAATTCTTTTAAGTATCTGATACGGCTTTGGATAGTTCTGAAATTAGTTAATGTTCCACCTAACCAACGATTTGTGATATAGAAGGAACCAGAACGTAATGCTTCAGCTTGGACTGCTTCTTGACATTGTCTTTTTGTACCAACAAATAAGACTTTGCCACCGTTATCTACGATTTCTTTCATGGCTTTATATGCTTGAGCCACTAATTCGACTGTTTGTGCTAAGTCGATAATGTAAACGCCATTTTTTGCACCATAGATGTACTTTTTCATCTTTGGATTCCAACGACGTGTTTGATGACCAAAATGAGAACCAGCTTCTAATAATTTTTTCATTGTGATGACTGGTGCATCAGGATCATGCATGACTGCTGCCATTGTATCGGCAGCTGGAGTAGCTACTTCTTCAGTAACGACTTCTAATTCTTTTTCTTCACTCATTTTATGAGCCTCCTTATGTTAATCCTCCACTATTTCGAAGAACTCAATCCACCTTGCGGCACAACGGGAGTTCCATCCATAGTGTGTGTATTGCTGTATTCGACAGCCATATTATTGTAGCAATATCATCAAGTTTATAGCAAGCATAAATATAATTTATTTATCTTTTTTAGAACGAGGATGGAATTGTCTATATTCTTTTTGCATCGCTTCACTACTAACATGAGTGTATACTTGGGTGGCATTAATGCTCTTATGTCCTAATAATTCTTGGATTACACGTAAATCCGCTCCATTGTCTAATAAGTGAGTAGCGAATGTATGACGAAGAATATGAGGATGTAGATCTAAGAATACACCAGTCTTTTTTTCTATTTGGTCAAGAATATATTCTAGTCCTCTTGTCGTTAAAGGTAGTCCTTTATTATTTAAGAAAACTTCATTAGGAAAAGCTTGTGTCTTCTTTAATAAAGAAGGTCTACAATATTGAATATAATTATTGAGGGCAATTTTGCATTCATTTGTGAAAGGAACTAGTCTTTCTTTTTGCCCTTTACCAAACACTCTGATATAGCGATTTTTTAAATCGATATCTTGCATTTTTAAAATCGTTAATTCACTAGCACGTAAACCACAATAATACAAAACACAAATAATAGCGTGATCCCTTAACACTAACGAATCATTACGCTTTTTATTCGCATCTAATAATTTTTTGACTTGTTCTTGGTATAAGGTTCTTGGGTAAGTTTTATCTGTCTTTGGTGTTTGAATAAAGATGAAAGGGTTATCTTTAATTTCTTTTTGTTCAACTAAAAAAGCATAAAAATGTCTAAGAGTAGATAATCTTCTTTTACATGAGCGTTTAGAAATTCCTGATTGTAGTTCATGTGTTAAAAAATTGCGGATAACAATTACATCAACTTGGTCCATCAAAACCCCTTCGTCAGCAATGAATAAAAAGAATTTTTTTAAATCGTAATTATAATCGTCAATGGTCACCTGAGTATAATTTCTCTGTGTTTTTAAATATGATAAGAAACGATTAACAGCAACGTTAGAATAAATCGGTTTTTTGGTTTTTTTTAATAAATCGTCCATCAAATTTTATTTTATAATAAAAAGAAACGGAAATAAAATCCGTTTCTTATTTTTTCAATGCCTCAACGTAATTGCATTTTGGATAATTTGTACAGCCTAAGAATCGTTTACCCCCGCCATAGCGTTCCACTAAACTTCCCCCGCATTTAGGACAAGCCTTAACAGGTACTGGTTTAGGTTTTTTTATTTGTAATGAGCGGGTATAAAGGCAATGAGGATAATTCGTACAGCCAATAAACTTCTTTCCGTTCTTTTCGCGATACACTAATGGTTTTCCGCATTCTGGACATTCTCCAGCAATCAAATCTTCACCGAGTGGTTTTGGTTTTACATAATGGCATTTTGGATAATTTGAACAACCAACAAAATTACCATTTCGACCATGAACCACCATTAAATTACTGCCACATTCTGGGCATATTTCATCTAATGTGATTTTTTTATTTTTCGCATTTTCAAATTCTTTGATAAATGGTTCATAGAATTTAGTTAAAATTGGTAAGCTCTTAGTTTTACCTTCTTCAATTTTATCGAGATTTTCTTCCATTTTTGCTGTGTATTTAGTATCGACAATATCCGCAAAAAATTCTTTGAGATATTCAATGGTTAATTTACCTTGTTCGGTAATAGTGATAACACCAGCTTTATCGGAAATATATTTTCTGCGTTTTAAAGTATCTAGTGTCGAAACATATGTTGAAGGACGACCAATACCCACTTCTTCCATGATTTTTACTAATTTAGCTTCAGAATAATGAGCGGGTGGTTGAGTAAATTTCTGTTCTTTGTTCTTTTTGGATAAAGAAAATACATCGCCCTCTTTAATATCTGGTAATTTACCATTATAACGTTGACTATCTAAATCGGATAAAAGGATTTCATAGCCCTTGAAAACGTTATGAACTAATTCTAGTTTGAAGAATAAATCATTATTTTTTAATGTGATGGTAATAACTTCATCAATTGCTGGTTTCATTAAAGAAGCAACAGCCCGATTGTAGATTAATTTATATAATTTATATAAATTTTTATCTTTTTGGAATAAAGGAATGTTCAATAAAGATTCAGGTGTACGATGATTAGATGTCGGACGAATTGCTTCATGAGGCCCGTCCGCACTTGTCTTTTTAATCTTTCTGGCGTCATTTACGTATTCTGAACCAAATCTTTCGGTAATGTAATTTGTACTACGATTAATAAAAGTGGTAGATAAACGTGTTGAATCAGTTCTGATATATGTAATTAAACCAACGTGTTCACCGTTCACTTCAATACCTTCATATAATTTTTGGGCTAATGATTGCGCGGTGCTAGTAGATATTTTTAAACGGTTGAATGCTTCTTGTTGTAATGTTGAAGTAGTAAAAGGTTCTTTCGCTTCTTTTTTTCTTAAAGTCTTTTTGATAGAGACAACTTCAAAATTATCGCCAATGCGATCAAATATCTCATTTGCTTCTTGTTCGTTTTTAATTTTGGTTTCTTTACCATTAACACCGATAAAGGATAAGTCGAATGGTTGATCGCCAACATATATAGAAGTTAGAATATTCCAGTATTCTTCTGGAACGAATTGTTCGATTTCTAAATCGTGATCATTAATTAATCTTAATGTCGCAGATTGTACACGACCACCAGATTGAGATTTAATACTTCTTTTTAATAATGAAGATAATTTAAATCCGATAATACGATCAAGAATTCTTCTCGTTTCTTGTGAAGACACTAAATCTTCATCGATTGTACGAGGATTATTCATCGCGTTAGTAATTGAATCACGAGTAATTTCATGGAACTCTAATCTTTTGGTTGTCTTTGGATTGAGATTTAACACCGCCGCTAAATGCCAAGCAATAGCTTCACCTTCTCGATCAGGGTCGGTTGCAAGAATAACTTCATCACATTTTTTGGCTAAAGATAAAAGGTTATTGACTACTTTTTCTTTCTTTTTATTTATTATATATGTAGGCGCGAACGCGTGATCAACATCAACGCCCAAACCACCTTTACCTTTTGTGGCTAAATCACGAACATGACCATATGAGGCCTGGACTTCATATTGGTCACCAAGGTAACGTTTGATGGTTTCACATTTTGCCGGAGATTCAACAATAACTAATTTCATAACTTCTTTTGCTAAACAATTATTGTGCTTAATTTTCATCTTGTCAACAGTCATTGTTCGTCTTTCTATATATTAAATAAAGATAAGTTTATTTAAGAAAAATGCGAAATTTTTTACATCAAATTGTTTACATCATCGCTGTTAGTGACTAAATATGCTCCTAATTGAATGAGATGGTTACATACATTTTTTATATCGATAGGATAAGGAACAACTAATAAATCTCGATTGTTTGTTGAAGCGATAGAAACGCTAGATAATGTTCCTGATTTTTCTTTTGCTTCAGTGACTAAAACTGCTTTTGATAAGCCGACAATAATACGATTACGAATCGGAAAATTATCTGGTTTCCCACTAAAATCTCCGTAATATTCACTTAAAAGTAAATGTTTTTTCTTAATTTCCTTATATAAATGAATATTTTCGGGCGGATAACAATAATCAATTCCTGTGCCTAAAACCGCGATTGTTTTATGATTAGATTTGATTGCTTCTTGATGTGCAATCGCATCAATTCCATTGGCTAATCCGGATACAACAATAATATCTTCTTTTAAATCTCTAACGATATTTCTAGTCGCTGTTTCCCCATAAAGAGAATAATCTCTTGAACCAACAACCGCTAAGCATTTGGTGTAATCTTTAATCAAAGATATGTCTCCGTAATAATATAAAACAAATGGGGGACGATAAATATTACGTAATGACTCTGGATATTCTTCGTCTAATATCGTCAATGTGTGGCATTTGATACTATTTAAAGCATCATTGATTTCTTCGATCTTAATATCTTCTTTTTTATACAAAGATTGATAGATTTTATCCCAATCTCCATGATACTTATAAGCAATGCCAATCAAAATTTCTCTTGGTGAGTGCATAAATAAAAAACCTCCTATATATATGTAGAGAGGTTCATTATCAATAGTGAGAAACTATTTATTAAAATAGAGTTATTTTTTCAATTTTAAGATTTTTTATCGGCGCATAAGAGAAACGATACAAATGCGGAATTGGTCCATATTGTTTTAAAATATCCATATGCAATTTAGTACCATAACCTTTATGTTTACCAATTTGATATAAAGGATATTGTTTATCTAATTCATAACAATAGTGATCACGCGATACTTTCGCGATAATACTAGCGGCCGCGACGCATTCCGCTAAAGCATCTCCATGAATTAATGCTTCTTTCGGACAATCGAAATTAATCATCTTTACCGCATCAGAAATAATCATATCGAAATCGTGATTCATATTCTCGATCGCTCTTTCCATCGCTAAACGAGATGCATTTAAAATATTGATTTGATCAATTTCTTCAGCACTCACACGGCCAACACCAAAAGCAATCGCATTTTTTACAATTATTTGATAGGCTTCTTCTCTTTGTTTTTCGCTTAATTTTTTAGAGTCATTAATAAGATCACATTTAAAGTCTTTCGGTAATATGACCGCACCCGCAAAGACATCACCTAATAAGCATCCTCGACCAGCTTCATCTAAACCAACGATATATTTAATATCATTATTATAATATTGTTGTTCGTAATCTAAAGCCACTCGAGAGTAATCCTTCCTAATAAACCACTTTTAAATTCTTTTAATAATAAAGTCTCCGCTTTTAATAAATCGGATTGACCACTACTATTAAGCAATTTTCTTTTATCACAAATATGTGTTAATACAGTTTTATAATCGCTAATTTCATCGATATCAAAACGTTGTTTTAAACTATCTTGGTAATGTGTTTTTAAATTATCTAATAAAGCATGCACTAAATCAGTATTTGGTAAAATATCTTCTTTAATAGAGCCAATCAAAGCGAGATTTGTCGCATGATTTTTATCATCATAATTCATCGGTAAAATCCCAGGAGTGTCTAATAAAATGAAATTTTGATTCACTTTTATCCATTGTTCACCCCTTGTGTAACCCGGTTTATTTTGTACACCAGCAGCTTTTCTTTTTGCCATTCGATTAATTAAAGATGATTTTCCTACATTTGGAATGCCAATAATCATCGCCCTAATAGGTTGAGGTTTCATGCCTCGACTTTTTTCTTTTTCCCATTTGTCTTTTCCTAAAGCAATCACGGCGTTGCTGATCACATTTGTCGCATTATTATTGGTTAAATCTAATAGCAAAACCTTATTTCCTTGATTAGCAAAATATTGTTCCCATTTTTGATTTTGGATTGGATCTGCTAAATCAGGTTTAGAAATAACTATTAATTTTTTCTTATTTTTGGTTAAATCTTGAAGCGCAAAATTAACGCTAGATAGAGGCGCTCTTGCGTCTAAGAGTTCAATTACAACATCAACGATTTTAATTTTATTATTTATTTCATCCAAAGCCTTTTTCATGTGGCCAGGAAACCAGTGAATTTGCTTTGGCATATTAATAAAAGACCGGAACCTTTCTTTTACGATTCAAACAACGATAAGATGTTTTAGTGCCATCATCTGTAGTTGAGACATTACCTTGAATCTTACAAGTGCCCTCAATCGCGATTAAAACACCAACCATATTTTCGTAATAAATTGGTCCATTTTTCGAAAAACAGTCACTGGATGCAGCGTAATTATCACCCATCACCCAATATTCGTCATCGCCTAATGTATATTCATAATCACGATATTTAGTAATTGTTGATATTTTGATTTTTCTTTTAAATTTGATTTTTTGTTCAACAAATTCTTCACTGCCAACAGTTTTCACATAGAATTTAATCGCTTGTTGGGCTAATTCTTGTGCTTCATAAGAATTTTGATCAGAAACATTTAAGGCTAAATTATATTTCTCTTCATCTACAACAAAACGGAAAGTTTCATTCGGAAATGCATATACCCTTTTGATTTTGTAAGAAGATTCAAGTTTATCGATGACATTATTGCCTCCCTTAACAAAAGGTTCAACATAGTCTTTGGAATCTGAGAATGGGTAATATGTGGTAATAATTTGGAATCTTTTAATTTGTTTTAAAGCATATTCATGGTCATCAATAATACCAAAATCAACGCGATCGTTGCTCGCTCCATTTAAAGTTGGGGCCATTGAAGAACCACTAACAAAAATCGGTTTATAGTAATAAGAATGGAATACTAATAAAAAACTAACACAGACATTTATTACTAATAAAAAATAAATAACCGACCATAAGATAGCTTTGAAAGAAGATAGTTGTTTTGTCTTTTCCATACAATTTGATTATAAAAACGAATAAATAGTTATGCAATAAAGAAAAAAAGAAAAAGAGTTCAATTGAACTCTTAATCTGTGTTTTTTTGTATTAGAGAATTTCTTTAATACGAGCGGATTTACCTGATAACTTACGAATATAAGTAATCTTGTTTCTTCTAACTTTACCTCTACGCATAACTTTAATAGCAGCGATAGAAGGAGAGTGAAGTGGGAATGTTCTTTCCACACCGATGCCACTAGACATCTTACGAACGGTAAAGGTTTCGCTAACACCACCACCACGACGGCAGATAACCACGCCTTGGAAGTTTTGAATACGTTGTTTGTTTCCTTCAATAATACGGACAGAAACAACGATTTCATCACCTGATTTAAAAGCTGGTAAATCTGTACGAAGTTGGCTAGCAGTAATTTCATTGACTAAATTAGTATTCATTATAGTCAGCCTCCTTTTCATAAATGGTCTCTTGGTGTTCATTCTCATTTGACAGCGGAGCACCCGTATCATGCTTTTGCATGCCTTTAAATCATATCAATATACCTTTTTCTTTGCAAGCAGCTTTTTTTAAATTCCGATTATTCATATTTAGTACCTAAATAAAACATTATCAAGAACGCTAAGATTTGTAATTAATTGCCTGTAAAGTAAAAATGCTTGACACACATTAAAATCTTCATTAACATTATTACGAACATAAGGAGGAAAGTTTTATGGCAGTAAAAATTAGATTAACAAGAATTGGTCGTCATAAAGATCCATTCTATCGTATTGTTGCTTCCGACTCTCGTTGTGGCCGTGACGCTGGTGCGTACATTGAACAAATCGGCTATTATGACCCATCTAAAGGTGTCGAAAACGCTGTTATCAATGAAGAATTAGCACTCAAATGGTTAACATTAGGCGCAATTCCAAGCGACACAGTTAAAGCAATGTTTAATCGTAAAGGTATTAATGCTAAGGCGGTTAGCAAGAAAGCAGGAAAATAATTGATGGATTACGAGAAGATTATTAGAACTCTCATTGATCCAATCATTCAAGAACCTCAATCCGTTTTAGTCCGTGTAGCAAACGAAAGTGAAAAAGACGTCACTATTATTGTGGCTTGCGAAAAAGAAGATACAGCACGATTAATTGGTCGCCGCGGAATCATCGCAAATTCTTTAAGAGAAGTCGTTTCTGTCGCTGGCAAAAGCGAAAACCGTCATGTTCATTTGAAATTTGAATCATTTGATGAAGAAAAAGAGGATTAATCCTCTTTTTTGATAAATTATGGAATATTTATTATTAGGAACAATCATCGATAGTTTTTCTCTAGATGGCACGATGCGCATCTATAGCACAACCGATAACGGGGATAATCGTTATAAAAAAGGTAATGTGGTCTTTTTATATAATCCAAAAACAAAAGAAAGAACACAATTAACCGTCGATCATTATCGTCATAGCGGTAATTTTGATTATGTGCGCTTTTTAGAAATCAAAACTAAAGAAGAAATAGTGCCTCTAAAAGGTTTTGAAATACAAGTAATCAAAGATAAAAAGGATTTAAAAGAAGGTTATTACTATTTTGGAGATTTAAGAGATTGTATCGTCAAAGATCAAAATCAAAATATCTTAGGTAAGGTCAAAGAAGTAGAACAATTTCCTAGTGTTATTTCTCTACGTGTTAAAAGAACAAATAATAAAGAATTTCTCGTTCCGTTTTTGGAACAATTTATCAAAAAAGTGGATATTGAAAATAAAGAAATCATCATTGAATTGTGTGAGGGCATGCTATGAAAATAAAAATCTTAACTTTATTTCCAGAAATGTTTGATGGCTTGCTTTCAAATTCAATCGTTAAAAGAGCAATCGCAAAAGAAGTTGTATCTATTGAAATCATTAATATCCGTGACTATACAACCGATAAATATGGACGGGTTGATAGCGCTCCTGTTGGCGGTGGCGCTGGATTAATTATGAAGTGTCAACCAGTTTTAGATTGTTTAAAAGCACATAAAAATGATCATAGCCACACAATCCTTCTTTCCCCTAGAGGAAACACATATAATCAGCAAAAAGCCCATTTTTACAAAGATAATGTCGAAGAATTGATTATCATATGTGGACATTATGAAGGTATTGATGAAAGAGTTAACAATTATGTTGATGAGTTAATTTCTGTTGGAGATTATATCTTAACCGGAGGAGAAATTGCTTCAATGGCGATCGCTGACAGTGTGATTCGTCTATTAGATGGGGCAATCAGTGAAGAATCGATAAAAGAGGAAAGCTTTGAAGAAGGATTATTAGAATATCCACAATATACTGAACCATATAATTATGAAGGTGATAAGATACCTGATATCCTTTATAGCGGTAATCATGGAGCGATCGAGAAATATCGTAAAAAACAATCTTTAATAATTACAAGAAAATATCGTCCTGATTTATTTAGACAATATCCTCTAACTAAAGCGGATAAAAAATTATTGCAGGAAGCCGACGATAACATCTCCCCTAAATGGGAACTAGACGCAATCGAAAAAGGACATAAATTCATTAAAAAATAGGTTAAAAGAAAAGAGCGATTTCGCTCTTTTTAAAATCCACCAAATCCACCTAAACCACCTGGAGGCATTTTACCGGTTTTACGATAATTCTCCATTTGTTTCATCGCTTGTTGCATCGCTTCAAATTTCTTTAATACTTTATTGACATCCATCACAGTTTTGCCACTGCCGTTTGCAATACGAATTTTACGCGAATATTTTAAGATGTCAGGATTGTTTCTTTCTTCCATAGTCATGGAATTGATAATCACTTCAAAATCTTTCATTTGTTTTTCTGCCATCTGTTGTTGTTCTGGAGTAATTTTTGGCATTCCAGGAATCATCTTTAATAGACCGGATAATGGACCCATTTTTTGAATCTTTTTCATATTATCAAGCATATCCATTAAAGTGAATTTACCCGATAGCATTTTTGAAGCAGCTTTTCTTGCTTCTTTTTCATCCATTTCTTCTTGGGCTTTTTCCACTAAGGTTAGGACATCACCCATGCCTAAGATACGATCCGCCATTCGGTCAGGATGGAAAATATCTAAATCGGTAATCTTTTCACCAACACCAGAGAACTTAATTGGTACACCAGTCATATGTTTAATAGATAATGCGGCGCCACCACGTGCATCGCCATCTAATTTCGACATGATAGCGCCGGTTAATGCTAATTGTTGATTAAAACTATTCGCAACATTAACAGCGTCTTGACCTGCCATTGCGTCGATTAATAATAAGATTTCATCTGGATCAATAGCGTTTTTAATATCATTTAGTTCTTGCATTAATTGTTCATCGATTTGTAAACGGCCAGCTGTATCAATAATCAAAACATCATAATGTTCGTTATAGGCTTTTGCTTTTGCTTGTTTAGCGATTTCAACAGGCGATACACTTGTGCCTAAATTAACTAAATCTACACCAACACTCTTTGCTAATTGAGCTAATTGTTCAATTGCGGCTGGACGATAAACGTCGCCTGCAGCCAATAATACTTTCTTATGTAATTTATTTTTCATCAAATAAGCTAATTTACCGGTTGAAGTCGTTTTACCAGAACCTTGTAAACCAACCATCATGATGATTGTCGGATGAGAAGTAGAATATTTAATTTCACTATCTCCACTACCTAATAATTCCACTAATTCTTCATGAACAATTTTAACTAACATTTGGGAAGGATTAAGTTTTAAAAGAACATCTTGACCAAGCGCTTTTTCTTTAATGGAATTAGTAAATTCTTTTACAACTTTATAATTAACATCGGCTTCTAAAAGAGCAATACGGATCTCTTTTAGCATTTCATCCATATTGGCTTCAGTTAAACGGGCTTGTCCTTTAATCTTTTTAAATATTAACGATAATTTATCGCTTAATGATTCAAATGCCATCTTTTATCATCCTTTCCATTTCTTCTAAAGTAGAAATAATTTTTTTATCATCATTATCATTTTTCATTTTTTGGATTTTGTTTAATAAAGCATAATGATGAAATTGTTTTTCATATTCCAATAATTTTTTCTTACCTTTTTTAATCGCATCTAATACGGCTGATCGAGAAATATTACGATTAATTGCAATTTCAGAAATAGATAAATTATAAGAATAATAATCATCTAATATTGCATTTTGTGTTTTTGTTAATAAAGAAGCGTATAACAAATATAGTTCCGTCATGTATAAAGTTTCTTCAAATTTATCCATTGTCGTCACCCACACACAAACCATATAAATATTTATCTAAATCAAATTCGGTCAAATCTTCCATCTTTTCACCTAAACCAATAAAACGAACCGGAACACCTAATTCGTCACGAATTGCTAAGATGATGCCTCCTTTTGAAGTACCATCCATCTTAGTAATGACCACACCAGTTAAATTAGTGACCTCCGCAAAAGCCTTTGCTTGCATCACACCATTTTGTCCGGTAGTGGCGTCAATCACTAAAAATGTATCTTGCGGGGCAGATGGTATTTCTTTTCCGATTACGCGTTTAATTTTAGCTAATTCATTCATTAAATTAACTTTTGTTTGTAATCTCCCTGCAGTGTCAACAATGACTAAATCGCATTTGTTTTCTTTAGCTTTTTTAACTCCGTCATAAGCGACGGATGCTGGATCTTGTTCTCTAGCTCCTGCTACGATATCAATATTTAATCTATTAGCCCAAACAGATAATTGTTCGACCGCTCCCGCTCTAAAAGTATCAGCAGCGACAAGCATTACTTTCTTACCTAAATTTTTATATCGATACGCTAGTTTAGCAATTGTGGTAGTTTTACCAACTCCATTTACACCAACAACCAATAACACAGTAGGGACATCATCATAAAAGGATAATTCATTTTGAATATCACCTTTACTTGCATAGCCTAAAAACATGCGATCTACGAGAATTTCATTAATTTTTTCTGGATCAACAATGTTTTCTTTTTTTGATTGTTCTAATACTTCTTCGATAATTGTTAACGTTAAATTAATGCCAACATCAGACTCAATCAAGATTTGTTCTAATTCATCAAAATAATCTTGATTAACGGTTTTATATCGGGAGGATAAATTTTTTAAACGCGAAGAAAAGTTCTTGCGAGATTTACTCATACCTTCTTCGTATTTATCAACAAGCTGATCTTTCTTTTTGAATTTATTTTTTAAAAATGAAATTAAGCCCATTATTTAATCCTCTTCTTAAGAGCGTTTCTTGCCGCTTCTTCTTCTGCAGCTTTTTTGCTTTTTCCACTACCGGACGCTAAAACGATATCGTTAAACATAACATTAACATTAAAAGTACGATCATGAGCCGGACCGGTTTGGCTAGTTAAAACATAATGGACACTATCGCGAAATTCACTTTGCATTTCTTCTTGTAATTTAGTTTTACAATCGGTTAAGTCATCTGCTCCTAATGTTTTAACATCTTCTAAAATAAAATTAGAAATGTGTTGATATGCTGCTTCCATACCTAAATCGAGATATATCGCACCAATTAAAGCTTCGAAAACATCTTCTAAAATCTTATCACTAGCATTAATAGATACTGCGTTTAAAGAATGGCCAGTTTTAATATATTTGGCTAAATCAATTTTGCGTGCGTATTCTGCTAATGAGTGAGATTTCACAAGATGACTTCTTAATTTGCTCATTAAACCCTGATCCATTTTTGGATGTTCTTTAAAAATGATGTCGGCTGAGACATAATCTAAGACCGCATCGCCCATATATTCTAAGCGTTCATAATCTTGATGTTTTGTATTCGCGTCCGCATTATTGCTAGGATGGGTTAAGGCTAATTGGTAATAATGTGGATTCTTAATTTGAATATTTAAACAACGAGCTAAATCAGAAACATTATTCATGGTTTTGTAGTCCTTCTTTAATCTTATCGATAATACGATTTTCACTTAATGATTTCGCTACATCAAGTGCGCACTTAAATGCATGAGCGTCGCTACTTCCATGAGCTTTAACCACCACACCATTAACACCGAGTAGCATCGCGCCTCCAGTGTTTTTATAGTCCATGGTTTGACTCATTTCTTTAATGCCTTTTTTCACATGAAGATAACCTAATTTAGTCCATAAATTTTTCTTAAAAGCCGATTTCATCATGCTAGACATAATTTTTGCTACACCTTCACTCGCTTTTAAGAAGACGTTCCCCGCAAAGCCACCACTAACAACGACATCAGCCTCACCATTAAGGACATCGCGTGCTTCGATGTTACCTTTGAAATTATGAAAATTTGATTCTTTTAATAATTTATGCGCTTCTTTGACTTCTGGAGCGCCTTTTTCTTCTTCAGTTCCATTGCTTAATAAATAAACGGCAGGATTTTGGTTATTATAAACACTGGAACAATACAATTTTCCAATTAAAGCAAATTGTGCTAATTCTTCTGGAGAATTTTCATTATTCGCTCCAATATCTAAAATAACTACTTTCTTACCTTTAATCTTTGTTGGAAAAGGAGCAACTAAAGCGGCTCTTTTCACTCCTGGAATCATTTTTAGATTAATAGTTGACGCACTTAAAAAACCACCAGTAGAACCACAAGAAACAACCGCATCTAATTGTTCATCTTTTAATAATTTAATCGCTTTCATCATTGATGAATTTTTTAAACGCATCACTTCTAAAGCACCGGCTTCCATCGGCACGATATCCCTTGCGTCAATAATGCGACATAAAGAAGATAGTTCGGTTAATTCTTCTTGTTTACCAACCGCGGTAATTTCAACATCTTTATTTTCTTTTAAAAATTCTTTTATACCATTAATAACGGCAGGGCTACCTAAATCTCCGCCCATACAGTCAACAACAATTTTCACCATAATTAAAGACCTCGTTAGATATATTACCATGCCAAACAATATTAAAACAATATTGTTGATACAATAATAAACCGAAAATACCTAAAATTATCCTTTAATCACTGGGTTATAAACGATATCTTTTTTTGCTTTTTCTAATATGTATTTAAAATGAGGATTATTTTGATCTTTCATGATAATTTTCGCGTCATCTCTAGCCACGATAAAAATCTTCATATCATCGATGATATTTAAATAATTGAAGTCAGGTAGACCTGATTGTTTTAAACCATTTAATTCCCCCGGTCCGCGATTAGCTAAATCGGCTTCCGCAATTTTAAAACCATCGTCATTATTCTTTAATACATTTAACCTATCGTTATCATCTTCATTATTGCTCACTAAAATACATTTAGCTAAATTACCATCTCTTCCAATTCTTCCTCTTAATTGGTGCAAAGACGCTAAACCGAAATTATTCGCATCATAAATAATCATTAAATCCGCATTTCTCACATCAATTCCGACTTCAATTACTTGCGTGGAAATAAGAATTGGTTTTTCCAAATGATAGAACTTTTCTAAAGCGTTATTTTTATCCTCGTTAGATAATTTACCATGTAATAAACCTACTTTGTCTTTATATTTACTACGAAATTTAATAAATAATTTCTCCACTGAATATCTTTGATCATCACTATAATCAATTAATGGAGCGATAATATAAATGTTCTTATGATTATTTAAAGATTGTTCGATATATTTATCGATAAGCACGTCATCATCATTAACAATTAATGTCTCCACTTGTCTTTTTTTATTTGGAAAAGAAGATAAAGTGGATATATCTAAGTCACCATATAAAGTTAAAGCTAAGCTACGAGGAATCGGAGTGGCGGACATCAATAATAAATCTGCATGTTCACCTTTAGACGCTAAAGTGATTCTTTGGTTCACACCAAAACGGTGTTGTTCATCAATGATTGCTAAACCTAATTTTGCGTAATTTGTGCCTTTAGAAAATAATGTATGTGTACCGATGACGATATCGATATCACCATTAAATAAATCTTCTTGAATTTGTTTCTTTTCTTTAAGCGGAGTAGAGCCCAATAACAAAGCGACTTTAATTTTAGTATTTTTATAGATTTCTAAAGCGTTTTGATAATGTTGTTTCGCTAACGCATCCGTCGGTGCCATTAAAGCTCCTTGATCGCCACGAAGATAATTTGCATATAAAACAATAAAACTCACTAATGTTTTGCCTGTACCAACATCGCCCTGTAATAAACGATACATTAAAGAAGATTGATTCATATCTAGAATAATTTCTTCGCAGGCATTTTCTTGATCTTTAGTTAATTGATAAGGTAAAGAATCAATTAAAGGCCGACATAAAGATAAATCAATTGGCTCTTTTTTGATTTTTGCTAAAGATTTATTCTCTTCTTTAATTAATTGGTTTTTTAAAGAAAATAATAAAGCTTCTTCATATTTTAAATATCTTAATGCTTGATGAATATCATTTTGACTAGTTGGGAAATGAGCGTATTTTAACGCTAGCTTTTTATCGATCAAACGATATTTATTCATCAAATCATATGGAACATAAGAGAAGATATGGTCTTTAACTTGCTCATAACTCTTTTCGACCAAATTAGCGAATAAATGCTGCGGATATGATTTAGGTAAAGAATATAATGGTTTAAACCTTTTATCAGGCGATATTTCCCCTTTATATATATTTATTAAAGATATTTCATTATTCTTCTTTTGATAAATTCCCACTAAAGAGAATAAGTCGTTATTATTTAATGTTTTAGTTAAATAACCACGATTAAATGCCACAACCTTATAATATGTTTTATTAATCGTTAGAAATGAAAAGGTCACGATTTCTAAATGATGATTTTTTACTATTTTAATTTGATCGATAATTTTCCCTAAAACTACTACGCGTTGTTTATCGGATAAGTGCTTTTCTTCCGTATATGATAAAGTTTCATATTTTCGCGGTAAATGATAAATAACATCATAATAAGAATAGATACCCATCAGATGTAATAATTGATTAATGCGAGGTGATGAAGAAAGTTTATCCATAAATAAATTATTTATGTAAGAACAAAAAAAGGCAAACATTTGTTTGCCTATATTCTATTCAACTCCGATTAAGAAGGAATAAACTGGTTGAAGTCCTGAACGAATATCGAGATCTAAATCGCTATATTTTTCTTCTAAGGTATCTCTTATCGTATCAACTTCTTCTTCCTTAACATCTTTACCAATAATAAGAGTGATTAAACTAGAATCTTCATCAATCATCTTATCTAATAAATCATATAATGTTTGAATTTTATCTTTGTTAGTAACAACAATATCTTTTTCTAAAATACCGATGAAATCATCTTTTTTAAGCGATAATCCGTTAATTTCTGTATCTCTAATCGCGAAGGTAATTTCACCAGATTTAACGGTTTTTAATGCCGCTTTCATTTCATTGAAATTATCTTCTGGGTTAGTTTCAGGATTAAACATAATCGCTGAAGTAATACCTTGAGGAATAGTTTTAGAAGGAATAACGAAGACACGGATATCTTCATCTTCAATCATTTCAGAGGCTTGAGAAGCCGCCATAACGATATTGGAATTGTTAGGGAAGATATAAACGTTTTCGGCGTGTGCAGCTTTAATCGCTTCGACGAAATCATTCGCAGAAGGATTCATTGTTTGCCCACCTTTAACAATATTTGTAATACCAATATCATTGAAGAATTGATCTAAACCATCACCGCTAGAGACCGCTACTAAAGCGTATTTTTGTTTTGGTTTTTCTTCTTTGACTAAGTCTTCATGCGCTTCTACAGTTGCGCCTGTTTCTAAAGCGTGATGTTGTTCGGTCATATTCTCAATTTTTAATTTTAAGAATTCGCCGAATTGTTGAGCGTAATTAAGCACTTGGCCTGGAGTCATTGTGTGGACATGGACTTTAACGATATCTTCATCACGTACGACTACTAATGAATTACCACGGCTGGCAAGAATATTAGTGAAGCGCTTTTCATTAAATGGTTTTTTCACGCTATCAGGTCCTAAAGACATGATGAATTCAGTACAATAACCAAATTCTTCATCTTCCATACTAGCCCCAGCAGCTATTAAAGGAGATTCTTTATCAGTCGCAGTCGCTTGATTTCTTTCGATGAAATTATCTTCTAAGGCTGCTTTCATACCTTCAAAGATTTTTAATAATCCCGCGCCGCCGCTATCGATAACGCCAACTTCTTTTAAGATTGGCAATAATTCCGGTGTTCTTTTTAAAGATTCTTTTGCTTCAGCGATTAATAAATCCATCGCTTTTTCAATTGTCATGCTATTTTTAACATTTTCATGTAAATAATGGGAAGATTCACGAATGACAGTTAAGATTGTACCTTCTACAGGTTTTACAACTGCTTTATAAGCAACTTCAACGCCTTTTTCCCATGCTTCCGCAAATTCAACTGCATTCGCTTCTTCTTTGCCTTCAAGTCCTGCTGCAAAGCCACGGAAAATTTGTGAAGTAATAACACCACTATTACCGCGCGCGCCCATCAATAGACCGCGAGAAAAAGTGCGTGCGATATCATAAATATCATTGTCTGTACGATTTTGAATTTCTTTTGCTCCACTAGTGAGAGTTAAATTCATATTCATTCCGGTGTCGCCATCAGGGACAGGGAAGACATTTAAAGCGTCGACTTCTGGATAATGATTATATAAATTATTAGATCCAGAAATTAACATATTCTTTAAAATTTGACCATTGATTGTTTTCATAAATTATTTGAGGATGACATTATCGATGTAAACATTAATATTTGTTTTAAGTATTGGATATTTTTTATTTAATACATAATTAATGCTTTTGTGGCATTCTCTTGCCGCTTCCGTAATTTTAATTGGATAAGCAAGATTAAGATGCACATCGACTTTTAACTGATTGTTAACTAATTTAACAAAAAGACCTTCAACCTTTTTTCCTTTCTTAGTAATTTGGTAGATGACTTTTGTGTCATCAATATCACTAATAGATTTAACACCGTAAGAACGTAATACTGTCTCTTTAATTAAAGCGAATATTTCGTCAATATTGATGTCGTCTCTATTTAAATTCATAATTTAAGTCGCTATTTTTTTGCGTGATTATTCTACCAATGACATGCTATTATGTCAAGAACACAAAAAGCCCCTTATGTAAACATAAGAGACTAATAATCACATATTTTGCTTTTTTATCTGTTTTTGTTGATAATTTGCTTCAAATAAATGCAACAAATTAACAAATGGTGCAATGCAGTTCGCGTATGTGATAATCACATGATTACCATAATTCGCATCAAATATAGTGCTAAAAATTCCTTTATCATTAGTTTTAACCATTATTTGTGTCCGACAATAATTTTTTAATTTCGGATTATCAACAATTTCTCCTTCTGCGATTAAAGTGTTGTCAAAACTATAATCAGGTGCAATCTTTAATAAATTAACAGATGTTAATTCCAATTCTCCACGCACCCCAATTCCTAACCCACTTTCATAATGAGTGTCTAATGAATAAGATTTGCACATATTTAAAGGTAAAGTGCAATGCGCAAATAAGATTTGCCTTTTTTCCATATCTACATAGCTAGGATTAGCTTGGAAACAAGGCGCGTCCGTAATCAAACGAACAAAATGCATCGTTAATAAAGATGGGACATCACCTTCACAAGTCGCGGTATAACCTTCTTCATTTAATAACGCTAAAGCGAGGCAAGCGGTAGATTTATATTTATTTAACATATCAAAACAACGAATTGTAAAACCTTTTAAATCGTATTTTTTGATAATTCTTTTTAAGGCTGAATAAATATTTATTGCTTCGAAAATTTGCTCTTTATTCATTCCTTTAGCTAATAATTCTTCATAGTGAGGAATGCTAGATAATAATTCACGATGATCCATTTCTTCATATAAAACTTTTAAAGGAATATTAACTAATTCCACCTCATAACGTTGTTTTACGATCTCTTTGTCCATCTTTGAGGCGATAAGCCAATCACTTGGACGTCCAATCACGCCTAAACGAGTATTTTTATTTTTACGATAAGCTAAAAAAGAATTAGCTAAAGTAATGATATTTAAAGCAATTTGTTTTATTTCACCGAACAATAATAAACATTCAATATTTTGATTTGCTAAATAAGTTCTAATTTCTAAACAAGCAGGAAACGAATTATTTTGGGAAGTAGTAATTAAATATACTGGTTTTTGTAGTTTAGAGCATATTTTCTTGAAACTTTGTTCACTACCACCAGATTCAACAAAAACAACCTCCATCACGGGATTTTCAGCATTTTCGCTTAACAAATAATCATCCATTAATAATGTATCATTAATTTCATCAATAAATGCATTATCTTCATTAATCATCTTTTCGTTTTTTTGGTGTAATGAAGAACATAGACGGATTAATTTGATATTGTTCATAATTGTTTACTCCTTGGTATAAAAAAAGCCCGGCGGCTCGCTATTTTGTCCTTACGGATATCTTCGCCACTACGGTGCTTAACTTCTGTGTTCGGGATGGGAACAGGTGTGTCCACCGCGCCATCGCCACCAGACTTTTTTTCGAGAGATTGTTCTCTCAAAACTAGATATTATCACATTATTCTTTTTCTGTTAATTAAAAACTTAAATTTTATTGTTTATCTTTTTACTTAGTAAAAATCTTAAGAAATTAAGTCCTCGTTCTATTAGTATTAGTCAGCTGAATGCCTCACAGCACTTACACTTCTAACCTATCAACCTCCTAACTTTGGAGGGAACTT
>JAXERM010000022.1:0-5168 GCA_034116505.1 Bacilli bacterium
CAATTTGTTTAACCGATAAATTTTCTTTTGCTAATTTTAGTGCGTAGCGGACTAAAATATTCTCCCCCACTGTGACGTTAGATGAATCAATTACATACACGTTATTAAATTCTCTTGCGGCCACTAAGGCGTTATTGTAAGAACCAGATAATTTTTTTGAAATAGTGATGCAAATAATATCGTCATCAGGATATTTTTGAAATGCTTCGACAAAACTAAAAGGTGGAATTTGACTCGTCTTTGGTAATGTATCCGATTCAATTAATTTTTCGAAGAATTGTTGACTGGATAAAGTTATGCCGTCGATATATTCTTCATCGCCAAAATTTACTTTCATCGGTATGATATCCAAAGATAATTCCTGCGCTTCTTTAACGCTAATATCAGCAGCGGAATCGGTAATAATTCTAACCATTTTCACCTCGATAACCATTATGGTTATTAATAATTCTTTGCGCTAGTTTAATGATGTAATAAATTGCGGGGCATAACACTGTAATAACAATTGATTCGATTAAGAAATTCAATCCTACAACCGCTGTAATTAATGTAGTAAAATCACCGAAGATATCTAAGAAAAATAATAAAACTCCAGCAATGAATAAGCCGGTGTTGATAACCGGAACGATAATTGAACAAAGAAATGTCCCTAAGACGGTTAATTTTTTCTTAAATAATAAGAACAAGAATCCGCTCGCTAAACCAGCAAGACCTGTCTTTAATATGCACAATAAGACAGTTGCGACTGGATTAATTGCTAAAAATGCCGCTGTACCAGGCGCAAATATTGTCACAACCCCGTTCGCTGCTCCTAATAATAGACCACTGATTGGTCCATATAAGCATGCTCCGAGAACAATCACCACTAACGATAAGTTGATGTTGATACCACCGATAGAGAACGTGACATAATTCGATATCAGTGTGAGAACCACGATAATTGCTAAAAAGATTCCGGTTCCAGTAATCTTTTTGATTCTTTGGCTTTGACTACCCATAGAATAAATATCTCCTTGCTACAGTCTATAAAAGTACCGTGCGATAGTTATTATATATAATAATAAAAATATACGAAACAAAAAACCTATTTAAGTTAACATTATGTATATTAATGTTTATATAAAATATTTCGTAATTTTAAACTACAAATATTTATGACAGAACAAAAGTGATTAAATAAATCACCTATAAATCTGCCTCCTGATATTTGGATGCAGATTTTTTATAATATTTTCATGGGCAAAAAGTATAGGAACTCCGATTTTAAAAATGATACGTTCTACAAGAAGCCTCAGTTTTATGAAAGATTAAGAATTGCTAGACTTGCCGGAAAAAAACATACTTTAATGAAGTAAGGAAGATTAACAATAGTAAAGATGGAAGGAAATATATTGGAGATATTTCTATTCAAGATATTTTTTTAGATAATTGGGAATCTTTTTTAAACAAATCTGACACTCCCAATAATCCTATACGAAAATCAATAAAGAAAAATGTCGCTGATATGATAAACTGCCAAAATCCAAAAAATGGAGTTTTTGTTTTTAGGTGCCCAAATTGTAATAACACTCAAATAGTTACCAAGACATGTAAATCAAGATTCTGTCCTAAATGTGGAAAGAAATATCGAGATAAAATCGCTATAAGTGTTTCTAAAAAAATATTAAAGATGAGTCATAGGCAATTAGTTTTCACCATTCCTCCTGAACTTAGACCATTATTTAGATTGCATAGACGATTATTAGGTGAATTATTTGCTTCAGTAAATGAATCTCTTGTTTTTATGTTTAAAAGACATGCACCAAAGGCATATAAGAAGGAAGGAAGAAGATTAGGATTTATTTGCTTTCTCCATACTTATGGAAGGGATTTAAAATGGCATCCTCATATCCATGTTTTATATGCTGAAAACTATATCACTAAAGATGGGATAATTCATAAATCAGATTATCTTCATTTTGACGCTCTTAGAAAAGTATTTTTATTCACTATCACTAATAAGATAGTCAATTTCTTCAAGCAAAATGAAAACACTAAAGTTTCATTAAAACAAATTAAAGCACTATGTGAAGCGGTAAAGAAAAGATGCGCTAATGGACAGTGATGTAAGCGAGAGTAAATAAAACCTCAACCAGGTGTTAGTGATTCAATTGGACAGCTTTTATTTCATTATCACAAAATTAAAGTGAGAAATCGTCAAGTTCTTCTAATAACTGTTTATTGGTTATTACTTTATCGTTAAGCTTTAATTTATATTTGTGTCTTTCAATTTTTAGCAACTTATTTTGATTACCATTAACTAATTGTAACAATGTTGGGATAAATAGAGGTGTTTCTTCTTCGCTTCCAAAAATAGCTATGATTTTTATTTTATTTACAAAAGCATCCCATTTCTCGCTGTTTTCATTGAAATAGTCTTGCATTCTTTCATTAAATACAAAATATAAAGAAGATGGATTTGAACAATACATAGGAACTAATAATATAATATTATTATACTGAAACGAAGCGCTAATTAATTTATAAATGTCATCATTTCTATATTTGCATTGCTTCTTGAAACACTCATAATCACATTTACTACAAGAATGGTAAGATAAATCTTTAAAAGCTACATACCTATCATTTTCATTCATTTTATGATGAGCAATATCGTAACAATTGCCAAAATCTCTACCACTAAAAGAAATAAATAGGTTGCTATCTTTGCTAATGCATTCAAAAGATGATTCATCTTTTTCTTCAAGAAATTCATCCATACTAATTTCAAATTTTTTCAAAAGCAAAAGTAGTTTTTCATAACTAATATCGTTGATACCTTTTTCTATTTTGTTAATCGTTGAACGCGAAGTATATCCCAATTCTTCTGCAAGTTCATCCATCGTAAGATTGTTTTCAATTCTAATCTCTTTTATTTTTTCGCCTATTGTCTTTTTCATATTATTTTTCTCCAACTAAGAAGTTCATAATTAACTTAATTACTACTTCCATTTCTTCTGGTTTAGATTCTGCAGTTAATAGTGTTATAGCAGCTAATGTATCATTTGCAATAATCATTTTCCCTGCTCTTACCAACGCATTATTTCTATTTAAAAATTCTAAAAATAATGTTGCTGCAATTCTTTTACATCCATCAACAAATGGATGATCTTTTACTAAGAAATATAATAAATGTGCTGCTTTTTCTTCTAAAGTTGGATAAACTTCTTGACCAAAGACATCTTGATAAACAGCCGCTAAAATACCATTTAATTTACCATTTTCCTTTTCAACTCCAAATACTGATGATGTATCACCAAATTTCATCGAATCAATAATTTTTCTACATTCATGATATTCTAATCGATAAACAGTTTTTCTTCCGTTAGGTTTTAAGATACATTGATGGTCATAATCATCAAGTAAATCTAAAGCTTTTGTATATTCATTAATAACATTGACTAATGAAGTTTCATCGATATTTAAAGATGAAGAAAGCATCTTACTTTGTATTTCAATAGTCTTATTTAAAGCAGCAATTCTTTTTTCATTAATTGCATAACCTTTTACTAAATAATCTTTAAGCACTTTATTTGCCCATCTTCTAAAGTGAATGCCTCTTTTAGAATTAACTCTATATCCAATAGAAATAATCATATCAAGGTTATAAATTTTTATATGGCGTTTCACTTGTCTTGTACCTTCAAATTGAACTTGTGCGTTTTCCGCACATGTTGAGAATAAGTCAAGTTCTCCATCTTTATATATGTTTGAAATATGTCTTACAATTCTCGTTCTATCAACATTAAATAATAGTGCTATTTCGTCTTGAGTTAACCATACAGTATCATTTTCTTTATCCGCTCTAACGTCAATTTCAAACTCATCATCTACAAATTTAACAATTTCAAATTTATCCATGACGAATCCTCCTTCCATATGATCATATTATAGCATTTTGTGTCTTAAAAATCAACAAACAAATAAAAACATAGAGATAAATCTATACCTCTATGCTTAAATGATCCTTAATTAAAGTGCCTAAACGGAAGTTATTTTTATGGTCCAAAGCAAGAAGGCCAAACATCAATTAAATCAGTAAAAGCGATGGCTAATTATATTGCTAGATATGCTTCTCATCCCGCAATATCAGAAAGAAGATTAACTAGATACGATAAAATCGAAAAGAAAATATATTGGTATTACGATCCTCATGAAGATGACACTGCCACTAACGAGGAAGATAAATTAGGTAGGCAAGAAATAACTGATGATGTTGAATTTATCAAGAAGTTAATCATTCATATTCCTGAAAAAGGATTCCAACAAATTAGATATTATGGATTTTATAGTAATGCTTGTTATCAAAAATACTTATGTGGTAATAAACTATTTACGAGTAAAGATATTGATGAACTTATTTTAAGAAATACTTATAAGCATGGAATACTATGGGCATTTGGATATAATCCGTTATTATGCGAATGTGGATATGAGATGGTATTTGCTTATGAAGTTTCTTATTATGGAGGTCCAACATAATGCGAAAACTAATTACTAAAAAAATACCTATATCAGAAGAAGAAAAAAGACAAAGAGTTGAAGACTATAATTATTTTGAAAATGCGAATATCGACGTAGAAGAATTTGTTAAAAGAGAAATATACGATGAATATGTCGAACTCATTTGTCTAAAATGCGGTCATAAAGATGAAATTGAATATGGTCTTCTTTTAGAAATGTTTGAATTTGATGATGTTGATGTTCCAGAACTCGAATGTCCATTTTGTAGAGGCGGAACAGTTATACCCACTCAATTCTTAGACGAATATAAGAAGAAAAATCACAAATAAGATGAATAAATGAGGTCCACAAAAGGTGGGTTTTCATTTAAAACCAATAAAAACAAATTCCTAGTCAAAATAAAAAGAACGTCTTTGACGTTCATTTTTATATTTTAATAATTAGTTTCTTGTCGATGATAATTGACACCTAATTTTTGATAATATGCTTTTTCTAATTCTTTATAGCGATAACCTAATAAAGGTAATAAATTTAAGAATGCTTGGAAAGCACGTATATATTTTCGATCATCTTGATGTTTATAAAATTCATCAATTCGACGTTACACTAATAAGAATTGATCGGTTAGATTATCTTCATGCTTGGAAAGATGATAAACCTTCTTA
>JAXERM010000023.1:0-39572 GCA_034116505.1 Bacilli bacterium
CTATTGGTTGGGTTGGATTTATAATCTTTCCAGTGTATTACATCATTTTCCATCCTATTGACAAATACATCAAAAAAGTTCGTATTGCCAAAGGATTAGATGTTGATTGGAAATACGTTGATCAAGACGATGACGATGATGATGACGATGAAGATTAATCGCCATTAAAAATCCTTTCTTGGAGGCATTCGAAATGAGTGTCTCCTTTTAAATTTTTGCGAAAATATTAATAAATAATATTTGCAATTAAATGCTTTTTATCTATAATGGCACTTAGTATGGATAGCTTTATTATTAAAAGAAAAGAATTCGTCGTAACTGATAAATTAGGTGAAAAATCTTTTTTGGTAACAAGAAAAAATAAGAAATTCTTTTTGAAAAAATTTACTAGTAAAGAAGAATTCTTAGACTTTATTGAACGCGTTCATCGTTTAAAAATTACCGCGATTGATATACCTAAACCGATTTTATTCGACAAGAATCAACTTATTTTTGTTAGCGAATATATCGAAGGAAAACCGCTAATTGATATGCTTAAAGAAGGTCCAATCACGGATGAAAAGATTTATGAAGAATTATTCCGCACTGATTTCTTCATGAAGCATGAAAAAATTAAATTAGATTTATTACCTGAAAATTTCATCTTTACTGGAAAAAGATTTGTTTATTTAACATATAAATATGAAATCTATCCTGTTTCTTATAGTTTTATTAACAAAGATGTCCGTTTATGGTTTGACACAAAAGAATTAATGTCATATTTAGCTAAATTTGGTTATGAAATGGACATTAAAAGGTTATCTAGCGAATATTTAACTAATAAACAAATCGCCTTAATGAGTGTAAAATATTATCGATAATATGAATAACAAGATTATTTTCTCTTTTAAAAATAACAAAAAATTAGCGTTAGAAGTGGCTAAGAATCTTTCTATTGAAGTTGGTCGCATTTATAAAAAACGCTTTGCTGACGGAGAAATAATGATTAAAAGTGGTTCTGATGTCAAAGGAAAAGACGTCATTATCATTCAATCTACTTCTAAAAATGTTAATGAAGAATTATTTTCTTTATTATTGTTATTAGATTCCGTAAAAAGAAGTGGGGCAAAATCTATTACGTTGTTCATGCCTTATTTTGCTTATTCTCGTCAAGAAAGAGTGAGTTGGAACAATGAACCTATTTCTTGCCAAGTCGTGGCTAATATCATAGACACTGCATATTACGATAAATTAGTATGTTTTGATTTACATCATCCAGTGATTGAAACATTCTTTAAAAAGCCAATCATAAATAAACCTACAACTGCATTATTTAGTTGTTATTATGATCGATATTTTAAGGCGCATAATATCGCTAAAGAAGATGTGGTAATTGTTTGTCCAGATCATGGAGCGAATGTCCGTGCTGAAGCATTAGCAAAAGCCTTAGGTGATGTTAAGATGGTCGTTCTTGATAAAGTGAGAAAAAGAGCAAATTGCGCTGAGCATTTAGAAATTAAAGGCGATGAAGTCAAAGGCAAAGTTTGCATAATAATTGATGATATCATCGATACTGGTGGAACTTTAATAAGTGCGACAAATCTACTAAAAAGACATGGTTCTACCGAGATTTTAGTAGCCGCAAGCCATCCAGTGTTGTCTAATCACTGCTATCAAAAGCTTGTTAAAGCAGGCATTGATGATGTGGTTGTTACTAATTCGATTGAGAAACAATTACATAAAGATATTTCGGTTGTTGATCTACTTCCGCTCATCGAGGAAGAGATTTAATACATAAATAATAGAGTGTTGTCCTTGCTAACCACTCTTAAAAACAAGGAGGTAAACTAATGAAAGTTACTATTAAAGAAATTTCAGCAAATGCGATTGTTGCTGCGCTTTATGTTGCGCTCACTCTCGCTTCTTATCCTTTATCCTACGGACCTATTCAATTTCGTATTTCGGAAATGCTTATTCTCTTATGCTTTTTCAGTAAAAAATACACGGTTGGTTTAACTTTAGGATGCTTAATCGCAAATCTATTTTCTAGTGTTGGTTTAATCGATGTAGTAATCGGCACTACAGCGACATTAATTAGCTGTTTGATCATGTGTTTTTTGAAACATTTAGCCTTATCGGCCATAGTGCCTATAATCGCGAATGGCTTATTAGTGGGTTTTGAAATCGAATTCTTCTTTACCGCTAATATGGTTTGGGCAAATTTCAATGTTTCAAGATTTTTTATTAATTGCTTAACTGTTGGTCTTGGAGAACTCGTTGTGATGATTGCGGGCTATATCTTATTTATGGTTTTAAAAAGAAGAAAAGACTTCTTCCGTTTTATTGTAGCTAATCAAAATATTGATTTTAAGTGGTAACACTTATACAATGTTTTTTGGCTTATGAAAGATTTTTATTTAGAAATATTACATGTCGATAAAAACTGTGGTGCTAGATATGGCATATTGCACACGCCTCATGGTGATGTTGAAGTGCCAATGTTTATGCCTGTTGGCACATTAGCAACTGTAAAAACATTATCACCTGAAGAACTCAAAGAAATGGGTGCTGGTGTAATATTAGCTAATACTTATCATTTATCTATTAGACCAGGAGCGGATATAGTTGCTGCTGCTGGTGGACTTCATAAATTCATGAATTGGAATGGACCAATTTTAACTGATTCCGGTGGTTTTCAAGTGTTTTCTCTTGCACAAAAAAGGAATATTACCGAAGAAGGAGTCACTTTCAAAAACCATTTAAATGGTGACAAATTATTCTTTTCCCCAGAAAAAGCAATTGAAATTGAAGAAAAATTAGGAGCGGATATCATCATGTCATTTGATGAATGTATCCCTTATCCTGCAAGCTATGACTATGTTAAAAAGTCCATGGAAAGAACATTAAGATGGGCAAAAAGAGGTTTAGATGCCCATAAACGAGAAGACCAAGCTTTATTTGGTATTGTCCAAGGTGGGGAATACGAAGATTTAAGAAAACAATGCGCTGAAGAATTAGTGAAGATGGATTTTCCTGGATATTCAATCGGAGGAACATCAATTGGAGAACCAAAAGACGTTTGTTTTAAAATGATTGATTATTCCGTTAAATATTTACCTACAAATAAACCGAGATATCTGATGGGTGTTGGATCTTTAGACTATTTATTAGGCGGTATTTATCGCGGTGTTGATATGTTTGACTGTGTATTACCAACTCGCATTGCTAGACATGGTACATTAATGACTTCAACTGGAAGAGTTAATATTAAAAACGAGAAATATAAATTAGATTTTACTCCATTAGATTCTTCTTGTGATTGCTATTGCTGTAAGAATTATACGAAAGCATATTTAAGACATCTCTACGTATGTGATGAAACATTCGGTAAACGTTTATTATCAATACACAATATTCGCTTTTTAATCAAAATCATGGAAGGCGCAAGAGAAGCGATTAAAGAAGATCGTTTTGAAGAATATATGAACGTCACTTTAGCGGCTTTTGGAGATAAAAGAGGATTTTAAAGATGGACATTAATCTTTTTGATTTTTATTTGCCGGAAGAATTAATCGCCCAAAAACCAGTTGAAAAAAGAGATCAATCTCGCCTTTTAGCGGTCAATGTTCACGATAAAACCTACGCAGATAGGCACTTTTTCGATATTATTGACTATTTAAATCCAGGCGACGTATTAGTTAGAAATAATACAAAAGTTATTCCTGCTCGCTTATTAGGAATAAAAGAAATTACAGGAGCAAAATGCGAATTACTTTTGCTCAAACAAATTTCTGGCGATAACTGGGAATGCTTAACTCGTCCAGCAAAAAGCTTAAAAGTTGGTGCTAGAGTAAACTTCGGAGACGGTAAATTAATCGCAGAAGTTATCGAAGAAAAAGATGAAGGTATCCGCGTATGTAAATTTATATATCAAGGTATCTTTTTAGAGGTCTTGGATGAATTAGGAAAAATGCCTTTACCTCCATATATTAAAAAGCAATTAATGGGTAATGATAGATATCAAACTGTCTATGCAAAAACTGAAGGAAGTGCGGCTGCGCCAACTGCGGGTTTTCATTTCACTGAAGAACTATTCCAAAGAATAAAACAAAAAGGTGTTGAAGTAGTGGATGTTACACTACATATTGGTTTAGGCACATTTAGACCAGTCAAGGTAAATGATACAAAAGATCACATCATGCACAGTGAAGTTTACGAAATTAGTGAAGATGCAGCAAACCGTCTTAACCAAGCTAAAGCCGAGAACAGAAGAATAATCGCAATCGGAACCACGAGTGTTAGAACAATTGAAGCTAACCTATCTAAGTATCATAAATTTACTGCTACTAAAGAAGAAACGAATATATTTATTATGCCGGGATATCAATTTCTTGGTGTGGACGCAATTATTACGAATTTCCACCTTCCTAAATCGACTTTAATCATGCTTGTATCCGCTTATGCGGGCCGTGAATTTATTCTTGATGTCTATAAGCATGCGGTCGAAGAAAAATATCGCTTTTTCTCATTTGGTGATTCGATGTTTTTATATGGAAAATAAGATTAACTATGAAAATATCTTATTAGATATTTTGAAAAATCTTGATCTATCTAAGGGGAAACCAACATTATGTTTACACGCTTGTTGTGGACCTTGTTTTACATTACCTTTTGAGATACTAAAAGACTATTTTGACATCACTGTCATTTACAATAATTCTAATATTTATCCTCAAGAAGAATTTTATCGTCGTAAAAATGAATTTATCAAATACATTAACGACATCAAAGCGGATATAAAATTTATTGATGTTGAATACGATAATTTAACCTATATGAAAGATTTAGAACCATATAAAGATGTTCCAGAAGGTGGGGAAAGATGTCGCTTATGTTTTCGTAAGCGTTTAGAATATGGTTTTGCTTATGCTCAAGAACATCATTTCGATTATTTTGGAACAGTGATGTCGATCTCTCGATATAAAAATTCACAAGATTTAAATCGAATCGGTTATGAACTAGAGTCAAAATATCGTCCAGTCAAATGGCTTCCCGCCGATTTTAAAAAGCAAGATGGCTATCAAAAGTCACTGAAAATTGTGAGAGAACACCAGATGTATTTTCAGGAATATTGTGGGTGCGTTTACTCCTACGAAAAAATGAAAAATAAGGCCAAAAAAATCTAAAAATTGGTCTTTTTTTATCGCCTTTTTGCCTTTTTCTCACCCTATATATATTTTTTTACATTTTATATTGACATACATACACGCATAAGGTAATATTTTTAACGTTGACTGCCCGCGTTGAAGTGCGAGGTTGCTGATACACCCACAATCGTTGTCATGAAGGTGCATCAGGTAATTCGCTCCGAGTGGGATGAAGTCAAAGCCTGAAAGTGATATAGGAGGAAATTTCATGGCAAAATCCACAAAGATTAGGGTTCGCTTGAAAGCATACGATCACGTTAACTTAGATGCAAGTGCAGCGAAGATTGTAGCGGCAGCGAAAAAGACAGGTGCCACAGTAGTTGGTCCTATTCCGCTCCCAACGGAAAAACAAATTTATACGATTTTAAGAGCTGTTCATAAGTACAAAGACTCTCGTGAACAATTCGAAATCAGAACACACAAACGTATCATTGATATCCAAAACCCAAAGAAAGAAACAATCGAAGCTTTAAAGAATCTCGATCTTCCAGCCGGTGTTGATATCATGGTCAAATGCTAAGGAGGTAAGAGTTCATGAAAGCAATCGTTGGACGTAAAATGGGCATGACTGAAGTCTTCGCTGAAGATGGAACAATGTACCCAGTAA
Source organism: Bacilli bacterium (assembly GCA_034116505.1). Taxonomy (GTDB): domain Bacteria; phylum Bacillota_I; class Bacilli_A; order RFN20; family CAG-826; genus RUG13091. The sequence continues at coordinate 5,794 of JAXERM010000023.1, forward strand.
CAGTCGTTGAAGTCTTACCAAACGTTGTTACAGAAGTCAAAACATTAGAAAAACATGGCTATGTAGCAGTTCAAGTCGGCTATGAAGAAAAACGCGAAAGCCGTGCTAACAATTGTGAAAAAGGTATTGCTAAGAAAGCTAATACAGTTCCACATCAAGTCAGCAAAGAATTACGCGGTGATGAAATGGCGGCTTACAAAGTTGGTGATACAATCGACGCAAGCTTATTCCAAGCTGGTGATGTCGTTGATGTTATCGGTACAACAAAAGGACATGGTTATTCCGGTGTTATCAAACGTTGGAATCAAAAAATCGGTCCAAAAGGACATGGTTCCGGTTACCACAGAGGTCAAGGATCATTCGCAAACAATGGTCGTTACAACCACGGTGTTATGCCAGGTAAACACATGTCAGGTCACTACGGTAATGAATCTGCCACACTTCTTAACTTAACTGTTATCGCAAGTAATGCAGAAAAAGGTTACATCTTAATCAAAGGTGGCTTACCAGGCGCTCGTAAGAGCATCGTTACTATCCGTAGCGCAGTGAAAGTGGTCAAAACAAAACCAGTCGTTAAGACATTAATTGACCGCACACCTGCTCCAGTCGCTGAAGAAGTGAAAGCTGAACCAGCTCCTGAAGCAACAGCTGAATAGTGAAAGGAGAACATAGTTTATGGCAGAAAAGAAAACTGTTAGCGTTAAAGTTTACAATATCGCTGGCGAAGAAGTTTCCAAAGTGAGCTTAAAAACTGAAGCATTCGGTGTTGAAGCACACAACCAAGCAATGTTCGACGCTGTTCAAGTTGAACAAAGTAATTCTCGCCAAGCGACAGCAAAAACTAAAGTTCGTCACGAGGTGAGTGGCGGTGGCAAAAAGCCATGGCGTCAAAAAGGTACAGGCCGCGCTCGTGCAGGTTCTACCCGTTCCCCAATCTGGGTTGGCGGTGGTACCGTCTTCGGTCCTGTTGGAAATCAAAACTACAAGATTTCCCAAAACAAAAAGGCACACAAATTAGCCTTAAGAAGTGCCCTCAGTGAAAAAACCAAAAATGGCTTAGTGGTCGTTGATGAAATTAAATTCGCTGAAAAGAAAACAAAAGCCTTCCTCAATATGTTAAGCGCATTAAAGGTCGGCGATAAAGTGCTCGTTGTTGTTGATGAAATTGATGAAAATCTCTATTATTCTGCAAGCAACGTTGCATGGGCTAAATTAGTGACAACAGATAACGTTTCTGTTTGTGACTTATTAAACGTTGATACAGTCGTCATTACTAAGAAGGCTGTTGAAAACTTACAAAAGGAGGTTTTGAAGTAATATGGCGAAAAAGAAAACAGAAGCTGCAGCTTCAAACCGTTTCCCAAAACCAACAGAAAAAGATTTCAGCGTTATCCTTGAACCAAGAATTACTGAAAAGTCCATGGATTTAATGCAAAATCAAAACAAAATTACTGTTAAGGTTCTTGCTAGCTCAAACAAAATTGAAATCGCTAACGCAGTGGAAAGAATTTTCCAAGTTAAAGTTACCGACGTTCGCGTTAGTAATGTGAGAGCTAAATCAACAACTAGAGGTACACGTTATAGAGGTACAATCTCTGGTTACAAAAAGGCAATTGTTACAATCGCTGAAGGCGAAGCAATTGACCTATTCAAGGAATAATCTAAGTTCGATTAATTCCAATTATAGGAGGAAAAGTAATGTCAATTAGAACTTACAAACCTACTTCCGCAAGTCGTAGGAACATGACAAATTCGACATTCGAAGAAATCACAACATCCACTCCTGAGAAAAGTTTATTAGTCAGTTTAACTAAATCTGGCGGTAGAAATAATCAAGGTAAGATTACATGCCGTCACATTGGTGGAGGTCATAAACGCAAATACCGTGTCATTGACTTCAAACGTAATAAAGACGATATCCCAGCGGTTGTGAAGACTATCGAATACGATCCAAACCGCAATGCAAATATTTGCTTAATCGCTTATGCAGATGGCGAAAAGCGTTATATCATCGCTCCAAAAGATATCAAAATCGGATACAAAGTTGTATCTGGTGAAGTTGCTGATATTATGCCAGGTAACTCAATGTGCTTAAAGAATATTCCTGAAGGTACATTCATCCATAATATCGAATTAGTCCCAGGCAATGGTGGTCAATTATGCCGTGCTGCTGGTGCAGCTGCCCAAGTGCTTGGTGCTGAAGGCAAATATGTCTTAGTCAGATTAGCTTCTGGCGAAGTAAGAAAAATCTTAGGCCAATGCCGCGCAACTGTCGGTATTGTTGGAAACGAAGATTGGAACCTTATTAATAAAGGTAAAGCCGGTAAAACAAGATGGGCTGGCGTAAGACCTACAGTTAGAGGTTCCGTTATGAACCCTAACGATCACCCACACGGTGGTGGTGAAGGTAAGTGTCCTGTCGGTCGTGATGCACCACGTACACCTTGGGGCAAACGCGCTCTTGGTGTTAAGACACGTAGCTTAAAGAAAGCTTCGGGCAAATTAATCGTCCGTCGCCGCAATAGTAAATAGTAGAAAAGGAGGAAAATGAATCATGGCAAGAAGTTTGAAAAAAGGCGCTTTCGTTGATGAACACTTAATTAAGAAAGTGGAAGCGTTAAATGCTGCAAATAGAAAAGAAATCATTAAAACATGGTCTCGTCGTAGCACAATTTATCCATCATTTGTTGGTCACACCTTCGCTGTTTATAACGGTAAAGAACACATCTCAGTTTATGTTACTGACGATATGGTTGGACACAAATTAGGTGAATTCTCACCTACTCGTAAATATACAGGACATACAGGCCACACAGCTGAAGATAAAGCAGCTGCTGCTGGTAGATAGGAGGGAATATGGCAGAAGAAAAGAAAACAACTGCTAAAAAACCTGCAACAAAGAAAGCCGCTACTAAAAAGGCTGCTCCTAAAGCTGCAGATGTCGTAGCAGAAGAAGTTAAAGCTCCTGTTGAAGAAGCTCCTAAAACAGAAAAGAAAGCGAAAAAAGCGAAAGCAGAAAAAGTCGTTGAAGCTCCTAAGAAGCCAATGCCAACTGAAGCACGCGCAACTGCAAAGAACTTAAGACTTACTCCTCGCAAAGCTCGCTTAGTCATCGACTTAGTCCGTGGCAAAGATGTCAAAGTCGCACTTGGTATCTTATCTAATACTAATCGCGCTGCATCCGCGCCTGTGATGAAATTAATCAAATCCGCTGTTGCTAATGCTGTTAACAACTTCGGAATGGATGAAAACAGTTTATATATCTCTACCATCTACGCTAATGATGGCTTAAGAATGAAGAGATATTTACCAAGAGCAAAAGGTTCTGCTTCTGGTTTAGTAAAAAGAGACTGCCACATCACTGTGGTCGTCAAAATGAGATAGGAGGAAACATCGATGGGTCAAAAAGTTAGTCCAGTAGGCATGCGTGTTGGTATCAATCGCGATTGGCACTCACGTTGGTATGCTAAAGATCAAGATTTCCCAGTCTTCCTTAACGAAGATATTAAAATTCGTGAATATCTCGAAAAACATTTAAAAGACGCTTTACTCTCTCACGTTGAAATCGAAAGAACAAAAGGTGGAGAAAACTATAACGTCGTCATCTCTGTGTTTGTGGCTCGCCCAGGCGTTGTCATTGGCCAAGATGGTAAAAACGTCAATGCGATTAAAGCAGAAGTCGCTAAATTAGTTAAAGGTGGTAATGTCAGACTTGATGTTGTCACTGTGGAAAAACCTGATTTAGACGCAACAATCGTCGCTCAACAAATCGCAAACGAATTAGAAGCTCGTGCTTCCTTCAGAGCGGCACAAAAGAAAGCAATCCAAAGAGTCCGTAAAGCCGGTGCTAAAGGTTGCCGTACAGTCGTTTCTGGCCGTTTAGGTGGCGCTGATATCGCTCGTAGCGAAGGTTATAAAGAAGGTGTTATCCCTCTACATACCCTCAGAAGTGATATTGACTACGCTATCGCACACGCTGCTACACAATATGGCCGTTTAGGTGTCAAAGTGTGGATCTGCCGTGGTGAAATTCGTCCAGAACTTCTCAAGAAAAATGAAGAGAAGGGAGAATAGTCATGTTACAACCAAAACGTGTTAAATATCGTCGTCCTCATAGCATTAAATATGAAGGCAAGGCGACAGCCGGTGTAACAGTCGCTTTCGGCGAATTTGGCTTACAAGCACTTGAAGGCGCTTGGATTACAACTCGTCAAATTGAATCAGCTCGTGTTGTGATTTCCCGTTACACAAAAAGAGGTGGTAATGTATACATCCGTATCTTCCCACATCTCGCAAAAACTAAAAAACCTGCCGAAGTCCGTATGGGTTCCGGTAAAGGTAGCCCAGAAGATTGGGTTGCAGTAGTTAAACAAGGATGCATCATGTTTGAAATGAGCGGTGTGGCTGAAAACGTCGCTCGTGAAGCTCTTCGTTTAGCGGCATACAAACTCCCAATCAAATGTAAAGTTGTTAAGAAAGGAGAAGAGTAATCCATGAAAATTAATGAAGTACGTGAATTATCCACAAGCGAGTTAAAGGAAAAGCTCTACTCACTTAAGGAACAACTATTCGAACTCCGCAGAAAGAAAGCTGTCGGTGCTCTCGAAAAACCGGAAGATGTCATCGGTGTGAGAAAAGACATCGCTCGCGTGAACTTAGTCTTAAGAGAACGCGAATTAGCAAATAAATAAGGAGTGATTGTCAATGGAAAGAAAAGTTACTGCTCGTAGAGCTATCCAAGGCGTCGTCGTAAGTGACAAGAATGACAAGACAATTGTGGTCCTTGTTGAAACTCACAAAAGACACCCAAAATACGGTAAACGTGTTAAATACGGTAAAAAATATTACGCTCATGATGAAAACAATGAAGCAAGAGTTGGTGATACAGTAACCATCATGGAAACTCGCCGTCTCAGTGCTACAAAGAGATTCAGATTAGTGAGAATCGATAAAAAAGCCGTACTTTCAATTAAAGAAGCGGAAGCTGAATTAAAAGAAGAAATTTTAGAAGCCAAAGCGGCAGAAGTCGAAGCTGAAGCTGAGAAACCTGTTGCTGGAAAGGCTAGTGAAGAAAATAAGGAGGAAGAAAAGTAATGATCCAGAAAGAAACAAACCTCGTTGTTGCAGACAATAGTGGTGCACGTTCTGTTCGCGCTTTCAACCTCTACGGTGGTTCATTCCGTAAATCTTCATCCGTTGGTGATATCATCTTAGCAGCTGTTAAAGATGCCATCCCAAGCGGTAAAGTAAAAAAAGGCGATGTTGTAAGATGTGTCATCGTCAGAACTAAAAAGGCTATTAATAGACCTGATGGTTCTACAATCGCATTTGATGATAACGCAGTAGTTATTATTAATGATGATAACGCACCTGTGGGCACACGTGTCTTCGGACCTGTTGCTCGTGAATTACGTGATTCTGGTAATGAAGGATTCATGAAAATTGTTTCCTTAGCACCAGAAGTGTTATAAGGAGGATATCGCTATGAATTTAGTTAAAGGTGATACAGTCATCGTGATCGCTGGTCGCGATAAAGGTAAAACTGGTGTGATTCAAAAAGTCATTCCTTCAAGTAACCGTGTGGTGGTTGAAAACGTCAATCTCCGCAAAAAACACAAAAAACCAACTCAACAAAACCCTGATGGTGGTATCGTCGAAATCTACGCACCTATCCACGCATCAAACGTCATGTTAGTTGATCCTAAAACCAAAAAACCAACAAGAATTGGTCATAAGGTTGTAAAAGGTAAAAAAGTTCGTGTCACAAAAGCTAGTGGCACAACATTATAAGGAGGAAAATAGTCATGGCAGAAACAAAGAAAACTACTGTGAAGAAAGCCTCCACAGGTCATAAAGTTGCCGCAATTCAACCTCGTTTAAAATTAAAATATGAAAACGATGTGAGAAAAGCTCTCTTAGAGAAATATCATTATAGCTCAACAATGCAAATTCCTGGCGTGAGTAAAATCGTCATCAATATCGGTGTCGGTGATGCCACTCAAGATAGCAAACGTTTAGAAGAAGCTGTCTCTGAATTAGCAACTATCACAGGTCAAAAACCTGTTATTACAAAAGCGAAAAAATCAATTGCTTCCTTCAAATTAAGAGAAGGTCAAGAAATTGGTTGTAAAGTCACTCTTCGCGGTGTCCACATGTGGGACTTCCTCGATAAATTAGTGTCTATCGCTCTCCCACGTGTTCGTGACTTCCGTGGTGTTAGCAAAAACGCCTTCGATGGTCGTGGTAACTACACACTCGGTATCAAGGAACAATTAATCTTCCCTGAAATCGAATACGATAAGGTAGCAAAAGTTCGCGGTATGGACATCGTCATTGTCACATCCGCAAAAAACGATGAAGAAGCATACACATTATTAGAATTATTAGGTATGCCATTCCATAGATAAGAAAGGAGAACACAATGGCTAAAACTAGTTTAAAGGTCAAACAATCTAGACCACAAAAATACAAAGTTAGAGAATACACAAGATGTGAACGTTGTGGTCGTCCTCATTCTGTCTATTCTAAATTCGGTTTATGCCGTATTTGCCTTCGTGAATTAGCTTACAAAGGTGAAATTCCAGGCATGAAAAAAGCGTCTTGGTAATAAGGAGGGTAATATTAATTATGATGTCAGATCCAATTGCGGATATGCTCACACGCATTAGAAACGCAAACGCATTAAAACATGATACAGTTAAAATGCCTTCTAGCAAGATGAAAGTGGAAATTGCCAAAATCTTAAAAGAAGAAGGCTTCATTAACGAATTTAAAGTTAAAGGTGATGTGAAAAAAGAATTAACCATCTCCTTAAAATACGCAGGCGATGGCACAAGAGTTATCTCTGGCTTAAAGAAAATTTCTAAACCAGGTTTACGTGTCAATGTTAGCTGCGAAAAACTTCCAAGAGTGTTAAAAGGTTTAGGTATCGCAATTATCTCCACCTCTCAAGGTGTGATGACTGATGCAAAAGCAAGAACACTTGGTATTGGTGGCGAAGTGCTCGCTTATGTTTGGTAGGAGGATATTTTATGTCACGTATTGGTAATAAAATTATCGTTCTCCCTGAAGGCGTCACCGCAACCATCAATGGTCGTGTAGTGACTGTTACCGGTCCTAAAGGTACATTAGATGTCGCATTAAATAACGGTATCAATGCCCATTTAGAAGGTACAACATTACACTTCACTCGTGAAAACGAAAACAAACAAACAAAACAAAACCATGGTACAACCCGTGCAAACGTCAATAACGCAGTAATCGGTGTTTCCAAAGGTTTCAAAAAATCTCTCGAAATGAGAGGTATCGGTTATAAAGCTACAGTCGCTGGTGATGTTGTTACATTATGGGCCGGCTATAGCCATACTGTTACTGTCAAGGCTAACCCAGGCGTTAAAGTCACAGTCACAGACGCTGTGAAAATTGATGTCGAAGGTATCGACAAACAAGCCGTTGGCCAAACAGCTGCATTAATTAGAGAAGTCCGTCCACCAGAACCATATTTGGGCAAAGGTATTCGTTACACTAACGAACACGTTGTGACCAAAGAAGGTAAACGTGCTTCTAAATAATAGAAAGGTAGGATAGTAACTTATGTTTTCAAAAGAAAGTAAGAATGTCTCACGTGTAAGAAGACACGCTCGCGTGAGAGCAAAAATCTCTGGTACATCAGAAACACCAAGACTTTGCCTCTACCGTTCTAATAAAAATATCGAAGCGCAAATCATCGATGATGTGAAAGGCGTTACATTAGTGTCTAGTTCTTCTATGACATTAAAATTAGAAAACGGTTCAAACATCGAAGCAGCAAAAGCTGTCGGCGCTGATATTGCTAAGAAAGCAGTTGCAAAGAATATTAAATCTGTCGTCTTTGATCGTTCTGGTTATGTTTATCATGGCCGTGTCAAAGCGTTAGCAGAAGCCGCTAGAGAAGCGGGCTTAGAATTCTAAGGAGGGGAAGTAAATGGAAGAAAAAGAAGTCGTTTTAGCTCCAGAAGCTGAACAAGCTCCTAATACAGAAGCTCCAAAAGAACAAAGAGAAAATCGTCGTCCAAGAGGTGATCGTCCTGATCGTAGAAGAAATCGTGAAGGCAGAAGAGATCGCCGTGATGAAGTTAAAGAATTTGAAGAACGTGTAGTCTTCATTAACCGTGTTAGCAAAACCGTTAAAGGTGGACGTAGAATGAAATTTAGCGCTCTTGTTGTCGTCGGTGACAGAAAAGGTCGCTATGGATTCGGTGTTGGTAAAGCAGCAGAAGTACCTGATGCAATTAAAAAAGCATCCGAATCAGCAAAAAAGAACTTATTCAAGATTCATTTAGTGAAAGGTGATACTATCTCTCACGATGTAATCGGAAAATATGGTGCTTGTAGCGTTTATTTAAAACCTGCTCCTGAAGGTACCGGTGTTATCGCTGGTGGTCCTGTCCGTGCAGTACTCGAATTAGCGGGTGTCCGTAACGTTTGCTCAAAAGTCTATGGTTCTAGAGCGCCAATTAACATTATTAGAGCTACTAGCCAAGGCTTAAATAACCTCAAGAGCTACAAGGAAACAAGAGTCCTTCGTGGCAAAGAATAATTTGTCTTTTGACAAAATAAAAAAGAACAAGGAGGTGCACAAATATGAAATTGCATGAACTTCAATCCACTCAAGGTGCTCGTCAAAAACACTGGCGTGTTGGTCGCGGTATCGGTTCTGGAAATGGTAAAACATGTGGAACTGGTCATAAAGGCCAAAACAGCAGAAGTGGTGGCGGTGTCCGTTTAGGTTTCGAAGGTGGTCAATTACCACTTTATAGAAGATTGCCAAAACGTGGTTTCAAGAATGTTAATCATATCAATTATGCAACCATCAATGTATCTGATTTAAATCGTTTTGAAGATGATACAGTGGTTACTCCTGCATTACTTAAAGATTCTGGTTTATTAACCAAGGAATATAACGGCTTAAAAGTATTAGGTGGCGGTAAATTAGAAAGAAAATTAACTGTCCAAGCTAATGCATTCAGCAAATCCGCTGAAGAAGCAATTAGTAATGCTGGTGGCAAAATTGAGGTGATCTAATATGAAGAAAATAGGAGCAATCCTCAAGAATAAAGAAATCATGAACCGTATCATGTTTACGGTTCTCATCCTCTTCATCTTCCGTATTGGCGCGCAGATTACTGTTCCTGGTGTGACATTAGGTGATGATTTACAAAATTATTTAAATTCATCTTATGCCTTATCACTCATGAATTTATTAGGTGGTGGAACCTTACAGAGCTTCTCCATCTTCGCGTTAGGCGTTTCTCCTTATATTACCGCGCAAATTATTATTGAATTATTATCCACTGATGTTTTGCCGGCCTTATCAGAATTAAAACGCCAAGGCCAATCCGGTCGTAAAAAAATGGATATGGCGACTCGTTATCTAACTCTTATGTTAGGTGCGGTCCAAGCATATGGCATTATTAAAACAATGCAGAGCAGTGATGCGATTACATTCGTAACTGCTTCCCAAGAATGGTTAACATATATCTACATCATCGTTGTTATGATGGCAGGTTCCATGTTAGTCATGTGGCTCGGTGACCAAATTTCCATCAAAGGTATCGGTAATGGTATTTCCATGATTATCTTTGCGGGTATTGTCTGTTCATTGCCAAGCCAAATCGGAAACGCTTTCTCATTATGGGTGGGCAATTCCGCATTACAAGGACAAGGCGATTCTGCTCGTATTGCGGGAATCTTCAAATTCCTCTTATACATTCTCGCTTTTGTTCTCATTATTGCCTTTGTTACATTTATCGAACTTTCCAAAAGAAAGATTCCAGTGCAACATTCAGGCAAAGGTGGCGGTCAAACCGCTTCCATGTCACGCGCAAGTTTCTTGCCTATTAAATTGAACCCTGCTGGTGTCATTCCTGTCATCTTCGCAAGTTCAATCTTAATGGCACCTAGCGTGATCGTTGCCTTCGTAGATTCATCGCATAGCAGTGATCAATGGCTCAAAATATTTGAAACATCCACTTTATTCGATATGGGTGGTTGGTCCATGCCTTGGGGCTTAATAATTTATTTAGTCTTAACCGTGGCCTTCACATTCTTCTACGCTAATGTGCAAATCAATCCGCAACAAATGGCGGAAAACTTCCAAAAGAATGGTAGCTACATTCCAGGTATTCATACCGGTAATGAAACAGAAAGATATGTCCGCAAGGTCCTTAATCGTATCTGCTTCATCGGTGCGATTGCCTTAGCGATTATCGCTAGCCTTCCACCAATCTTATCGATGACAGTCTTTAAAGACAATCCATCCTTAGCATTAGGTGGGACTGGTATCATCATCGTTGTTGGTGTCTGCTTAGAAATCAACAATCAAATCGATGGTTTATTAGCTGGAAAATCTTTTGAAGAAGTCGTCAGTAGTGGAGGAAGATAAAAATGATTAAAAATATCATCTTAATGGGCCCTCCAGGGGCTGGTAAAGGCACATTAGCCAAGCAACTCAAACAAGCTTTATCACTCGTGCATATTTCCACTGGTGATATGTTCCGTGAAGCAATTAAAGCTGGCACAGAACTCGGAAAATTAGCTCAATCTTACATCAATAGAGGTGATTTAGTTCCTGATGAAGTCACAATTGGCATCGTCAAAGAAAGATTATCTCAAGATGACTGCGCTAACGGATTCCTATTAGATGGTTTTCCAAGAACGCTTCCACAAGCAGAAGCATTGGAACAATTATCTAAAGAAATAAATCGTCCAATCGAATCAGTTATCAATCTCGATTGCGACAACAATGAACTTATTAGACGTATTTCTGGTCGTCGCGTTTGTAAAAATTGTGGCGCTCCATATCACATTCTCACCATGAAACCAAAAGTTGAAGGTGTCTGTGATTTATGTGGTGGTCCATTATATCAACGTAAAGACGATAATGAAGAAGCTTTAAAAGTTCGTCTACAACATTATGTTACCGACACAAAACCTTTATTAGATTTCTATCAAGAAAGAGGTTTATTAGATAACTTTGATTCTTTAGTCGGTAGTAAAGAACTCTTCGATCAAGTCCTCAAATTTTTGAATAAATAATATGATTATTACGAAATCTACTAGAGAAATTAATTTAATGAAAGAAGCCGGTCGGGTTTTAGGCCTCATCTTTCAAAAATTAGAAGAAGAAATCAAACCAAACATGTCCACTCAAGATATTAATGATATCGTTGAGAAGATGATGTTAGATCATGACTGCATCCCAGCAGAAAAAGGCTATTATGGCTATCCTGCTAGTGCTTGCGTCAGTGTTAATGAAACATTGATTCACGGTATTCCTTCGAAAAAGATTATCTTAAAAGAAGGTGATATCGTCTCTGTAGATATCGTGGCTTCATATAAAGGCTATATGGCGGATGCGTGCCGCACCTATAAGGTCGGCACCACCACCCTAAGAGTTGATCGCTTAGTTGAAGTGACCAAAAACGCCTTCTTTGAAGGATTAAAATTCGCAAAAGTTGGAAATCGTATTGGTGATATCAGCGAAGCTATTCAAAAATATGTTGAGAGTCATGGTTATAATGTGGTGAGAGATTATACTGGTCACGGTATCGGCTCTCATATGCATGAAGATCCATCAATTCCTAATTACGGTAAAGCAAATACCGGAGCACTAATTGTACCTGGCACTGCATTATGCATTGAACCGATGGTGCTTGAAGGTAAAAAAGAGACACGTGTTCTCGGTGATGGATGGACAGTGAAAAGTAAAGACGGGAAATTAACCGCTCATTATGAAAACACTGTCATCGTCTTAGAAGATGGACCACACATTATCACTATGTATGAAGGAGAACAATAAAATATGTCCAAACAAGATATGATCGAAGTACAGGCGGTCGTTAAAGAGTGCTTACCAAATGCGACATTTAAAGTCGAACTCGAAAACGGCGTCGTGATCCTGGCCACCGTTTCTGGCAAAATCCGTATGAATTACATACGCATTCTTACAGGTGATAGAGTCACGGTAGAAATCTCGCCTTATGATTTAACACGGGGCCGCATAACATTTAGGTTCAAATAGACCTTAAAACTATTTATAGGAGGAAAAAACTTATGAAAGTCAGACCTTCAGTCAAACCAATTTGTCCAAAGTGCAAAGTGATTAAAAGAAATGGCAAAGTCATGGTCATTTGCGAAAATCCAAAGCACAAACAAAGACAAGGTTAATAGGAGGAAATAAGAAATATGGCACGTATTGTTGGTGTTGATATTCCTAACGACAAACCAGTCAGAATCTCCCTTACCTACATCTATGGTATCGGCAGACATACCGCTGAACTTATTTGCAATGGTGCAAAAGTTGACGGTGCGACAAGAGTAAAAGATTTAACCGATGAACAATTCGGTGCAATCCGTAACGAAATCGCAAAATATAAAACAGAAGGTGATCTTCGTAGAGAAGTTGCATTAAACATCAAACGTTTAACTGAAATCAACTGCTACAGAGGATTACGTCATAGAAGAGGTCTTCCAGTTCGTGGTCAAAAAACAAAGACTAACGCCCGTACTAGAAAAGGTCCTCGTAAGACCATCGCTAACAAGAAGATGGCACCTAAATAATGAAAGGAGGATAGAGTCATGGCACAAAAAACAACAACTCGTAAAAAGAAAATTAAACGTTCTTTTACTAAAGGCGTCGCTCACATTCATTCCACTTTCAATAACACAATTGTAACTATTTGTGATGAACAAGGTAACGCAATTAGCTGGTCCAGCGCTGGTGCGATGGGCTTCAAAGGGGCAAAGAAGGCTACTCCATTCGCTGCACAAATGGCAGCAGAAGCAGCCGGTAAAGTGGCTTATGAACAAGGCATTAGACAAGTCGATGTCGATGTTAAGGGTCCAGGCCCAGGTCGTGAAGGAGCAATCCGTTCTTTAGCGGTCGTCGGATTACAAGTTTTATCAATCGTTGATAGCACTCCAATCCCACATAACGGCTGCCGTCCACCAAAACGCCCAAGAGGCTAATAAAGGAGAAATCTCATGAATATCGCCAATCCATTTGAAAGATTCGGTATTAAAGAAGCCGATTATGACGGAACAGAAAATTATGGACGTTTCGTGATTGAACCATTAGAAAGAGGTTTTGGTCAAACTTTAGGTAATGCACTTCGCCGTGTATTAATCGAAAGCTTACCAGGCGCTTCTGTTTATGCGGTTGAAGTGGAAGGAGCACGTCATGAATTCACTGCCTTAGAAGGTATTGAAGAAGACGTCGCTACTATTATCTTAAATTTAAAAGATTTAGTATTACATATTGAAGGCGAAGAAGCAGAAAACAAGAGATTAGAAATCGATGTTACTGGTGATCACGTTGTGACCGCTGGTGATATTAAATGCCCTACTGGTGTCGAAGTTGTTAACAAAGATTTAGTGTTAGCACACGTCACAGAAGGTGGTCACTTACATATGACATTACAAGCTCGTAATGGTCGTGGTTATGTGACTGGTGAAGAAAATAAAATTCTCCACCCAATCGATCATGTCGGTGTCATTTGCACTGATAGCAATTATTCTCCTGTTAGAAAAGCCAACTATACAGTCGATAAGACTCGTGTTGGACACGACTCTCGTTTTGATAGATTAACAATTGAAATTTGGACTAACGGTTCTGTCTTACCACAAGACGCTCTCGCTTTAGCAGCCAATATCTTAATTTATCACTTCAATAAATTTGTCGATGTTGGTAATATCACTCGTGATATCAACATTGAAAAAGAAGAAGTTCAAGTTGAAGAAAATAAATATGAAAACTTCACTATTGAAGAGCTCGAACTCTCTGCCCGTTCTTATAACTGTTTAAAACGCGCGAATATTCAAACTATTCTCGAATTAACAGAAAAGACAGAAGATGAAATGATGAAAGTCAAAAACTTAGGTAAGAAATCTTTAAAAGAAATTAAAGAAAAACTTGCCCAATACAATATGTCTTTCAAAGACTACGAATAAGGAGGTAATGAATTATGCCAGCACAAGGTAGAAAAAATGTTCATGGTAAAACTGGTGTTAGATTTAAAGCCGCTTATACCAAGAGCAAATATGAAAACATGCTTCGTAATGTCGTTACTGATTTAATTCTTCACGGTTCCGTCAAAGTGACTGCTGCAGTTAGCAAAGACGTCGTGAGCGAAGCAGATCGTTTAATTACATTAACTAAGAAAGAAGATGTAATGAACGCGAAACGTCAAGCTGCTAGATTCGTTAGAAATATCGCTAATGAAGAAGGCAAAACAGCTTTAGATGTTTTATTCCAAGAAATCGGTCCAAAAATGAAAGACCGTAATGGTGGTTACACCAGAAAATTAAAATTAGAAAACCGTCGTGGTGATAACGCCCCAATCGTCGTTGTCGCTTGGGTTCTATAATTAAAAGAAATAATTCCGTTAGTTCTCTAGCGGAATTCTCTTTTTATATCTCAATCATCTTTTAGCTATTTTAGGAATATTTTGGTTTAATAAAGTTATTTATACCTTTTTTTCTGAATCGTTTCTAAAAACGCTTAAAAATGATAAAAGAAAACATCTTGATTATTATTTTTTATTAAAATAAAACACAAAATAATAAATAATGTTTTTCTTACTAATCTAAATAAGAATTATGTTATCCTATTAACAGGAGGATTATTTATGAAAAAGTTTTTAAAATACGTCGGATTAGGTAGTGTTTTATTAGCGGTTATCGCATTAATCTTAATATTATCTACTCCTGTCGCTACAATTAAAGTCGGTAGCTCAACATTATCCACATCAGGTGCATACGCTATTTTTGGTCATAAAGGTGGAAGTCCATTAGATCCAGATATTAGCTTAGCGTGGACTGGTTTATTAGCTTTCATTTTCATCGTTTTAGCTACATTAGCGGAAGTGGTTGTTGTCGTTTTACCTTTATTAAAAGTTAACGCTTTAGTTAAAGTTGAAAAATTCATTCACTTAGGTGTTGCTTTATTATTATTAGTTGCAGGCATTTTTGTCTTCTGCACAAAAGGTGCTTTATCAGCCGCGAATAGTAATTTTTTCGATGACTACACTATCGGAGCAGGTTTTGTTGTTGCTGGTATCTTATTAGTGCTTGGTTCATTAACTGCTTTAGTTCCAGTTCTATTTGGATGCAAAAAATGCTGCTGCAAATGCTCCAAAAAATAAATAATTAGAATAATTATTAAATTAATAGATAAGGGGAGTGAATTAATAAGCTCTCCTTATTTATTTATTAAGAGCAATGACTATGTTAAAATAAATTATCAAAAGAGGAGTATTTTTATGAACAAAAAATTAATGTGTTTATCATTTGTTGGCCTATTAGCGTTAACTGGCTGTAGTTCTTTAAAACAGGTCGAATACGCAGAATTCCATGAAAAAGCATTAGAAGCTATGAAAGCTAGACCTGAAATGTTAACTGTTAAGGCTAAAGGTTATCAAAAAGAAGAAGATACAAAAGAGACTTTCGATGTCTATGTCGACATTAAAGATTCTTCCAATAATAAAGGTGATGCCACTTATATTGCTGAAGTAGTAATGTTAGTAGCAATGGTCTCTGCTGACACAATTGACGAAAGTGATAATATTAAATATTATGTCGGTGGTGGATTTAAAGCCACTGATGATGTTTCAACAATTAAAATGAATCAATACGGCAATATCACATCGTATTTTACACTTATTAACAAGGTTGAAACGAAAATAAATTTCTCATACACATATAAAAAATAATCATTAATCAGTTTAAACAAACTGATAGATTCACTCATTAAGATTAAAAGTGGATAAGGTCAATAGCTTTATTCGCTTTTTAATTTAAAAATAAATAGAGTATTTGTTTTTAATACCATTTTTTATAAATTTATATGATAATAATGTTATAAGAAAAATTCTTAAAAATACTTTTAATGGAGGGATTATTAAACATGTCCAAAAAGTACTTAGAAGAATATGAAGCAAGTTATAATCCGCGTCTAGTGTATGAAGAAGCACAAAGATGTTTATTATGTTTAGACGCTCCATGTTCATCATCTTGTCCTGCTGGTACAGATCCAGCAAAATTTATTCGTTCTGTGCGCTTTAAAAATATTAAAGGGGCAGCAGAAACAGTTCGTATTAACAATATTTTAGGGGGGATCTGCGCAAGAGTGTGTCCAACTGAAAAATATTGTCAAGCCGGTTGTTCTAGAAGCGGTATTGATAAACCAATCGATATTGGTCGCATTCAAAAATATATCACTGATTTTGAACAATCTATTGATATGGATATCTTAGAATGCTTACCAGAAAACGGTAAAAAAGTCGCAGTTATTGGTAGTGGCCCTAGTGGATTAACCGCTGCTGGTGAATTAAGAAAATTAGGTTATCAAGTGACCATTTATGAAAAAGATAATAAAGCAGGCGGCTATTTAAGACATGGTATTCCTGAATATCGTTTATCCAATAAAGTTGTTGATGACGAGATTGACCGTATTGTTAAACTCGGTGTCGATATTGTTTTAAACACTAAAGTCGGTGAAGAAATTTCCATGGAACAACTACAAAAAGATTACGACGCAGTAATCGTTGCAACTGGTTATAGCGTGGGGAAAATGCTTCCGATGTTTGAAAACAATCGTCGTGTCAAATTAGCGGTTGATTGGTTAAAAACCGTTAAGAGTAGAAAAGGTAATGTCAAAGTACCTGATAATGTTGTTGTTGTCGGTGGTGGTGACGTCGCAATGGACGTCGTTACAACCTTAAAATTATTAGGATGCCCACATGTTAGCGATGTTGTTTATGAACAATTTGTAGAATTCCGCGCTTCGAAAAAAGAATTAGAAACCGCACAAAAAGAAGGTGTCACAATTATCGACGGTTATATTCCAACCAAAGTGAGCCGTGGCGGTGTCGTGACATTTAAACACCGCATTATCCCAGCAGAATTAAAGATTAAAGCCGATTTAATCATCTTAGCGGTTGGTCAATTAAGTGACGCACACGAATTAGGTTTAGTGATTGATCGCGGTGAAGTATCTTCTAAGGGCAATCATATTGAAGGCACAAATATGTTCTTTGCTGGTGATATCGCTCATGGCGATAAAACTGTTGTTTATGGTGTAAAAACTGGTAAAGAAGTCGCACTTAGCGTGCATAAATATTTAGGAGGTGAATAATATGGTAAAGAAAGATTTATCCATTACATTCTTAGGTGTTAAATTCCCTAATCCATTCTGCTTATCTTCCTCTCCTGTTGGTAACTGTTATGATATGTGCGCAAAAGCATATAGAGAAGGTTGGGGCGGTGTTGTCTTTAAGACAATTGGTCCTAAACATTATGTTATCGACGAAGTCAGTCCACGTTTTGATGCTTTAACAAAAGAAAGCGAACCATTTGTTGGCTTTAAAAATATGGAACAAATCGCTGAACATCCATTAGAAGAAAATTTAGCGGATTTAAGAAGACTTAAAAAAGAATTCCCTAATAATGTCTTAATCGCATCTATTATGGGCTCTAATGAAGAAGATTGGGAATTCTTAGCAAAAGCGGTCACAGAAGCTGGTGCAGATATGATCGAACTTAACTTCTCATGTCCTCAAATGACTTCTCATGCGATGGGTAGTGATGTCGGTTCAAATCCAGAATTGTGTAAAAAATATTGCGCAGCAGTCAGAAGAAGCACTCATCTCCCATTCATGGCGAAGATGACTCCTAATATTACTGATATGTGTGAACCAGCAATCGCTTCCATCGAAGGTGGAGCGGATGGTATCGCCGCAATTAATACAATTAAATCGATTATCAATGTTGATTTAGATAAAAAAGTTGGTTTACCAATTATTAATGGTAAATCATCTATCTCTGGATATTCAGGTAAAGCGGTCAAGCCAGTTGCATTACGTTTCATCCAACAAATGAAAACTAATCCAAGATTAAAAGATGTCGAAATTTCTGGTATCGGTGGAATTGAAACTTGGGAAGACGCAGCGGAATTTATCTTATTAGGTTGCCGTAATTTACAAGTTACTACCGCAATTATGCAATATGGTTATCGCATCGTTGAAGACATGAAAAATGGCTTAGAACATTATATGGAATCTCAAGGTGTGGACCGTTTAGAAGATTTAGTTGGTTTAGCGAATAAAAACATTATTCCAGCTGAAGAATTAGATCGTGATTATATCGTTTATCCAGAAATTAATAATGATAAATGTGTTGGCTGTGGTAGATGTGTTATCTCTTGTTATGATGGGGCTCATCAAGCCATGGAATGGGATGAATCATCTAGAAGACCAACTTGTAATCATGATAAATGCGTCGGCTGCTTATTATGTGGCTTAGTCTGTCCAGTCGGGGCAATTAAACCAGGTGAAAGAGTGCTTAAACCTAATCGTAAAGCTAAAAACTTAAAACGTTTAGTGTTACAAGAAACAGTCGAAAAGATTTAATTATTATTTAAATAATAAAGGCTCAGTGAAATAAAGTGTACTTTTAGTTTTATAGAGCATATTTAATTTCACAGAACCATAACAAAAAGCTAGTCGATTTCTCTAACTAATGAGGGAATTAGACTAGCTTTTATTATTTGCTATTAAATATCTTTTTTCTGTTGATTAAGATAGGTTGTGAATCTTATTTCATAATTCCCGTCAAGGACTGTTTGACCTTCGTCAATACAAGTAAAACGAGGATCTAAATCAAGATTATCAAAGAATAATTCCGCTCCCCCATCTGCGTTCACTTTAGTTAACAAAACTTTATCAACATAAGGTAATGTTTGATGATAAATAGACGCTCCTCCGATGATATATACATCTTCGTTAAGATTATATTCTTTAATTTTATTTAAGAAATCGGAGAATGTATGGACATTAATTACTCCTTCATAATTGTGGCTCTCATCTTGAGATAAAACGATATGTGTACGATTTTTTAATGGTTTTTGATTTGGGAAAGATAATAAAGTATTTTCCCCTAAAGCTACGACATGTCCTTTAGTGGTTTCTTTAAAAAATTTCATATCTAAAGGAAGAGAGAACAATAAGCCATTCTTCTTGCCAATACCATAATATTTATCAACACATAAAATCGAAATAATCATATTAAATTGCAACCGGAATCTTATCTTCTAATTTTTCATATTCATAATCGATTAATTTGAAATCATCGACTGTGAATTGATAAAAATCTTTAATATCAGGATTGACCCATAATTTTGGCGCTTTATGTTGTGGTTTTTCAATTACTTTCTTAACGATATCAACATGGCGATCATAAATATGCGCATCAGCGATTACGTGGACTAATGTACCAGGTTTTAATCCCGATACTTGTGCGAACATAATTAATAATAAAGAATATTGTAAAACATTCCAGTTATTCGCAGTTAACATATCATTACTTCTTTGGTTGAGAATACCATTAAGTGTGTCACCGGTGACGTTAAAAGTCATAGAATAGGCACAAGGATATAAATTCATCTCGTGTAAATCAGCAAAATTATAAATATTTGTCATAATACGACGAGATTGAGGATTATGTTTTAAATCATATAAAACACGGTCCACTTGATCCATTTCGCCTTCTTTATATTGATGTTTAATGCCTAATTGATAACCATATGCTTTACCAATTGAGCCGTTTTCATCCGCCCAAGAATCCCAAATATGTGATTTTAAATCGTGGATATTATTTGATTTCTTTTGCCAAATCCATAATAGTTCATCTAAACATGATTTAAAGGCAGTTTTTCTAATAGTTAAGATTGGTAATTCTTCTTGTAAATTATAGCGGTTAACAATCGCGAATTTTTTGACCGTATGAGCGGGAGTCCCATCTTCCCAATGAGGACGAACATTCAAATCTGTGTCCCAAAACCCTTCCGATAATATTTCCTTCATATTTTGGACAAAAATTTCATCTGCTTTAGACATATAATTTCCTCCTATTTATGTAAACAAATCTCTAATAGATTTTCATATAAAGCTAGTCTAGTTAATAAACCGACGCCTCCTGGAACAGGAGTTTGAATTAAAACTGGTAGGTTATTTTCTGCATCGCCGTGTAAACCGGTTTCGTCACGTGATATACCAACATCAACAACGACGGCAGAATCTTTATATTCAAATGTATGATTTAAAAATCCAGCTTTACCAATTGCTACGACAATGATGTCTGCGTTTTTAATATAACGAGATAAATCTTCTTTTTTTGTATGGGAATGGACGATTGTGACATTCGCATTATCTTTTAATAATAAGTTCGCCATTGGTTTCCCTACTATATTGCTTCTTCCAATTATCAATGCATTTTTCCCATCAATTTGTACTTTTTCATGATGAAGAAAATTCATAATACCTTTAGGAGTGCATGGAGATAATGTGCTTAAAGGATGGAAACCATCAACATCTTTTTTAGGGGAAACCGCTAATTTGATATGCTCTTCATTGATTTGAGGTGGTAAGGGCATTTGAACGATAAATCCATCGTAGTCATCTGAATGATTTAAGCGATCAATTTCTTTTAATAATTCTTCTTCAGTAATATCTAAAGGTAGTTTAATTAATTCCGCTTTAATATTTAATTCAGCCGCATCTTTTAATTTCCCTTTAACATAAGCTTTACTCGCTTCATCTTCATTGACTTGAATAATCGCGATGCTTGGCTTACGATCCATTTTATTTACAAGCTCTTTAATTTCCTCTTTACGAGCTTTAACATATTCTTTTACTGTCATATTAAAACTTTATTTCCGGTTCACGGCCTTGATATTCTCTAATTTTTACACCCGCTAATTGGAGCATTTTTAATGATGCTTGAGTGTTGATTTCATCTTTATATTTATTACATGAATAAACTATTTCTTTAATTCCTGTTTGAATGATAGCTTTTGTACATTCATTACAAGGGAAAAGTGTTACATATAATGTACAACCTTTTAATGCAGAACCATTTCTAGTATTTAAAATAGCGTTAAATTCGGCGTGGCAAACATATAAATATTTGCTATCTAGCCCTTCTCCTTTATTCCAAGATAATTTTGATTCATCACAACCAATAGGCATCCCATTATAACCAATGGAAACTACTTTGTGATTTTCATCGACAATACACGCTCCAACTTTTGTGTTTGGGTCTTTACTGCGCATCGCGGAGAGTGAGGCGATGCCCATAAAATATTCATCCCATGAGATATTATTTTTCATGCCACTATTTTACCAAAATATTGCTATCTTAGATAGAGTAAATATATAATATTTATCGTTAGGAATAGTCTATGGAATTCGTCGGTATTGATAAATTTTCTATTCTCGATTATGAAGATAAAATTGCGGTGGTATTATTTGCCCCGAAATGTAATTTTCGTTGTCCATTTTGTCATAATGGTTTAACTATTTTAGATAATGAAAACTATCTTTCTTTTGACGATATCTTATCTTTTTTAAAAGAGCGTAAAGGAATGGTGGATGCAGTTGTCATCTCTGGTGGAGAACCAACCTTATTACCTGATTTAATCGATAAAATTAAAAAGATCAAACAATTAGGATATTTAATTAAATTAGACACTAATGGAACTAATCCAGACATGATTAAAACTTTACATCAAGAAGGTTTAATTGATTATGTGGCTATGGATATTAAAAATAGTCCTTCTTTATATCCTTTAACCGCGGGTGTTAAACATGTTGATTTATCTAAAATTAATGAATCAATCCAATATTTAATGCGTTCAGGCATCGATTATGAATTTAGAACTACTTTAGTGAAAGAATTTCACAATAATGAATCAATTAAAGAAATGGGTGAATTCATTAAAGGAGCTAAAAAATTATATTTACAAAAATTTGTTGAAAGAGAAGGATGCATTAAAAAAGGCCTTCATGAAATTAATGAAGACCAAGCTAATGAATTTAAAAATATTTTAGAACAATTTGTGAACGAAGTATTACTCCGTGGGTACTAATGCTTGCAAATAACGATTGATATAAACACTAGCGATTGAGGCATCACCTAAAGCGGTTACCACTTGGCGGATGTCTTTTTTTCTTGTGTCACCTACTGCGTATATACCTGGGACACTAGTTTCCATAAATTCATTTGTGATGACAAAACCTTTATCATCTAAATCAATCAAAGAACGGAAAGGTTCATTTTGGGGAATTTGCCCAATCGCGATAAAGACATTATTTGTGTTAACGATAAATTCTTCTTTGCTGTTTTTATCAAAGAATTTTAATCCTTTTAATTCTGTATCATGGATGAATTCCACTAAAGCGACATTGAAGCGCACATTAATTTTTGGATTATCATTGATTCTTTGAATGAGAATTTGATCTGCGAATAAATGGTCAAATAAAGCCCAAATATTCACAGTCGGACAATAATTCGCTAAAAGTAAAGCGTATTGTAAGGCCGTATTTGCGTCCCCAATAATGTTCACTGTTTGATTTTTATAAAACGCTCCATCGCATACCGCACAATAAGAGATACCTTTACCGACTAATTCTTGTTCGCCTTCCACACCGATTGAACGATGTTTACAACCGTTAGCCAAGACTACAGTCCAGGATTCATAGGTATGATAATTGGTTTTTACGATGAATTTTTCATCTATTTTTTCGATACTAAGAACATCTTCTAATTCAAATTCTGCTCCCATATCGGTGATTTGTTCAAACATTTGGTCACTATATTCAACCCCTGATATTGCTTTAATACCAGGGATGTTTTCTAGTTTTGGGGAGGTTGCCATTTGGCCACCAAAGTTCTCTTTTTCAAGAATTAATACTGTGCGACCGTTTCTTAAAGAGTTCAAGGCTGTAGCCATTCCTGCAGGGCCACCGCCTACAATAATTACGTCGTACATAATTAGTTAGTCTTTTCGATAAAACCTTTGATGTTTGATGCGTTTTCAAAGACATCATAGCCATGATCGTTAGGCACGATTAATGTCGGTGCTTTTTTCACAGAATATTCCATTGTCATATCAATATTTTCTTCTGCGTCAATCACAGTGTAAGCAATACCAGCTTTATCTAATAACATCTTTGCCATCTTACAATTTGGACATGTTTTTGTCGCGAATAATAAGATACCGTTTAATGTCTTATTTTCAATTTTTTCTTCTTGTTTTTCACATTCATCTTTATGGGAATGGACTAAGACACTATTTTCTGGTTCATAAGTACGGCGATCGTGATATTCTGCTGTCTTACCATCATTCCAGTTTTGTACTGGACGATAATAACCAGTAATACGGCTATAAACTTCTGTTCTGCTGCCGCAGTGTGGGCAGACGAATTGTTCACCAGTTAAATAACCATGTTCACGACAAACACTATAAGTAGGGCTCATTGTGTAATATGGAATATGGTAATTTTCCGCAATCTTACGCACTAAATTCATACAAGCTTTCCATGAAGGGAGTTTTTGGCCTAAGAAAGCGTGGAAGACAGTACCGGATGTATATAAAGTTTGTAAACCATCTTGGATATCAAGAGCTTTATAAATATCTTCTGTATAACCGACTGGTAAGTGTGAAGAGTTTGTATAATAAGGAGTTTTTCCTTCTTCGTTTGCGGTGATGATATCCGGATATCTTTCTTTATCGTGTTTAGCTAAACGATAGGCGGTTGATTCAGCTGGAGTTGCTTCAAGATTATATAAATCACCATATAATTCTTGGTAATCAGATAATCTTTCTCTCATGTGATTTAACACTTTCTTCGTGAATTCAACGCTTTCAGGGTTAGTTAAATCTTTTCTTAACCAGCGAGCATTTAAGCATGCTTCATTCATGCCAACTAAACCAATAGTGGAGAAGTGGTTATTAAATGTGCCTAAATATCTCTTTGTATATGGATATAATCCCGCTTCTAATAAAGTAGTGACGGTATTTCTTTTCACTTTTAATGAGCGAGCAGAAATATCCATGATCTTATCTAAACGAGCGAAGAAGTCTGCTTCATCGACTGAGAGGTAAGCGATACGTGGCATATTGATTGTGACAACACCGATGGAACCGGTTGATTCACCACTTCCGAAGAAGCCACCAGATTTTTTACGTAATTCTCTTAAATCAAGTCTTAAACGGCAGCACATACTTCTGACATCACTTGGTTCCATATCGGAATTGATATAGTTAGAGAAATATGGAGTGCCGTATTTCGCGGTCATTTCAAATAATAATTTATTATTTTCTGTTTCGCTCCAATCGAATGTTCTAGTGATGGAATAAGTAGGAATTGGATATTGGAATCCACGGCCATTCGCGTCACCTTCAATCATTACTTCGATGAATGCTTTATTGACCATCGCCATTTCTTTTTCACAATCTTTATATTTGAATGGCATTTCTTTGCCACCGACGATACAGTTGAGTTCTGCCATATCATTAGGGACAACCCAGTCTAATGTGATATTAGAGAATGGTGCTTGAGTACCCCATCTAGATGGTGTATTAACACCATAGATAAAGGATTGGATGCATTGTTTCACTTGTTTATATGTTAAATTATCAACTTTAACAAATGGGGCTAAATATGTATCAAAGCTAGAGAATGCTTGAGCACCTGCCCATTCATTTTGCATAATGCCTAAGAAGTTGACCATTTGGTTACACAATGTTGATAAGTGGTTGGCGGGGCTAGAAGTAATCTTACCTTGAACACCACCTAAACCTTCTTGAATTAATTGTTTTAATGACCAACCAGCACAATAACCGGTTAACATGCTTAAGTCATGAATATGGATATCTGCGTTTTTATGTGCGTCTGCGATTTCTTTATCATAGACTTCGCTTAACCAATAATTCGCAGTGACTGCACCTGAGTTAGAAAGAATTAAACCACCAACAGAATATGTGACAGTGGAATTTTCTTTCACACGCCAGTCATTAATTTTTAAATAATTATTAACAACATTTTTATAGTCGAGATTTGTTGATTTGATTTCTCTAAGATTTTGATGCTGTTTACGATAGACGATATAGCTTTTTGCGACATCAACATAACCAGATTGCACTAATACAGTTTCGACTGAATCTTGGATTTGCTCTACATCAATTGTTTCGTTTTTCACTAATGGATTGAAATCAGCGGTCACGCGTAATGCGAGCATTTGAATAATTTCTTTAGTGTAAACTTTATGTTCTGCCATAAAGGCGCGTTCAATCGCTTTTTCAATCTTATCTAATTTAAATTCTTGGATTGAACCTTCTCTTTTTCTTACTTTTAACATATGATCCTCCTTCTTGATATTGTAAAAACATCAAATTTGATGTTTTGATATGTTAATAAACCATCGACTTTCGTCTTTTTTGCTCTCATATAATAACGGAATAAGCAACCATAAAAAAGCATAATAAAACAAATTTTTGACAGTGACAAAATTTCCTATTTTTGGTCTTTTCAATCGTGAAATTTTATGCTTATTTTTGCTAATTTTTCCAATGTGGTTTAATTATCTAATCTTAATTTTATTTATTGCGTTTATGCACGCGTAAGATAAAATATTAAATAGGTCAAAAATATGGAAATTAAATTTTATAACTCATTAACTAATAATTTAGAAACATTCACCCCATTAATCCCTAATAAAGTGTCAATGTATGTCTGTGGACCTACTGTTTATAATTATCCCCATATCGGTAATATGCGTCCGGTTGTGGTATTCGATACTTTAAGAAGATTTTTATCATATGTGGGTTATGATGTGACATATGTTTCTAACTTTACTGATGTTGATGATAAAATCATCAAAGAAGCAAAAGCAGAACATAAAACAGAAAAAGAATTAACCGAATTCTATATTAATGAATTTTTAAAAGTGACTAAATTAATTGGTTCCTTACCTCCTACAATCACTCCTAAAGTGACAGAATATATGGAGAAGATTATCGATTATGTTGATCGCTTAGTTAAATTAGATGCAGCGTATGTAAAAGACGGTGATGTTTATTTCCGCGTATCAAAAATCGCTGATTATGGGTCTTTATCTAACATCAATATCGACGATTTAATTGTCGGGGCGAGAATTGAAGAAAATACGCAAAAAGAAAGCCCTTTAGATTTTGCTTTATGGAAAAAGACTAGCGAAGGAATTGCGTGGGATTCACCATGGGGTAAAGGTCGACCAGGATGGCATACAGAATGCTGCGTGATGATCGATTCTATTTTTAGTCAAAGTCAAATCGATATCCATGGTGGTGGATATGATTTAAAATTCCCACATCACGAAAATGAAATCGCTCAAGCAGAAGCGATGCACCATAACAAGATTGCGCGATATTGGATGCATAATGGTTTTATTAATTTTGGCAATGAAAAAATGTCAAAATCTTTAGGCAATGTGATATACGCAAAAGATATGATCAATCAATACGGGGGACCAGTCACTCGTTTAGTGATTTTATCTACGCATTATCGTCAACCAGTGAATTTCACTGAAGACACAATCAAAACCGCGATGAGTGAAATCACTCGTATCCAACAAGCGTATAAACAAGGGGCTATTTTATTACAGACAAATCATATTGATTTATCTTTAGGACAGCCAAAATATATCGAAAAATTCTTATCTTATCTTTCTGATGATTTAAATACATCAAATGCATTGACAGAAGTATTTAATATCGTCAAAGAAGTAAATCAAATTTCTCGTAGCAAAGAAATTGATTTGGAAAAATTAAATGATTTAATCAAAACATTAAAAGATATGT
Source organism: Bacilli bacterium (assembly GCA_034116505.1). GTDB lineage: Bacteria > Bacillota_I > Bacilli_A > RFN20 > CAG-826 > RUG13091. Next base: position 32,510 of record JAXERM010000023.1, read on the forward strand.
TCTATGTTTTAGGACTAGACTTATCTTATCCATTATTAAACGAAGAAGACTTATCTTTATTAGAAGCATATAACACCGCTAGAAGAGAAAAAGATTACGCTAAATCTGATGAAATTCGCGCTCTTTTAATCAATAAAGGAATTCTATAACTCTCGGAGTAGATGATATGTTTAAATTAAAGACAAATCACATATATGGGAGGAACCCTGTTAAAGAAGCTTTATTGGCGGACCGTGTCAAAGAAATATTTTTAACTGACAATTTTTCTCATAGAGAAATATTAGATTTGATTTCCAAAAAACACATTAAAACAACTATTGTTAGTCGTAGAGAATTAGATCAATCAATTGATGGGGTCCATCAAGGAGTTGTCGCCGATATTAAGGAATATCAGTATTCTTCCTATGAAGAGATATTAAAACAATGTCAAAACAAAAAAGACGCGATTATCTTAATTTTAGATGGGATTAATGATCCACAAAATTTTGGGGCGATTTTAAGAAGCGCTGATGTGTTTGATGTCAGTGGTATTATCTTAAGCAAACATGAACAGGTACCATTAAACGCCACTGTGGCAAAGACTAGTGCCGGGGCAATTAATTATGTCCCAGTTTGTGCTGTCAATAATCTTAATCAAACGATTGAAAAACTAAAAAAAGATGGTTTCTGGGTCGTAGCAAGTGATGGTTCTGGGACATATAATTATCAAGACATCAATTATGATTTTAAAGTCGCTTTAGTAATCGGTAGTGAAGGGCAGGGTGTATCAAAATTAGTGTTAAAGAACGCTGATTATGTGATAAAAATCCCCCAATTTGGCCACGTTAATTCTCTTAATGCATCAGTTGCGGCCGGCATCCTATTAGCGAAAATTAGACAATGAATAAGCGCCTCCTTATCTGGAGGCATTTTTATTAGTACAAAAGAGTCGCTCATATCTTTAATTATCAAGGCAAAAAATGGAGATATGTTAAGCAAAAATAAAATCGGTTATTTATATTTACCTTACGCTAAAAGTTTAGCGTTAGATTTTTATAATATTTATAAAGATACCGGTTTAGAAGCTGATGATTTTTTTCTATCAGCGTTAAACGCCATCTATATAGCGTTAGATGCATTTGATGTGAAAAAATATGATAATTTTTATCCTTTTTGGTATGAGGTAGCAAAGCATGAAATATTTCATATCATTAGAGAGAATGCTTATCAATATGGAGGAAAAGCATTTTCGGGTGTTTCTTTAAATGGGATTGCTCCCGAAAATAGTCTACGTTTATCAGAAACAGTGGGTTCAGTGGATGAAAATATCAAATCGATCAGTTTAATAGACGAAGTTAAAGAAATAATCTTTAATCCCAAATATAAATTTAGTGATAAGGAACAAAAAATCATCTCCTTATATTTACAGGGGTATGACCTAAAAGAAATTTCTCGTTTATTTAAAACTGGTTCACACAATGTTTATTACACGTTTAATAATATTGTAAAAAAGGTCAAAGAGATTTTAGATAAACATAATATCGATAAATAATATAAATAAAAGAATTATTTATGTTATAATGACCGACATGGACGCGATTAGAGTAAAAAACCTATCATTCTCTTATACGAAAGAAAACCAGAATTTATCAGATCTTAATTTTACGGTGGAATCTGGTAAATATGTTTCAATCATCGGTCATAACGGTAGTGGAAAATCAACCTTAGCGAAATTAATCATCGGCTTATTAGAACCTAGTAATGGGGAAATATATATCTTCGATCAAAAAATCGATAAAAAGAATATTGCCTGTATCCGTCAACAAATCGCCTTAGTTTTTCAAAATCCTGATAATCAATTTATTGGGGCAACGGTTGAGGATGATATTGCTTTTGGATTAGAGAATCGTAATATCCCTTCTAAAGAAATGCATGATATTGTGCATGAATACGCTTCTAAGGTGGGGATGGAAGAATATTTAAATGCGGAGCCTAGTCGTTTATCAGGAGGACAAAAGCAAAGAGTAGCAATCGCAGGGGCTCTATCTTTATCACCAAAAATATTAATATTAGATGAAGCGACTAGTATGCTCGACCCAAAAGGTAAAGAAGATATTAGAAATTTAATCAAGTCTTTAAGAGAACAAAATAAAGATTTAACCATTTTATCGATTACTCACGATGTGGAAGAAGCATTTTTAAGCGACTATGTTTTACTTTTAGATCAAGGAAAAGTCATTAAAGCTGGTGAACCAGAAGCGATATTTTTTGATCAAAAAGTTCTAGAAGAACATCATTTAAAAATGCCTTTTTATTTAGAGTTTAAACAAAGATTATTATCAGAGAATTTATTAAAAAATTCCTCGAGCCATGACTTAGAGTCATTATTGGAGGAATTATGAGCATTAAGATCAATAATCTATTTTATACATATTTCCCTAAAACCGTTAATCAAGTGGAAGCCTTAAAAGATATTTCATTAGAGATTAAAGAAGGCTCTTTTAATGCTTTTATCGGTCATACTGGTAGTGGTAAATCGACCTTAATGCAAAACCTCAACGCTTTATTAATTCCGACAAGTGGTGAAGTGATTGTGGATGATTATAAAATCACTCCGAATAAAAAGAAAAATAAGAACATTAAACAATTAAGAAAACATCTTGGTATTGTCTTTCAATTTCCAGAATATCAATTATTCGAAGAGACAGTGGAAAAAGATGTGGCTTTTGGGGTGAAAAACTTCGGTGCGGATGAAAAAACGGCTTTAGAAAAAGCACACGAGGCATTAAAAGCGGTTGGATTAGATGAAAAATATTTTCTCCGTTCTCCTTTTGAATTAAGTGGGGGAGAAAAACGCCGTGTCGCAATCGCGGGAATCTTAGCGATTGATCCTGATATTCTCGTCCTTGATGAACCAACCGCTGGACTAGATTATGTCGGAGAAGTCGAAGTGATGAATTTAGTTAATAAAATGCATCAAGAAGGTAAGACGATTATCTTAGTCACTCACGATATGGATTTAGTTTATCGCTATGTTGAAAATGTCTTTGTTTTAAGTCACGGTCAACTAGTGTATTCTGGTGATCCGCATTCTTTATTTATGACTTTAGATGAATCATATGGTTTAGAAGTGCCTTTATTATTTAAAACTGCAAGAGAATTAAAAGAAAAAGGATACGATATCGATTTAGAAAATGTTCATAATATTGACGATTTAATATCGATGATGAAAAGAGGTAAAAAAGATGAATAACATCTCTTTTGGTCGATATGTTCCTAATCCTACATTTATTCATCGCTTAGATCCACGTAATAAATTGTTTTTATTAATTTTATTAATGGTGATGATATTTTTACAGTTCACCACTTGGAGCACCACTTTATTATTAAGCGGGGTTTATCTCATGCTATTAATCGTCATTATGCTCATGAGTAAGGTGAGTTTTATCGAATTATTTAAGAGTTTAAAAGCGATGTGGTTTTTCATCATTTTCTTGATGATTATTTATATTTTATTGCCTAATCCTTCCTATCATATGTTATGTTTTTCCATCAATGGTTTTAAGGTTTATTGGGATGCTTTTTATCAATGTGGTTATATTTTATTAAGATTAATCTTAATGATTTCATTAACAATGGTGTTAACTTCATCGACTAAACCCATGGATTTAACATATGCATTTGAATGGTATATGACACCATTTAAGGTAGTGAAGTTTCCAGTCCATGAAATATCGATGACACTATCTATTGCTTTAAGATTTATCCCGACTTTATTAGATGAAACCGAAAGAATTATGAAAGCCCAAGCATCAAGAGGTGTTGATTTCTCGCATGGGAAATTAGCAAAAAGATTTAAAGCGATTATTTCTTTAATTGTCCCTTTATTTGTTTCTTCGATTGAAAGCAGTGAAGAATTATCTAATGCGATGGAAGCTAGAGGTTATGATCCAAAAGCCAAAAGAAGTAGATACCGTCAATTATCTTTCTCTTATCGTGATCTAATCGCTTTTTTATTTACGATATTATTATTCGCTGGTGTTTTATTCTTATTTATCTATGATAAAAAAGTTGAAACATTAGATTTATTTAAAATATTATTTAACGTTGAATTAGGATTTTAATATATGAGAATCATGGGTGTTGTATCATATAAAGGATTTAATTATTCCGGTTGGCAAAGACAAAAAAACGATCCTTCAATTCAGGGAGAAATTGAGAAAGTTTTATCGCAAATATTAAATCAACCGATTAATATCGTCGGTAGTGGAAGAACTGACGCAAAAGTTAGTGCGTTGAAACAATATTTTCATTTCGATGTTGATAAAGAAGTGGATTTAAATCGTCTATTATATTCTTCTAATTGTTTATTACCATCTGATATTTATATTCAAAATTTAAGTGAAGTTGATCAAAATTTTCACGCTAGATATGATGTGAAAAAGAAAATATATACTTATTATCTATATTTAGGTCATCGTAATCCTTTTTTAGATCAACATATGACTAATATCAAAGAAGATATGTCAATTGATTTATTTAAAAATGCCTTATTATCTTTTGTAGGGCAACACAATTTCCAAAATTTTACTTCTAAAGAAGTAGATGAAAATAATTTCATTAGAGAAATATATGATATTAATTTTGTAATGCCAGAAAAAAATATCATTAAAATCACTTTTATCGGTAATGGTTTTATGCGTTATCAAATTAGGAATATGGTAGGAACATCAATTCAAGTGGGATTAAATAAAATACCTTTATCTTATATCAAAGATTTACTCGATAATGATATGAGAAATGTCACCCCATATAAATGCGATGGTGTGGGATTATATTTAACCGATGTCATATATTAATAAATCGATATCCTTAATTAAAATTGGTTAAGATTTATCTTATGTATTAACAAATAATAAATATTTTGCTAAAATCTTAAAGCGAAAAGAGGGCACTAACATGGGTAGAGCACATGAAGTAAGAGCAAAATCAATGGCGGCAACAGCCGCTAAAAGAAGCGCATTATTTATGCGTGCATCAAAAGAAATCTATATGGCGGCTAAATCTGGTGAACCTGATCCAAATATGAATTTAGCCTTAAGAAGTGCGATTGAAAAATGGAAAAGTCAACAAGTGACTAAAGACGTTATCGACCGCGCGATTAATAAAGCTAAAGGTGGAGAAGCTGAATCTTATACACAAGGAAGATATGAAGCTTTTGGTCCTGGTGGAAGTTTATTAATTGTCGATTCATTAACTGATAATTCTAATCGTGCATTAGTGGATATTAGAACTGTAATTACGAAAAAAGGTGGTCATTTAGGTTCAACAATCTTCAATTTTACTGAAACCGGTTTATTAGTCTTTAAAGGCACTAACCGTGATGAAGTGGAAGAAAATTTAATCTTAAGTGATGTCGATGTCCGCGAAGTGAATTTAGATGAAGATTTAATCGAAGTTTTAGTGGAACCATCTTCCTTCTCCAAAGCAAGAGATGTCTTAGGTGAATTAGGTATCCATGAATTCGAAACCGCAGAAATCACATTCTTAGCTAACGATCCAATCGAAATTACTGATCCTGAAGATAAAAGAAAATTCCAAGAATTACTCGATATGTTAGATGAAGTTGGCGATGTCCAAAACGTCTACCATAACGTCAAAAATCTTTAATCGAACAGTCTAAAACAATACTAGCCGATGCTTAAAGGCTAGTATTTTTTTCCCTTTTTTAAATAATTTTCATTAATAAAATATTATTTTATTGACTTTGAGTAGTAAATATAGGTAGTATTGAAAACGGCACAAAAGCTAAATTAGCGAAGTCCCCGGTAAAGACAAAGTTAGTTTGGTAAAGGAGGATTTTATATGCAACGTCAAACAACTATTGCAAAAAATAACGAAATCCAAAGAAAATGGTATGTCATCGACGCCACAGACAAACCATTAGGTAGATTAGCCTCAGAAGTGGCACAAATACTCATGGGTAAAAATAAACCAATTTGGACCCCTAATGTCGATTGCGGTGATTATGTTATCATCGTCAATGCGGAAAAAGTCGGTCTTTCTGGTAACAAATTATTAACCAAAAAGTATTACAATGTTTCCGGTTACGCAGGCGGTTTACGCACACGTACAGCAAAAGAAATGGTGGAAAAATATCCAACTGAAATGATTGAAAGATCCGTTCATGGTATGGTTCCAAAAGGCCGTTTAGGTCGCCAAATCGAAAAGAAACTTTTCGTCTATGCTGGCCCAGAACACAAACATGCAGCTCAACAACCAGAAGTGCTTGAGCTCAAATTCTAGGAGGAAAATAGACTATGGCAAAGAAAGCTGATCTTCAATTCTACGGAACAGGTAGAAGAAAATCTTCTGTCGCTCGTGTTTTTCTCACTGTTGGTACAGGTAAAATCACTGTCAATGGTCACGATGTTAAAGAATATTTACCATTTGAAACATTGATTCTTGATTTAAAACAACCATTAGTGTTAACAGGCACAGAAACAAGATATGACGTCCGTGCTGAAGTCAAGGGTGGTGGCACAACTGGTCAAGCAGGTGCTATTCGCTTAGGTATCGCTCGCGCTTTATTAGAAGCCGGTGTTGAACGTTCTACTTTAAAAGCGGCAGGCTTATTAACAAGAGACTCCCGTAAAAAAGAAAGAAAGAAATACGGTCTTAAAGCTGCACGTAGAGCACCACAATTCAGCAAACGTTAATGCTGTTATACTGATATCTTTGATATCAATATTCTATTTAGTGCTAGAAGGAAGGAAAATATTCCTTCCTTTTTTCTTCAAAAAAAGAGTATAAATTCTATATTGATTTTTATTTATGACTATTGTATATTATTAACGCTGCACATAATGGGCCTATAGCTCAGTTGGTTAGAGCGCGCCCCTGATAAGGGCGAGGTCGCTGGTTCAAGTCCAATTAGGCCCACCATATGAAAACAATAACTTCGATACACCAAAATATCGGAGTTTTTTTCTTGTTCAGGCATAAAAACTGAATTTTTGGACTAATTTTCACGTTATTTTTTTATTTTTATTATTGGTAGATTTCAAAATGTATCAAAGTTGTT